>JAQYER010000001.1 GCA_028723545.1 Caryophanales bacterium
TTGCTCAACTTTTATTAATTATTATGATAATTATCGAATTATGATTACCCCTACTTACTATAATTATGTCGACTATTTATATATCCGTTATATTCCTAATGGAATAAATTTCCCAATTGAAGACGTTTTAGCGTATTTATCTCCAGATATCAATTCATTAATTATTGGTGTAGATATTGATGAATTAATTAATGTTGATACATCAAATGAGAATGAAATAATTATTCAAGGAACAATTAATCAAAATTCATTAATTCATTATAAAAATGTTTTGAAATGTTTTGACTATATTAGCGATGATAATAATTTATTCATCAATTCAAAAAATAATGAAGTAATGATTGATCTAAGTGTTGATAATCAAATATCCATCATTGGAGAACAAAGATAAAAAAACTCCATTCGGAGTTTTTTTAATTAATTATTTCTTTTCGAATGTATTAATTGAATTCAAATATTTATCGAAATGAAGTTGTCCAATTTCGTCATTTTTAAACACAGCAGTGTTTTCTAATATGCCTTTACATATTTCGTCAACTTCATTAATGACATCTTTATGAATATCATCTGTGTGATTATTTTTCAATTTATTAATCATTGGAACGAAGTCTTTCATATCTGGATATAAATTTAAATAAATATTGTCTTCAGTATTATTTTTCACTACTTCTTCGACAATTTTAAGCTGACGGACTAAACGCGCTGGAAGAATGAATTGCCCCATTGCCTCAATTAAACCAATACCTTCTTTTTTAATATGATGATATTCTTTATGTGCATGGAATATTCCGTCTGGATGCTCTTCGTTACAACGATTATTTCTTAAAATAATATATAAATAATATACATTACCTTTTTTCACTAATGTTGGAGTAATGGTGTTATGAGATTCACCATTTGTGTAAGCAAGAATATCAACTTCTTCATCAGAATAATTTCTCCAACTATTTAAGATTTTTAAAGCGTATTGAATCATTGCTTCTTTATCGTTAGACATTAAACATAATGTCGAATTATACCAATCTAATTTACCAATGCGAATAGTTGGGAAATCTTCATCAACATATTCTTTAATGACTTTTCTTTTCATCATTGGCATGACGTGATGTCCGCCTTGGAAATGTTCATGGTTTAATATTGATCCACCAACAATTGGTCGATCTGAATTTGAACCAATGAAATAATGTGGATATTCATCAACAAAAGCGAATAATGCTCGTAAATTGTTTTCATTAATAACCATTGGCTCATGTTTGGTTTTAACCAAAATGCAGTGGCGGTTGTAATATCCATATGGTGAAAATTGTAAAAACCAGTCTTCGTTATTTAATTTCATTGGGATAACGCGGATAACTTGTCTTGGAACAAATTTGCCACGACCTGGAAATCCTAAATTTTCTAAACACAAAACGCATTTTGGATATGATACATCTTGTTTACCCACTAACGCTTTGATATCTTTATTATTTTTTTCTGGTTTAGATAAATTAATTGATATTTCTAAATTATCTTTTGAATTCCATAAAATATTTTTGTCTACTTTGGTTTTTTGGACATAATAATTTGCGACGCTTAAATTATATAAATATTCAGTCGCAGCTTTCGGAGATTCATGTTCTTTTAAATAATAAAAACGGTCTCTAACTTGGCTTGGAAGAGGTGAAACGATACCCATAATTGAAGTGACAACTGATTCAATGTCTTGTTCTTCATATAAATGATTTTCTTCAATATATTGTCTAATTCCATCGACAAACATATCAGGAACGATTAATTCATCAATTTGGCTTTTATCAAAAGTTACTTCTTTCGGACATTCAATATTTAATATTTTATAAATGTTATTTCTAACATATATAACATCAAATTCGTCTAATGATAATTTTTTGGTTGAATAATATAATAATTGTTCAATTAATGTATGAATATCCATTATTTAGTTCCCCTTTACTTTAATTACTTGTATAAGAATATTGCTTAATTCAGATTTGTCAAATAATTTTGGCACTGGATATAAAGGATTAGCTTCTTTATATGCATGATTAATTAAATTATCAAATTCAATTTTGGTTACTTCGATATCAAATTTATTAGGTATATTCATTATTTCATTTAAATGAATGATGTAATTAATTAAATCATTCGTTTTTTGTTCATTATTTTTTGATTTATCCCCTAATTCAATATAATCATATATTTGACCACATTTTCGATATATAGATTTTCCAAAAGCTTTTAAAACATATGGAAGAATAATTGAGTTCGCTAATCCATGGGGGGTATTAAATTTACCACTTATTGCGTGAGATAAAGCATGAACATATCCAACATAAGCATTTGTGAACGCTACACCGGCTAAAAAAGAAGCATTAAGCATATTTTTCCTAGCTTCTAAATTAGTTGGATTTATATAGCTTTCATATAAATTTTCATGAATTAATTTAATTGCGGTTAATGCGCATTTTTTCGTTTTTTTCGTATTGCTTCTTCCAATATAACTTTCGATCGCATGGGTTAATGCATCCATCCCAGTCGTAGAAGTAATTTTCGATGGTAAATTAATTAATAATTTTGGATCATGAAATGCGTATTTTGGAATTAAATGTGGATCATTAATCGCATATTTATCATTCGTTTTTTCATCGCGAATTACTGACGCCAAAGTTGTTTCAGAACCAGTTCCTGCTGTTGTTGGAATAGCAATTAATAAAGGCATTGAGTGATGAACTTTTAAAATACCTTTAAATTTGGATATTGGTTTATTATTATTCGCTCTTACTCCAATCATTTTTGAAGTATCAATAACTGATCCACCACCTAAACACACGATAGCGGTTAAATGATTATCTTTATATATCTTTAAACCATCTTCAACATTATCAATAGTTGGATTTGGTTGGATTTTATTATATAAAACATAATCAATATTATTATCTTTTAATCCTTCGATTAATCGATCTAGTAATCCTAATTTAGTAATCGATTCATCGGACACTAATAAAATATTATTAATATTATTTTGTTTTAATAATTTTCCTACTTCATAAGTCGAATCATTATTTGATATTAATATCGGCTCTTTAATTGATAAAAATCTTTGAGCAATAAAAATAAGAAATTGATATGTTCGACAATAAAATTTTTTAAATATGTTCATCATTTACCTCAGAATATAAGCGTTTATTCATATCTTGAATATCTTTTTCATTTACTTTAATGATTTTTCGATCAAATGTAATTAAACCATTAATTTCTTCTTCAACATCACTTAATTGAGTGTATATCGAAGCGCATAAACCTTTTTTAATATTTGGCAATATTTGTTCATCGTATAAATTCACAATCGCGTTGGTTAATTCATTTTTATCTTTAAATGATTTATAGCCAAATGTTTTTTCATTTTGCATATGTCCTTCAATCGGAAGTGAATATCCTCCAAATTCCGAAAGCACAATCGCGCGATTATCTTCTAATTTTGGTAATTTATATTTTTTAAAATAGACGTGGCTTGATTTAACATCGCTGACTTTTTGATCATGCCATCCAGAAGCGTGATCAATTAATCTAGTATTATCGATTCCTTTAATTATTGATGTTAATTCCTCTGCGTCAAATTGTCCCCATCCTTCATTAAAAATTGTCCATAACACGATTGATGGGTTATTAAATAAATAAGAAACAGTATCAATCGCATCGCGAATAAAATATTTACGACCGATTTCATCTTTTCTTGAAAATAATGAATATTTATTATCTTTTAAATGGATATTTGTAATTAATGGGAATGATATTGTTGAAAGTTTGTATTTTGTGCCACCATTAACAAAATCTTGCCACACTAAAACACCTAATTTATCGCAATAATAATACCATCTTAATGTTTCGATTTTGATATGTTTTCGGATGCAATTAAAGCCAAGATTTTTAATCAATTTAATGTCGTTAATATAATCTTCATCACTTTTTGGAGTTAATAATGTTTGTTCATAATATCCTTGGTCTAATACACCGGACATAAAGATTGGTTTATTATTTAAATAAATTCGATTTATTCCTTTTTCGTCTTTTTTCATCGATATTTTTCGCATTCCAAAATAAGATGAAATTTTATCTTCACCTAATAAAACATCAAATTCATATAAATATGGATCATTTACATCCCAAAGATGAACATTATCAATTTTTATTTTATTATTAACGTTAGTTTTAACATCGATTGTTTGATTATTTAAAATAATTTTCGCATCATATGTATCATCAGAATTAATTTTAATATTAATAATATTATTATCAATATCAGGCACTAAACGAAGGGAATGAACATATTTTTTTGGAGTGGATTCTAACCAAACTGGTAAATATATTCCTGATTGAGGAGTGTACCAAATGCCTCCATGATGTAATTTTTGTTTGCCTCTTTGATAATATGATGTATCAGTCACATCTTTTACTTGAACAATAATGACATTATTTTCTTTGATATATTTGGTTATATCAAAACTAAATGGGAGAAATCCTCCAATATGTTCTCCTAAATATCGATTATTAATCCAAACTTTCGCAATTTGGTCAACGGCAGTAAAATTTAAAAAAACTTTCCCACGATTAAAATCTTTATCTAATTTAAAGCTTTTTCGATAATATAAAAATTCATTTGGTTGAAGAATGTGATTAATTTCTTTTTGGGTTTCGATTGAAAAAGGCACTAAAACGTTGCCCATAAAACTATGAGGAAAGGCTTCTTGAGAAGTAATCGCATATTCCCACAATCCATTTAAAGTCATATAAGAATCACGTTTTAGTTGAGGACGTGGATATTCGCTTAATGGAATTTTTTCTTTTTTCATTAAAATGGAACCTTCTTGATTAATTTATAACAAAAATCAAAATATGATTTTTCTAAACCTATTTTACATCCATCGTGATTAATATTGTTAATAAATAAATTTATTTTTTGCTTTAAATTATCATTAGTCTTATTTTCAAACAATGCATTAACAATATTTAAATCTTCTCTAGCTTTTTCAACTAAATCAAAAAATGAATCATCAGTTTCAATTCCAGTATCTGGATATTTCCAACTATTTTTCTTTAAATTGAGATAATCAATTTCTTGATTGTGATATGGCTTAACTGGATTCGTTTGAACCCATAATTGGATAATCTTTCGAAATGGGTAATAAAATAATCTTTTAATTCCAAGCGGAGAATAAAATAATTTTTCAATTGATAACATGTCTAAATAACATAAATAAAATGTATCTTCTTTAATGAAATCATATTTAAATAATTCGTCATTAATGGCTTTATACATTTTAGAAATAATTTTGACATCTTCTTTATTGTTCTTAATTGCTTTTACATTGTTTTTTGAAAATTTCATATGGTTCGCAATTAAAACATCGACATTTGATTCGAAGAAAACATGCGATCTCATATAATAATTTGGATCATTTTTTTCGATTGATGGAATATTTCCAGTTCGATAAAAAATATATGGATGAGTATTTCGATCTAAACAATAATGAATTAGCAAACCATTTAAATATGCATATAATTTATCTTTTTCATCTTCTGGTCTATTTTGAATATATTTGAATAAGCAATAATAAAAATCAGTTAATTCAATATTATGTAAATGATGCCCAAAATGAGTAATTTCTTTAGAATTGTCTCTTCTTTTCAAATGACCGAGAAAAAAGAAAACATCTGGTCCTTGTGCGCCTAGATACACTAAAGAGGAATATTTTTCATATTCTTTAGGGAAATTATTTTTTGCAAAAGCGTAATGAGTCAATATAGCGGGCATAATTAATCGTCATTTTCTCCTAATGCTTCTAAACCAGTTGATATTTTTGTTTTATTTAATTTTACTGATTTAACAAACATAAAGATCAAAAGAGCAACACCAGCACAAACTAACGCATATACTGGAAGATATCCAAAATTAAATGTTGGATTTTTTAATAATAATCCAAGAGCGATTGGAGTAATTGTTTGAGCCGCCATAGAGGATGCATAATAATATCCAGTAAATTTACCAATGCGTTTATTTGGACATAATTCAACAACCATTGGGAATGAATTAAGATGGACTAAAGACATGCCAAATCCTTTAATACCAAAAATTACATAAATAACCCATGGGAATGTTCCACCACCAGCAGCGTTTTTCAAAACAGTAAATGTTAATATAGCCCATAATAAATAACTACCAATAGTCATAGATAAGCCGCTGACAATTGTCCATTTTCTTCCAATTTTAGCAGCGATAAATCCACCGACAGCAAAACCGATAACTGAGCCAACACCACCGACAATTGTATTTATCATACTTGAAGAAGAATCGGCACCTAAATAATAAATAGTATAGTTACCCATGAATGTTCCGATACCATTATCAGCCATAAACCAGAAGAAAACCGCACCTAAAATTAAAATTAACATTGTTAAATT
>JAQYER010000002.1 GCA_028723545.1 Caryophanales bacterium
TAATTTGAATACTCGGTCACGACGATTCATCTTGATACCTCCTTTTTAGCACTCGCAAACCTCAAGTGCTAATCATAAGTATAATTAAAAATTTGGCACTGTCAACATCAAAGTGCTAATTTTTTTTATTTTTTTATCATTAATCTATTAATTTTAAGATTATTGAATCCATGATAATTAAACCTTCATCTAGAAGATGAATGTTTTCATCAACTTGGATTAATTGCTTTTTTATCATTTCATCAAAAATATCTTTTTTTGCCTCGTATAAATCATAATTAAAGATTTCTTTGAATCGAAGTCTACTAAATCCTTTTTCGAGTCTTAAATTCGTTAAAAGGAAATATTCAAACAAATCATTTTTGTCCACTATTTCTTGTTCATCGATGAATTGGTGATTTATATATTTATTAAGGTTTTTTGTATTTGTATATCTAATATTATTTATATAACCTGATGCACCTAATCCTATTCCATAATATTGTTCGTTTTTCCAATATGTTAAGTTGTGTTTACTTTCATATCCTGGCTTACAATAATTAGAAATTTCATATCGGCTATATCCAGATTTTCTTAATTTATTTAAAATATGATCATAAAAAAGTCTTGAATCATCTTGATTTTGTTCTTGATAATGTTTGTTATAAAACATCGTTCCTTTATTAATTGTTAATGAGTATATTGATATATGAGGAACATCAAGAGATAGGAAATTGTTTAAATCATTATCTAAATCCGTTAATGTTTGTCCTTCATATCCATAAATTAAATCAATATTAATATTGTTAAATCCATATTGTTTAACTTTGTTAATTACTTTTTTTGCGTCATCAAAACAATGATGTCGATTATAATTTTGTAAAACAACATCATTTGAACTCTGAACTCCGATTGAAATACGATTGACGTGATATTTTTTCATAATTGCCAATTTATTATCGGTTAAATTTTCGACATTAGCTTCAACGCTGAATTCATAATCAATATCTAAATATGAAGAAGCTTTTTTTAATAGCAATTCGAAATCATGATCGTTTAATGAAGTTGGCGTTCCACCACCAATATATAAAGTTTTAACTTTATCAATATTATATGAATCCAATTCGAAAAAAACACTTTCTAAATAATTAGAAGCGAATTTTTCATTATAAATTAATTTAGTAAAATCGCAGTAGGCACAAAGATGACTGCAAAAAGGAATATGAATATATAAAGAATTAATCTTTTTTTGTTGGTTCATCTTTAGTTTTTTCAACTAAGTCTTCATCAACAGGAACTAAAACACGGTCGAGTTCTTCTCGAACAGCTTGTTCTTCGCTGATATTTGGTTTTTCAATATCAAACTTTTTAAATTTCTTTTTAAAAATAATAACAGCGACAACGATAATTCCCATGAGTCCTAAGACTCCAAGAAGGATGAATAGGCTTTCTAAGCCTTCACTTAAATAAAATAAATTTTGCATAGACAATATATTACTCCTTTGGGATTGGTGTGTAAATAAACTTATTTTTTAATGGTTCACGTTTATAATAGCCACGTTTCGCTAAATTATCCATAGATGTGCGTGCGGTTTCATAAACGCATCCTGTTGCTTTTTTATATTGCGCGATTGTGTAATATTTACCAACAGTGCAATGTCTAACATAGAACGCTGCTTGAGCAGGACGAAGAAGAGGATCAGATTCTAATAAATCTTCAGCAAGAGAATCATAATCTTTATTATTTATTGAAGGTTGAACGATTTTTTGAACAGGAATATTTATATTTGTTTCTTTTTCTTTCTCTTTTTTTACCTCAACACTTTTAACTGTTTTTGGTTCTACAATTGGTTTAATTGATGTTGGTTGTTCATTCTTAATTGTGTTTATTTCTTTTATAAAAGATTGTTCATCCGCGCCATGATAATATTCATTTTTAACATTTGATAATTGAATTTGTTCAATTCGATTATAGAAAGTAGAAATAATTTTATCGAATTTATTAATAAACGCGATTAATAAATATGTTAAATCTCTTGTTTTAGCGGCTTCGTTAAAACCATTAATAATTGCTGGATCTTCATTTAAGAATTCTTCTAAAGGTAAGATGGATGCTAAAGATTCTAGGCTTGTAGGCGCTAAAACCTTTTTTAACATTAAAATAGATAATTCTTCATTATATTGTTCAAATGGTTTAATTGAATTAATTGAAAAGTAGGCACTAAAAGCGCGGATGATATAATCAAATGATGAATTATTTGCAAAATCAATTGAATTATTCATTAAATAATCAATTAATGAACAAGGAGCTGAAGAATATTGTCGACCAATTACAACATTTTGATTGCGATTGTTAATTTCCTCAGTGCGATAAAATTTAGTTAATTCAGAATTTCCATTAATAAGTGATAAATATTCACCTAAACAATCTTCAGAATATGGTTCAATATAATGATTTTCTAAACTTTTAAGACATTCATAATAATTGACAAGTAAATTATATTCGCTAGAAACTTGTCGCCCCGCTAATATATTAGCGATAGTAATATCGGATGGGGAAATATTATTAATACTTGCCACTGCTTTCAATATCTTTGTGCATGATTCATCACGAATTAATGTTTTTTCAATTGCGTTATTAGGAAGTTTAGACAAAGTAATTGCTAATTTAGATAATTTATTTTGGATGGAAGACAAACTATTTGTAACATTTGTGGTCATCACTAAAAAATAAGAGGTTTTAGTAATAGCGAGAAGTGACAATGTTTTCTTGTATTGATTACGATATTCAGTAATTTTTGTCCAGAATGGATCAATTAAAGAAGTATTTAAAGCTTTAATAACATCTTTCTTTGTCGCATACATTGTATCAGTAAATTTGATAACTAAATCTTTATCGTTCATAAAAAAGAATCTCCTTATGCTTAAATTATAACACATGAGATTCTTATTACAATAAGGAATACTAATTTTTTCCTAAATTAATACTAATAAATAACTATCTTAGTCTTCATCATCGATTGATAATACCGACATAAATGCTTCTTGTGGAACTTCAACAGAACCAACTGCTTTCATTCTCTTTTTGCCTTCTTTTTGTTTTTCTAAGAGCTTCTTCTTACGAGAAATATCCCCACCATAACATTTAGCAAGAACATCTTTTCTAACAGCTTTAATATCTGTTCTAGCAATGACTTTTCCATTAATTGCTGCTTGTACTGGGACTTCAAATTGTTGACGAGGAATTATATCTTTTAATTTTCTAGTTACTAATGATCCTCTTTGATAAGCATCAGCTTTATTAACAATAATTGATAAAGCGTCAATACATTCCCCATTTAATAAAATATCCATTTTTACTAAATTACCAGCGCGGTAATCAGAATATTCATAATCAAATGAAGCATAACCTTTAGAATATGATTTTAATTTATCAAAGAAATTGTAAACAATTTCAGACAATGGTAATTCATATTTTATTATCATTCTTGTATCATCAAAATATTCTAAATCAACATAAATTCCTCTTCTTTTTTGACATAAATCCATAACTGGCCCAACATATTCTTTCGGGGTCATAATTTGAGCTTTAACATATGGTTCTTGAATTTCTTTAATCAAAGTTATTTCAGGTAATTTTGATGGGTTATCTAATTCAATCATCGTTCCGTTATTTAAATAAACATGATAAATAACACTTGGAGCGGTCAAAATTAAATCAATATTGTATTCTCTTTCAAGTCTTTCTTGGATGACATCCATATGTAAAAGGCCTAAAAAACCACATCTAAAGCCAAAACCTAAAGCTTGTGATGTTTCAGCTTCAAACACTAAAGAAGCATCGTTTAAAGTTAATTTTTCTAATGCATCTTTTAAATCGAGATATTTTTTTGAGTCAACTGGATATAATCCACAAAACACCATTGGGTTTATCTTGCGATAACCTGGTAATGGTTTTAATGCTGGATTGTTCGCTAAAGTGATTGTTTCACCAGGAAAGACATCTTTAATGTCTTTAATTTGGGCAGCTAAATATCCAACTTCACCAGCTGATAAACAATTTGTTTTAACTTCTTTTGGTGTTCTAATACCAACTTCAGTTACTAAATATTCTTTATTTGTTTGCATTAATTTAATCGTATCGCCAACTTTAACTACTCCGTTTTTAACACGAATATTAACTACTACCCCACGGTAAGAATCGTAAAATGAATCAAAAATTAATGCTTGTAATGGGCCATTTATATCTCCATTTGGAGCAGGAATATCTTTCACAATCATCTCTAAGACTGTATCAACTCCTAAGCCTGTTTTTGCGCTTACTTTACAAGCGTCATCACAAGGAATTCCAATTCGGCCTTCTATTTCTTTAATCGCATTATCGACTGATGCACTTGGTAAATCGATTTTATTAATGACTGGAATGATTGCTAAATCATTATCAATAGCGAGATAAACGTTCGCTAAAGTTTGAGCTTCAACTCCTTGAGTTGCGTCGACTACTAACAAACATCCTTCACATGCCGCTAATGATCTACTTACTTCGTAAGAAAAGTCAACATGCCCAGGAGTGTCAATTAAATTAAATAAATAATCATTACCATCTAAAGCGTGATATTTTAATGTAACGGCATTTAATTTAATAGTAATTCCTCTTTCTCTTTCCAAATCCATTGAATCGAGTAATTGCTCTTTCATTTCTCTTTTAGACACTGTTTCAGTCATTTCTAAAATACGATCCGCGAGAGTGGATTTTCCATGGTCGATATGAGCAATAATTGAGAAATTACGAATATATTTTTGTTCCATAGACGTTTTATTATATCAATATTTAAGTGATTTTCACTTATTTTCCCAAAATTTTTGAACGATTTCTTCTAATTCACTAACTTCAGTAATAATTTCATAATCATTCCACTCATCTTTAAAAAGAGTTGAATAAGGTGATGAGCAATATCGATCATCAATTAATAAAGCAATTCCTTTATCATTTTCTGTTCTAATTAATCTCCCCACCGCTTGCATTACTTTATTTATTGCTGGATAAACATATGAATAATCAAATCCATTTTCGTGAATAATTGACATGTAATCTTTGATTAAATCTCGCTCAAAGCATAATTGAGGTAAACCAACTCCGATAACTGCGACACCGATAAGGCGGTCGGAAACAAGATCAATTCCTTCTCCAAAACTTCCTCCAACTATCGCTAAACCAACTGTTGTTTTGGTTGGATTTGATTCAAAATGATTTAAAAAAGATTGTTTTTCTTCATCAGTCATATCTTTTCTTTGAACATGTAAATCAATATCTAGTAAAGCAAGATATGGTTCTAATAAATTTAGATATTCATAACTAGGACAATAAATGAAATAATTTCCTAATTTTGATTTTATCAAAGAAGTTAAATATTGTACGACTTTTTCAATTGTTTCATTTCTTCTTTTATATCTTAATGATACATTTGGGGCAACGATGATTTTGCGATTTTCTTTATTAAATGGCGATCTCAATTTTAAAAATGGAGTTTTCTCGTCTCCTCCTAAAGTATCAATGTAATATTCGCTTGGTGATAACGTCGCTGAAAAGACAATAGAACCTTTAATTTTAGAAAATGACCTTCTTAAATGAGACGAGCAGTCCAAACAATATAAGTTGACAATAATATTTTTGTTATATTTATTAATATATAACTTAAAAGTATCATCGTATAATTCAATTAATTTTAAAAATTTATTTATCTCAAAAAAGAATTCCAAGAAATCTTCGTTAGCGAACTGGTGGAAATGCTTATTAATATCTTGACACGCAACAACATATGCTTCAATCGCATTTAAATGAGTTGGTAAGAACATATTTATAATATGATTTCCATCTTCATAATTATTATTGAGTTCTTTAAATAATTTATTAATTCTTCTCGAAGCGTTTTTATATTTTTTATGTTCCAATTCTTTTACTGCCTTTTTAGCTTTTTTAAATGATTCATAGGAGAATGAACATGAATACATATCTCTTCCGCGGTCTACTAAATTATTAGCTTCATCGACTAACACTAAAGTTTTGCTTCGGTCTTCTAAAAAATATCGTTGCAAAAATACTTGTGGATCAAACATGTAATTGTAATCACAAACGATGACATCAACAAATAAAGAAAGATCAAGCGACAATTCAAAAGGACACATCATATTTTCTGAAGCAATTCGTGATATTTCTTGTAAAGAAAAGCGTTCATAATTCATTAATGATGTTTCAATAACTCTTTTTAATTTTGTGTAATATCCTTTTGCGAAAACACATTCGTCTGGATTACATCCTTTTCCAGGACAGTAACACACTTTTTCTTTTGCAGTAATAATTAAGTTTGAAATCGATAATCCGTTTTGTCTTAAGATGTCGATTGTTGACATCGCGGTTTCTTTACCACTATTTTTCGCCGTTAAATAAAATATTTTATCCGTGCTATTATCGGCGAACGATTTAATAAATGGAAATAATGTCGACACTGTTTTACCAATACCAGTTGGAGCTTCGACAAATAATTGTCCTCCTTTTTTAGCAATTGCATAAGCATATTTCGCTAAATCTCTTTGTCCAGTTCTAAAAGACGAGAAAGGAAATTTTAATTTTTCAGCGCTTATATTTCTTTTTTCAATTCGATCAAAGATTAATCGATAGAAATCTAAATATTGTTTTAATAAATCTAAAACATATTGTTTTAATTCATCGACATCAACTTTAAATTCTTTAATAAATTTTGTTTCATCGATTTGATTAATATATGTTATACGGATAATTGCTTTTTGATAATTTTTCTCATTCGCATACATTAATGCATAGCATTTTGCTTGCCCTAAATGCCATTCTTTTTGTTCTTCATAAAATTCTTTTAAATCAGAAACAGTTGTTTTAATTTCGTCCAAAACAAAATAATCATCATAGATGATAATTCCATCTGAACGTCCTTCTAAGGTAATGGAAAAATCATCAACATTGAATGTTTCTTTTAAATAATATTCAGAAATGTAAAACTCACCCATCTTATGTTGATAATAAGCATGGAGCCTACTTCCTTCATTCATTGTTGATTTATTAAAAACGCGATTATCAATATCTCCAACTCTTAATAAGAAATCAACTAATTGATGGACACTTAATTTAAATTGTTTTTCCATAAGTTAGATTTTACCTTAATTATTTAATTAATAATAGTTTATTTTGTATTAAAAATCCGCCTTAGAAAGACGGATATTTATTTTAGGTATTTTTTATCGATATTATATTAATCGTTGCTTAGATGGCTTATTTTTTAATAAATTATTTTGCGATAATAATTGGATCTAGTTTCCATCCATTAACAAATGATTTACCATCCATTTTCTTTTTTCCTTCTAATTGGACTTCATCAAGCATAATTTGTCCGTCTTTTAATTGAAGGATAATATTCTTTTTTAAAACAATTTGTCCAATTGGATTTTCCACTAAATCATTGATTTGATGGCATTTAAAAATTTTGAACTTCAAATCATCAATAAATACATATCCACCTGGTTCATCTGATAATCCACGAACATGATTAATAAATTGCTTAACTGAAAAAGATAAAGATAATTTTTCATCTTCAGGCATGATTTTTGTTGCAATTGTTACTTTTGTCTCATCTTGGGTAGTTCCCTCTAATCTGCCTTGTAAATATTTGACTAAATCACGGTCGATAATTGTTTTGCAAGCATCAATCAATTTTAAGCATAAAGAGGAATAATTATCATTTGGCAAAATATCAACATATTCAAATGAATACATTCGTCCATTATCCATACCTTCCGCCATTTCCATTAAAGTAATACCGGTTATATTTTCCCCATCCATTATCGCTCTTTGGATTGGCGCCGCCCCACGATACTTAGGTAATATTGAGCCATGTAAATTTAAACATCCTAATGGAGGTATATCTAATAATTCTTTAGGAACAATTTGGCCATACGCCATAGTGATTATTAAATCAGGTGATAATTGTTTAACAAAGTTAAAATCTTTTCTAATTCGATGAGGCTGATAAACTGGAATATTATAAGATTCAGCAACGATTTTAGTTGGAACTTTTTCTAAAATATGTTTTCTTCCAACATATTGATCTTCTTGAGCGACAACTCCAATAATATTAAAACCACTTTCAATTAAATGTTTTAGTACTTCTGCACTCATTTTTGGAGTGCCCATATATAAAATTCTTGTGTTTTCTTTTGTTTTCATAATCGAAAATAATTATAGATGATAATATTGTTTTTTTAAATAGCCGAACAAAGTTTTATTCTTTTATAACAACGTTATTTCAATTTATTTACTTATATGCTTAATTATTCATACTATATTGCATTTTAGTAAATCGTTCAGAACTTTTTATGTGGTATTTTTATCAAATGTGTTATTATTTTAATCGGCATTTTTGCTGTTTATATATTTATAAAGGAGAAAATTATGTATCCAGAATATCAAAAGGTTGCACAATTCTTTTCTACTGCGAGAGATTTATTATCTACCTCGTTAACAATGAAAGATATTTATGAATTTGCAACATCAAAAGAACATAAAAGAAATAATGCAGTTACTACTTTAAACGAAAAAGGACGTCCTGTTTCATATAATTACAATCAATACAAAATTAAAACTCATGAAATGGCTTCTAAATTAGCGAATTTTGTTGGCAATTTAGAAAAAGATCAAGTCATTGCTTTAAAGATTAAAAATTCACCAAACTGGGTTCATGCTTTTTGGTCAATTTTAATGAATGGTTTTAGACCATTACTTATTGATGCTCGTCTCCCAAAGGAAAATACCGAGAATTTAATTAAACAATCTCACGCGGTCGCGATTGTTACTGGTGAAATATCTACTTATAGTGTAACCACTATTAACATTGATGAATTAAACCAATCAAAACCACAATTATTGTTTAATGCAACTTGGGCAAATAATTTATTATTCTGTTCAAGTGGCACGACTGGAAATATTAAATTAATGATTTACAGCGGAGAAAACATTTGTAATCAAATCGCTGCTGCATTAAGTATGCCAGAAGAAACAAAAGATATTATGAACAAAGATGAAATCAACATCTTAGCGTTTGTTCCGTTCCACCATATTTTTGGGTTTGTTGCTGTTTTCTTATGGTATACATTCTATGGTAAAAATATTGTTTTCTTAAAAGACATGTCCACTACTGAAATTCAAAAAACATGCCAAAATTGTGATGTAACTCACGTTTATGCAGTTCCATTATTCTGGGACGCTATTGCACAAGGGTTATTAAGGAAAGCGGCATTAGGTGGTCCAGATAAAATTAATTTAATCAATAAAATGATTGAATTTAACACTGGAAAAATTACATCCAAAGAAGCTGGTCTTGCTGGAACAAAATTAGCGTTGAAACAAGTTCAAAAAATGCTTCTTGGAAATAAAGTTCGTTATTGCATTTCTGGTGGAGGCGGTGTTTCTGATGAAACATTACGCACGATTAACGGTATTGGTTATCCATTATATAATGGATATGGCATGACTGAAGTCGGTGTTGCAAGTGTTGAATTATCACCTAATGTTGATGACCGTATGAAATGTAGTATTGGTAAACCTTTATATGGATATGAATTCAAAATTGATGAAACTAAATCTAATAATCCTGGTGAAGGCGAATTGTTAATTAAATCTAAAGTTATTCATATTCAAGAAATTATTGATGGAGTGTTGAAAGACACTAATCTCGAAGATGGTTTTATGAGAACTGGCGATATTGCAACTAAAGATGACACAAATAGATACTATATCAAGGGACGTATTAAAGATGTCATTATCAATGCAAATGGTGAAAACATTTATCCTGATGAAATTGAAAGTTATTTCGCTAAAGTTGAACACGTTAATAAAATCGTTGTCTTAGGTGTTAAAAAAGGAAATGCAAGTGACGCGACAATTACTTGTGTAATTGAATTAAAATCTGATTCCGATGAACAAGCTATCGAAGAAGTCAAAAAGCAATGTTATGAAATCAATTCTGGTTTAGCAAATGAAAAGAAGGTTCAAGTATTCTTGCTTTCAAAAGATAAACTTCCTTTGACAACAACAATGAAAGTTCAACGTTTCAAAGTGAAACAACAAATTATTAATACTCCTTCAAACTTTGTAGGCTTTGATGAGAAAAAGGAAGTTAAATCATTTGATGGCTACAATATGGAAGATGTTGAACCAATCATTAAACAATTGAGAAATATATTCGCTAAAACATTACTTCTCCCTATTGTCAAAATTAATGATGACGATCACTGGATTAATGATTTAGGTGGAGATTCAATGTCATATGTTGAAGTCTGTTCAAAAATTAATGAAGAATTCAATATTGTAATTCCAGAAGATATGTATGGCAAATTAACAAACATTAATGAATTTGCCGAAGAAATTCTTATTCTAAAAGGAATAAGCAAAAAATAAATATTGATAGAAATAATTTAGTTTGATAAACTAATGAACGTTAGTCAAATAAAGAGGTACGAAAATGGCACAAATTAAATCACAAATAAAGAGAATCATCACTAATGAAAAAGCACGTCAACGCAACGTCTCTATTCGTAGTGAAGTCCGTACAGCTAGCAAAAAAGTCCGTGTTGCTGTTGAAGCCAAAGATTTAGCTGCTGCTGAACAAGCTCTTAAAGTTGCTGTTAAATTAATCGATTCTTCAGTTACTGCAGGTGTTGCAAAACGCAATACAGCTGCTCGTCAAAAATCTGAATTACAAAGATTAGTTAACGGTTTAAAAGCTTAACAATTAATTATATTAATTAAAATAAAGTGGTCATCGCGACCACTTTTATTTTTAGTTATTGAAATTCAAGATAAATAATTCAAATCCGAAGAATTTATCGATTTTACCGCTTTTAATTTGATAATCTAATTGATATAAATCATCCACTACTTTTAATAACGATTCTGGCTTTAAATGGTTTGTTTTTGCGTTTCTTAAATTAATTTTAACCCTTCCTTCTTTTACGCCTAGTTCATTTGCGATTTCAGATGCGGACATATATCTTGAGTCAAGATATAAAACTTGAAACATAAAACGAAATTGATTCGCTAATAAAGGAATTAATGTATCAGTCGTTCTTGAACCTAATAATTTTAACCCGCGATAAATATCTAAACAGGCGGCTTTATCTTTTCTTAATAAAGCATTAGATAATTGAAATACATCATCTTCAATTGGTTTAGCAACCATTAACATAACGTCTTCAATACGGATGTGATCGGTATATAAAGATAATTTTATTCCTTCATTTAAAAACAAAGATAAATCACCATTAATTCGATTAGATAATTCTTCAACTGCGTCATCATCAATTTTTATATTTCGATCTGAAAAATATTTTTTAATATATTGAGGCCATTCTTCTTTAGTTAAATTATTACATGAAATAATAATTCCATTTTCTTTACATTTTTTAACAATGTCTAATTTTTCATTGATTGTGGATTCTCGACTTATTAAAAATATATCGATTTCATCGGAACTATTTTGAAATATTTTTGTAAATTTTTCTAAAATTGCTTTATCACCATCTTTACTTAAAAATGTTACATTATCAAAAATAATCGCTTTTCTTTCGACGCCTAATGGAAGATATTCACAATCGTTTATCGCGATATTTAAATCATCTTCTAAAGCATTATATTTCACATAATTTAAATCATTGATTTCACCAAGACGTTCTTGCAAAAGACGTTTGAGTCTTTTTTTAATCATTGGATATTGTTCACCGAAAAGAATGTAATTCATATTAATTATTTTATTATAATTAACTTGTATTTAACATAATAAATTTTCTAATTATTTAATTGTAATTGTTCCTTCAATATCAGTCCTTCTTATTTGGATATGATATTTATTTAATAATTCAATTACTTCTTTATTTGGGTGATGATACATATTATTTCTACCAACTGAAATGATTGCCAATTCTGGAGAACACGCTTTTAAAAATTGTTCACTTGTCGAGGTATTCGATCCATGATGGCCAATTTTTAATACATCGCAATCGATATTAAAATTTTCGTCAATCAAAAATTGTTCAATGCTTTTAGAAGCATCGCCAGTAAAAAGGAATGCTTTATTAACAAATTCGAGTTTTAACACTAATGAAGAGTCGTTATCAGAAACATCTTCTAATAAATTAAAATTTTCAAAATATAAATCACCAACTCGATATGGGAATTGATCTTTTGAATCCAATACATTGTTAACTTGATATAAATCAATCAATGAATTCATCGCTCCATTATGATCAAAATCGTTATGAGAAATGATTAATGCATCTAATTTATAAATTAAGTTTTTCTTTAAAAATGGAATTAATGTTTCTTTAGCCATATCAAATTTTGCGTTCCCACCTGTATCAATCATAACCGCATGATTTTTATTTTTAATAACGATGCAATCACCTTGTCCAACATTAACAAAATACACTGCGTTTTCATAAATATTTCGAATTGGAACAACGTTTAATAACACCATGGAAATTAATAAAGAAACTGAAATAAAAAATTTCTTTTTAAAACGATATTCATAAAAGATAAATGACAAAAACAAAATCAAATAATATAAATATCTCAAATATATTTCAAAATAGCTAATTGGAACAGAAATATCGATGAAATCGAGATTTTTATACATTATAACGATTATTTTAGCTAAAAAATTCATCATATTAGGAAGCGGAATAAAATAGAAATTTAATAAAGAAAAAACCGCAAAAATAAAATGAAATGGAGTAATGATTAATTGAATAATATGTGAAAAGAAATGAAATTCATGACTATTATTAGATGATATTGGAAATAATAAAATTGATATAGTAACAATTACAATAAGCGGCAATAATTGTTTCTTTACTTTCTTGCTATATGTTCTAATAAAGATAAGCACAAAAGAAATAAGAAAACCTAAATAAAATGCTTGCTGATAAATTAAATGAAAATCAATAACTAAAAAGAAAATAAAACTAATTGATAATATCGACAAATAATCGAATTTATTATTAAGAAAATAATTATTGATATATCTAAATATTCGAATAAAGAATACTTTTATAATTCCAAATTTTGTATATGAAAATAATAAATATGGTAAAAGGATAACAATCGATAATAATTCAGTAGTTCTTTTTTTAAAAAAATATAGCAAAAAGAATTCTAAAAATGACATGATGACATATAAATACATCCCATTCATCGCTAATAAAGAAGCAATATTTAATGAATCCGCTAAAGCGATTGAAGATGAATTATAATCTTTTCTTGCAAATAAAAAAGCGTCAATCAAAGATGCTGTTTCATTATCAAAATTACTTAAAAATTCGTTTTTTCGATTATTGATTCTTATTGGATTTCTAAATTGATATTCTACATTTGAAGCAACTAAAGTTCTTCTTACTCCTTTATTATTTAAATATTCGTTAAAATCGAATTGTGATTCATAATTAGTGAAATTATTATCTTTAGAATATCCTGATATTGATAAATAATCTCCACATTCTTTATTTGTATTTTCTTCATATACATAAAATTTTTCATATTTTGATGAGAAAATATAATAATTTTGATGAACTTCCACCACTAAGCCTTTATATATGTTATCGTTTGGATTATTTTCAATTTTGATTAATGAAAAAGTTAAACCTATTCCAAATATCAAAATAAAAATTGATGACTTTTTAATTCCGAAACGATAAATAATATATAAAAAATATAAAACTGAAAAAACAATATTAAGTGCAACAATTCCTCTTGTCAAAGTTAGGCCTAAAATTAAGGCAATTGAAATGAATAAAAATATCATTCAGATCTCAATTTAATATAATTTTTGATTTTTTCAAAAGTCGCATTACCGATTCCGGATACATTTTTAACGTCCTCAATACGATAAAATTCACCATTTTGTTCACGATAAGATATTATCGCTTTAGCGATAGTTGATCCAATTCCCGCTACAGTTTGAAGTGTTTCTTCGTCGTCAGTGTTAATATTAACTTTGATAATCGGTTCTAATGTGCATACATCAGTGTTATCGTATTTAGGAGCGATATAAAATGTATATCCATCTTTTAATACATATGATGTATCGTAAGCTAATTCATCTGCGTTACTTGTAACTCCTCCAGCAACTGAAATTAGATCCTCTAATGTTGAATTTAAATCAACATAATAAGTTCCTGGTCGAGTGACTTCACCATTAATTGATACTGATAAATTATCTCCTTCAACAACACTTGTTGTGTTATTTGGGTTATTAATCACACTATTATTATTTGGATCAATCGCTTGAAAGACA
The DNA here is from genome assembly GCA_028723545.1 of Caryophanales bacterium. GTDB lineage: Bacteria > Bacillota_I > Bacilli_A > RFN20 > CAG-826 > Fiminaster. The sequence continues at coordinate 14,352 of JAQYER010000002.1, forward strand.
ATAATAAGCGCAATAGTTGCAATAATTACTGCAATAAATACTTTAGTCATAATTCTCCTCCTTTTTTGTATTTATTATTTAATAGGCAAAAAAAGATAAAAAATGCTAAAAATTATTAATTTGTTTACATAAATAAAGAAAATGACCTACACAGTAGGTCAAGTTCTAATTTGATAAATAATTATTTTAAATTAGCTAATTGTTCTTTGTATTTAGCTAATTTTTCTTGTTCAAGCTTAACTTTGGATTCTGGGGCCTTATTAACAAAGTTTGGATTATTCAACAATCCTTCGCATCGTTTAATCTCGGCTTCTAAATAGGCAATATCTTTTGCTTTTTTAGCGTTTTTCTCTTCTTCTGTAATGTTATCTTCAATATAGACATTTAAATTATCGTAAACAAATTTAGTGCCCTTAGAATCACTATTAACGACTTTTTTAATGTCACTAGCAAAGCTAAAACGACTTAAATAATCATTAAATCCTTCAAATAAATCTAATTTAGTTTCAATAACTAATTTAATTTTGTAATTAGGAGCTAATTTAGCATTAACTTTATAATTACGAATATCAGTAATTATTTTATATAACAATTCAACTTGGTTAAATTCAATATTAATCTCTTCATATTGTGGATATGATTCAAGCATAATTGATTCTAAATGAGATGGTAAATTTAAATATAATTCCTCTGAAATAAATGGAGCGTAAGGATAAATCATTAAGATAATGTTCTTTAGAACATCTACTAATACTGATTTAATAATTTTCTTATATTGTTCATCGTTAATATTTAAACTAACCTTACTCATTTCAAGATAATTTGAACAGAAATCATCATAAACAAAATTATATAAATAAGTTGACGCTAAAGAATATTCATATTTATCCATTGCGTTTCCAACTTCTTTAATCGTTTTATTCATTCGGATAATAATATCTCTTTCAACTGGTTTTAAATCCGAAATTTGATAATTCACATATTCAAAATCACTTCCAAGATTTTCTAATACATATCTAGCGCTATTCCAAATCTTATTTAAATAATTAGAAGAAGCAATTACTTTTTCTTCCATATAACGTATATCTTGTCCAGGTGCTGAACCGGTAGTTAAGAAATATCTTAATGCATCAACACCATATTTATCGATAACATCGATTGGATCAATACCATTTCCTAATGATTTAGACATTTTTCTTCCTTTTGAGTCACGAATTAATCCATGGATTAAACAATCTTTAAATGGTGATTCTTTTGTAAATTCTAATGAATCAAATATCATTCTAGAAACCCAGAAGAAAATAATATCATAAGCAGTTACTAATAAATTATTTGGGAAATATCTTTTTAAATCATCGGTGTTATTAGGCCAACCTAATGTTGCGAATGGCCATAAAGCACTAGAAAACCACGTATCTAAGACGTCTTCATCTTGATGATAACCTTCTAGGTTAATATCTTCTTCACTGACAATAACATCGCCACTATCATTATAATAAGCTGGTATACGATGTCCCCACCATAATTGACGAGAAATACACCAATCATCAACATTTTCCATCCATTGTCTAAATGTGTTATCAAAACGCTTTGGAACAAAATTGACAGTTGATTTATTTAATGCTTGTTCGGCTAAAGGACGCATTTTAACAAACCATTGCTTTGATAAAAATGGTTCAACAACTGTTCCACTTCTTTCAGAATGTCCAACTTGGTGTTCAATTTCTTCTATTTTTAATAGAAGACCTTTTTTATCAATATCATTCACTAATGCATCGCGGCATTCATAACGGTCCATTCCAACATATTTACCACAAATATCATTCATTGTGGCGTCAACATTCATACATTTGATTTTTTCTAAATGATATTTTTCTGATAAAGCAAAGTCATTTGGGTCATGGGCAGGTGTGCATTTCATCGCTCCTGTACCAAATTCGATATCAACATAATCATCACCCATAATTGGTAATTGTTCATCGTTTGCAGGATTAATGACTTTTTTACCAATTAAATGTTTATATCTTGGATCTTCAGGATTAACAAATACAGCAACGTCGCCAAACATTGTTTCAGGTCTTGTTGTCGCAACAATTAAATATTCATCGCTTCCAACAATTGGATATTTGAAATAATAAAATTTTCCCTTTTCGTTTTCATAAACGACTTCAATATTAGATAAAGCTGTTCTTAATTCAGGGTCATAATTAATAATACGTTCTCCGCGATATATTAATCCTTTATCATATAAATTTTTAAAAACGCGTTTTACCGCTTTTTGCATTCCGTCATCTAAAGTAAATCTTTCGCGAGTATAATCTAACGCTAAACCCATTTTAGCCCATTGTTTATGAATATTATCAGCGTATTCATATTTCCATTCCCAAGCTTTTTCTAAGAATTTTTCTCTACCTAAATCATAACGAGTTATACCTTCTTTGCGAAGTTTCTCTTCGACTTTAGCTTGAGTGGCAATTCCAGCGTGGTCCATACCAGGAAGCCATAAAACATCATAACCTTTCATTTTTTTATATCGGGCAGTAATGTCTTGTACAGTCGTGTTCCAAGCGTGACCTAAATGTAATTTACCAGTGACATTTGGAGGTGGAATAACCATGGTAAAAGGAGTTTTTGTTAAATCTTCTCCTGCTGTAAAATAACCTTTGCTTTTCCAATTGTCGTATTTTCCTTCTTCAACTTTATGAGGATCATATCTTTTTTCTAACATTGTTTTACCTCCAAAAAAATAAAAAGCATCCTTTAATAAGGACGCTTATGTAAACGCGGTACCACCTTAATTCATATATATCAATGATATATATACACTTAATTAATCTTTAACGAGGATTATTCGGAATATTTCTATTCTGCCTCCTAAGCGACCATAATTAGGCTCCTATATTATCTTTTCAGCTACCGATAATTCTCTTTTATAGCAAAGCTTCTAATTAACTTCTTATTCAACGGCTAATTAATTATATGATACTAATTTTAAATTAACAATAAAATTAATAAGTAGATGATTTTGTTATTCAATAAATTGAGAAATGATTTTTCGGACTTCATCAAGTGATTTATTGTTATTAATTGATGTCAAAAGACATTGTTCATTAGGGAAATATGTTTTCGCATTTTTTAAAGCTTGATATTTTTCACTTTGATTTAATTTATCCATTTTTGTCATTATAATGACAAATGGGATTTGATTATCAATAACAAATTGATAAAAATCTAAATCATCATCCGTTGGAGCGTGTCTTGAATCAATTAAAAATAATACTAATTTTAATTGGTCATTGTCATTAAAAAACGTCTCCATCATTTTTGAGAAATTATTTGTGTGACGACTGCCTGAAGCGGTATATCCATATCCAGGTGCATCAACTAGATAAAATTTATCATCGATTGAATAATAATTTAATAATATTGTATGTCCTGGTTTTGATGAAACATACGCTAAAGATTTATGATTTGTTAAAGCGTTAATTAATGAAGATTTACCAACATTAGATTTTCCGACAAAAAGAACTTCGTCTAATTTTTTTTCTGGTCGATATGTAATATCGGGACTAGATTTAATAAATGTGGCTTTATTAAAATTAATCATTTTTCTCAAAAGCGACTTTAATCGCATCATCTACTTGTTCCATTAAAACGATTTGTAATCCTTCTTTAACTTCTTTTGGAAGTTCAGATACGTCTTTTTCATTTTCTTTTGGAACGATAATTGTTTTAATTCCGGTGCGGAGAGCCGCTAAAGATTTTTCTCTTAATCCACCGATCGCGTGAGCTTGTCCACGAAGATTTACTTCACCAGTCATTGCCACTAAATTTGATACTTTAGTGTTTGTTAATGATGAAATTACCGCTAATGTAATTGCGATACCTGCCGATGGTCCATCTTTTGGAGTTGCACCATCAGGGAAATGAATATGAATATCATTCTTTTCAAATATTTCAGAATCAATATTATATTTCTTCGCACTTGCTTTAATATAGTCAACAGCAATTGAGGCTGATTCTTTCATTACATCTCCTAAAGATCCAGTTAAGATTAATTGGCCTTTTCCTGGGAAATGATTAACTTCAATTGGTAAAGTCGCACCACCAGCTTGTGTGTAAGCAAGACCAGTAACGATACCGACTTGTGGTTTCTTTTCTAATCGATCTGGATAAAAAGGTGCTTTTCCTAAATATTTATATACTTCTTTTGGAGTAATTGTAACTGATTTAATTTCAGGATTTGATAATATATCAACAATTACTTTTCTCATTATTGAAGCAATTTTACGGTCGAGTTCACGAACTCCAGATTCCATTGTATATTCTTGAATAATTGTTTTATATGCTTTTGGAGTAAATTTAATTTGTTTTGAATTTAATCCATTTAATTTTAATTGCTTTTCATATAACCATTTTTCAGCAATTTGAAGTTTTTCATATAATGTATATGTATTAACTTCAATTAATTCTAAACGGTCTCTTAATGGAGCAGGAATAGAACTTAAATCATTCGCAGTTGCGATAAATAAAACATTTGATAAATCATATGATTCTTCAAGATAATTATCGTTAAATGCAAAATTTTGTTCAGGATCAAGAACTTCTAATAATGCACTGGCAGGATCACCTTTATATGAAGAAGCTAATTTATCAACTTCATCAAGAAGGATAACTGGATTAATCGTGCCCGCTCTTCTCATGCCATAAATAATTCTACCTGGCATTGATCCAACATATGTTCGACGATGGCCTCTAATTTCAGATTCATCCGAAATACCACCTAATGAAGCTTTAAAGAATTTTCTTCCTAACGCTCTAGCGATTGATTTACCTAAAGAAGTTTTACCAACACCTGGTGGACCATATAAACAAAGAATTGGAGCTTTTAAATTACCAGTCATTTTCTTAACAGCTAAATATTCAACAATTCTCTTTTTAACGTTTTCAAGTCCAAAATGGTCTTCATCTAAAACTTTTTGAACATTTGCTAAATCATCATTATCTTCAGTTTTTTGATACCATGGAACATCCATTAATGTATCAATATAAGCTTTAATTAATGATGCTTCGAGTGTGCCTTGTGGCATCATATCATAACGTTTTAATTCAGAATTAATTTTCTTAACAACGTGTTCAGGATATGGATTATTAGCTAATTTTTCGCGAATTGAATCAATACTTGATTCATCATTAGGATCTTCTCCTAATTCTTTTTTAATCGCTTTCATCTTTTCGCGTAAAATATATTCTTTTTGAGCTTTTTCACTTGATTGAGTGACATCATCTTGAATTGTTTTATCAATTTCTGAAGATAAATGGGCATTTTGAATATATTGTTTAATTAATTTTAAACGTGCATTAATATCAAGAGTTTCTAAAACTTTTTGACGTTCTTCAGTCGTAATTGCTAAATAATTCGCTCCAATATCAGCGAGTTCAGAAGCAGTAACTCCTTTTGAAAATATATTTTGATGAACACTACGTGGAAGAGCGCCCCACAAATTAGAATCAGATTCAATTGATTTAACAATTTCTTCTGATAAAGATAATTCTTCTTTTTGGTCAGAAGAAATATCTTCTAATGGTTCATAGCTCGCTTCAAAATAGCCATCATTATTAAAATCAATGTTAGTTAATTTAACTCTTTTTGTGCCAGATACTCTAACTCTAACATATGTTTTTAAATCACTATAAGATGTAATTGTGCATAATGTTCCGACTTGATAAATGTCATCTTTAGTAGGATTGTTCAATTTAGAATCCTTTTGGGCGACAACAATTAAAACGGAATCATATTTATCCATTGATGTATTAATCGCCGAGATAGTAAAATCCCGTCCAGCGTCGAGACGTTCGTCTCGTCTAGATGGGAATAATACATAATTCTTGGTGATTAATAAAGGGAGGATGATTTTTGGTTTATTTTCCATAAGTTATTACCTCCTTTTAAAGTAATTAATTATTTTGAGTTATTTGTGACGATAAATTCGTTAATTTTTCTTGAACGTAATTCGCTAGCAAAACGGTTGAGGTCTTTGCCAAGGATTTCTTTAACTTGTTCAACTGGCATTGAATATTGTTGAGCGATTTTTTCGAATTCTTGTTCAATTTCTTCTTTTGTAACTGTAATTCCTTCAACTGAAGCAACTTTATCTAAGCATAAGAAGGCTGAAATATTTTTCTTTGCATCAACTGATAATTCTTTTTCAAGGTCTTCTTCGTTTTTACCAGTAATTTGTAAATATTGTTCGAAAGTTAAACCTCTTTGTTCAATTGATTTTTTCATATTTTCTTTCATTGCAGCGACTTCATCTTTAATGATTTCATCAGCAATTTCAATTGTTGAATTTTCAACGATCTTATTAACAATTGCGTCGAGTTGAGCGTTCTTAGCTTGAGTGTCTTTATTTGCTAAAAGTGTGTTTCTTTGATTTTCACGTAATTGTTCGACGTTTGTAACGCCTTCGATTTGTAAATCCGCAATTAAATCTTCATTAACTTCTGGTAATACTTTTTCTTTTACTTCGTGAACTGTGCATTTAAATGTTGCTTCTTTTCCAGCTAATTCAGGAACGTATTGAGTTGGGAATGTAACAACAACATCTTTTGTTTCACCTGCACTGACACCAACTAATTGATCTTCAAATCCTGGAACAAATGAATTTGAACCGAGTTCAAGTGAATAATTATCAGCTTTTCCACCATCAAATTCTTTTCCATCAATTGTGCCGACAAAATCTAAGACAACTGTATCACCAGTTTTTGCTGGGCGTTCAACGACATTTAAAGAAGCATTTTGAGCGACTAAGCGGCTAATTGCTTCATCAATTTCTGATTCTGATACTTCAACTGTTGCTTTTTCAACACCTAAACCTTTGTATTCGCCAAGGCTAACTTCAGGACGAGTGATAATAACAAACTTTAATTCTAATTCAGTATCAGATACTTTTGTTACATCAACTGTTGGTTGAGCGAATGGTTGAATTTTTTCTTCTTGTAATACTTCAGTGAACGCTGGTTGAATTGCATCATTAACTGCTTTATTAATAATTTCACCTTGAGAAACGTGTTTTCTTGCCATTTCTTCAGGGACATGGCCTTTTCTAAATCCTTTGATTTGGACGTTTTTCGCTAAAGCTTTGAAAGCCTTTTCTTGAAGCTCTTTCCATTCATTTTCTTCGATTTGGCAAAGGACTTCGATTTTTGATTTTTCTAATTTGTTTACTACTCTTTTCATCGATGTGTACTCCTATTTATAAAATTGAAACGAGATAAGTATATTTGAATATTGCCTTAATTACAAATGAAATGATTAAAAATCATTCAAAAGACAATATTAAATAATTAAGTCAGGTGTTTTTTCTAACACTTTTTTAATTTTTTGTTTTAATTGATCATTTGTGACATCATCATTTGCAATTGATAAATAATCTTTTGCTAAAGATGTTAACGCTAAACAAAATTCATTTAAATCAACATCATTTAAGACATCATCTGGATAACAATCTAAAACATAATTGTTTAATAATTGGAAAGCGATTTGTTGGACTGAAGGGTCTTTATATAATTCGCTTTCAATATATTTAATAACTTTTTTAAAGTTATCATCACAAAAAGGTGGTTTTAATTTATTTGGAACGACTGTAATTTTCTTTCCATCTTTTAAAATTTGAACTGGTGAAGAAATGTTATTTGAAACAAGTGATATTAAGGCGTATGTTCTTAAACTAGGATGAACGTCTTTACGAAGCAAAAATATTTCAATCGGGGTTAATAATTTTAAGATATTGTAATTATCAAGGCTAAACAATACATCCATAATTTTTCCTTGATCATAATGGGATGTTAATATTTCATCAATTTCATCAATGGTATATGTTTTGTTTTTATTAACATCTTTTCTTTCTTCAATTAATGAAGGAATTTCTTTCAAATATTCTTCAACTTCTTGAGAAATATATGGCAATTCCAAATATTTTTTATACGCAATTGAAGCTTCATCAAATAGTTCTAATGATAATAATAATTCAATGTGTAATTTAATTATATGGAGAGGTTTTTCTTTGACTAATTGAGAATTATTTTCAATTAATTTAATTGCGTCTTCATATAATTTTTCATTAATATAAGCATTCAAAAGAATGAACAATTCGTCATTATTTTTTGTGTCTTTTAATTTATTAATTATTTGTTGATATTTATTCATGTTCTTCTCTATCTTTTAAATCAATAACATTATGTTGAATATGAATATTATTGTTTTTAAATTCTAATATTACTTTTTCATTAAAGTCATACATTAATGACCAATAATCATCATTAGTAGCCCACACCCTTAAAGTCATTTTAATTCCTGATTCAGTTAATCCAGAAACTAAAGCATTCACTCCTTTATCTTTAATAACTCTTTCGTCATTATTTCCGATATTTAATAATATTGTTTTAACTTTTTCAATGTCTTCATCATATGATAATTGAACGGTAATATCTAATCGACGATCTGGTTTACGGTTAATGTTAGTAATAATTGATTTTTGGATATTGCTATTAGGTAAATACACTGATTGACCATCAAATGTATATAATTCAGTCATCATAATACCAACTTTAACAACTGTTCCTTCGCATTGACCATAATCATTTTTAATTAAAACATATTCATCAACTTGTAATGGTTTATTCGCTATAACGATTAATCCAGACGCAAAACATCCAATAACATCTTGTAACGCTAACCCAAGAGCGACAGTTATCGCAGATAACACCCCTGCAGTTGAAGATAAATCAACTCCTAATACCGAAACGACTAAGATTGCAATAAATATCCAATGAATTGCATTGACAAGAGGAATAATAAATCCTTTTGCAGTTGCTTCAGTTTTAATTAAATCTTTATTAACCTTTTTATTTTTATTTTTCTTATATAAATATATTTTAGGTTGTATTTTTAATGCTTTTCTTAAGGCAAATTTATATAAAAGAGATAATCCCCATCCAATAAGAATGAATAAAATAGCTAATATGATTCTTTCAAATACTTCAAATGTTGCGCCACCACCAGCAAAGAAATCACCGATGCGTTTCATAAAATCAATAAACCATTCACCAAATGTTGATGTATAAATTATATGAATCATGCTCATTTCTCCTTTTGTAATCAATGCATATTATACAGCATATAATTCAAAATGCAAAAAAATTTTAGCACTCACTATTGACGAGTGCCAAATGTTGACTATAATATAGTTAGCACTTTCGATATGAGAGTGCCAAAAAAGGAGGATGTGCTTATGAATAACACAAACGGAATGGAAGATTATTCAAATGATGAAAACATCTTGGAAAAATTTGGTCGAGATGTTACAAAACAAGTCAAAGATGGAAAAATTGATCCAGTTATCGGCCGAGATGATGAAATTCGTAAGATAACAGAAATCTTAGCCAGAAAAACAAAAAACAATGTCATTCTTATCGGTGAACCTGGTGTTGGTAAAACAGCAATTATTGAAGGTTTAGCTGAAAGAATCGTTAAAGACGATGTCCCACTATCACTAAGAAATAAAATGATTTATGAGCTTGATATGGGTGCATTGATTGCTGGGGCAAAATATCGTGGAGAATTCGAAGAAAGACTTAAAGCAGTTTTAAATAAAATTAAAGCAAGCGAAGGAAAAATTATTCTTTTCATCGATGAAATTCATTTAATTGTTGGTGCTGGTAAAACTGATGGAGCGATGGATGCATCAAATATGCTTAAGCCAATGCTTGCGCGTGGTGAAATTGATTGTATTGGTGCGACAACATTAAATGAAT
>JAQYER010000003.1 GCA_028723545.1 Caryophanales bacterium
AGATGAAACAGCGATGTATTCAATTCGTTTAACAGCCAAAGAAAATAAATCCAAAATCTATCAAACTAATATGGTTAATAATATCCGCGTTGGAAATGAGGGTGTTTTATTTGATTATTACCCATATTCAAATATCAAAATAAACACTCATGCATCATATGAAACTAAAAACGCTGCAATCGCCATTGAGGCCACAAATATATTAAAAGAATATTTTGATATCGATTTTGATACATTGCAAAGAGGATTATTGAAGAAATGTTTGCCTTGTCGATATGAATATATTAATGAGCATATTATTCTTGATGGAGGACATAATCCTGAAGCGATTGAGAACTTAGTTTCAACTATTCAAAGCGACAATATTGATAAGCCAATCCATGTTGTTTTTGCGACATTAAAAGACAAAAATATCGCTCCAATGCTAATTCAATTAGGATTGATTTCAAATGATGTGACATTAACGACTTTTAACCACAAAAGAGCAAGGGATGAAATGGATTATTTCTTATATTTAGGTGATTATGTTTTTGAAGATGATTATCAAAAATTAATTGAAGAAAAATTAAATCAATATCCAGATGATTTATTATTAATTACTGGTTCGTTATATTTTACTGGAATAGTTAGACAATATTTATTGGAGAAAAATAGATGATTAAGCTAAGCCAAATTCAAAAAATCACTATGGCGGCAGTTATGATTGTTTTAACAATCATTTTTACTCGTCTATTATCAATTCAAAATATTCCAGTCATTCCTTTTGTTCGTATTTCATTAGGTCCAGCGGTTGTTATTTTAGCTTCATTAATTCTTGGGCCAATATATGGTGGAATCGTTGGCGGAGCAGCGGATATTTTAGGAATTGTTTTATTTCCTAATGGATTTGATATTAACCCAATATTAACAATTGTATATGCTGCTTCTGGTGTTTTACCATTTTTTGTATATAAGTTATTCTCATTAATCAAAAAAGAAAAAATATCATTAATATTATTAAATGTTATTTTCTTTTCTTTATTTGTTGTTACATTATTGTTCTTTATTTTTAATTCATCAATTGTGTTATATGGGAAAACATATAATTTCCTTCCTTGGCATAAAATATTGATTTTATCTTTTATATTTATTTTTACTTTCTTATCTTTGTTAGCTATTTATTTCATTAATAAATCGTTCAAAAAGAAAAATGAACAATATTTAAATGTCTATGTTATTGCGTTAACCTCATTAATATCTGAATTCATTATTAAAACAATTATCAATTCATTTGTTAAATCAGCAATGTTTGAAGTTGATTTACTATATATATTTATGTCGGAAGTATTAGTGTTATTTATTAATATTCCACTATATACATATTTCGTCACTTATTTAAGTACATTATTAAAGAAAATTATCCACTCAAAAGGACTATAAAATGGATCAATGGAGTTTTATATGGAAGAAGAAAAAGATCGACCAACATCACAATTAGAAGTTGATGAATCATTATTAACAGAAGAACAAAAAAATGAGAAAAAGGTATCCGCTCCATGGGGGATATTGATTTTTTGTGGCGTTTTAACGTTAATAATTATTGCTTTAATTATTGTTATTGTTAATTTATAAAATTAAGAAGGCACAATTATGAATAAAGAAACAATTAAGATTAATAAATTGAATACATTAATGATTGCTCATCGTGGGATAAGCGCTTTAGCGAAAGAAAATTCAATCGAAGCATTTGTTTTAGCGGGAAAATCAACTCATTATGGAATTGAAACCGATGTTCATGTGACAAAAGACAACAAATATATCGTTCATCATGATGATAATATTAAACGCTGCACTGGTGTTGATTTAATTATCGAAGAAAACAATTTCGATGATATAAGAAAGATTCCTTTATTAGGAATGAATAACGAAGAAACAATTAATAAACAATATTCTCCAACTTTAGAAGAATATTTAACAATATGTAAAACATATAACAAAAGACCAATTCTTGAATTAAAAGCAAAAATGACTGAAGACAATGTTTTAAATATTGCTAAAATAGTGGAGCAATTTGGATTAATTGATAATATTACATTTATTTCTTTCCATCCAAATAATTTAATATATTTAAGAAATAAATATAAAGATGTCGATATTCAATTCCTTGTTGGTGAAAAACCTTGGTATTTAAGACATGTAATGTTTATACTCTTAAAGAAATATCGTTTTGGTTTGGATATTGATTATCATTTTGTCACTGAAAGATTAATTAAAAAAGTTCATAAATACGGATTAAAAATTAATACATGGACTGTTGATGATAAATTAATTGCAGAACAATTTGCCAAATGGGGTATTGATCAAATTACTTCAAATGGACTTGAATAGTTGAGAGGGGAAAAATATGAAATTACAATCAAACATCACTTGGGAAGAATATTTTATGGGTTTAGCGTTTCTTTCCGCTCAAAGAAGTAAAGACCCAAGTACAAAAGTTGGAGCGGTCATTGTCGATGATGATAACAAAGTCGTCTCTATTGGTTATAATGGCATGCCTCGTGGAGTGGATGAAGAACAAATCAGCTGGAATAAAGGTGAAGGATTAGATTCTAAATATCTTTATGTTTGCCATGCGGAATTTAATGCCATATTAAATACTAGAAATGGTTCAGCTTTAAAAGGATGTACAGTTTATGTCACTTTATTCCCATGTAACGAATGCACTAAAGCTATTATTCAAAGTGGAATTAAAGAAATTGTTTATGCTGATGATAAATATGCTTCTACTGTTGGTATTCAAGCTTCAAAGAAAATGCTTCATTTAGCAGGTATTTCATATCGTCCATATAAAGGAAGAAAAGTCGACGTAACAATCAAATAATGAAATTAATTGAAATTAAAGATATATCATTTTCATACGATAATAAAAAAGATGTTCTTAAGCATCTTTCTTTTGATATTGAAGAAGGAAAATATATTTCTTTAATTGGCCATAATGGAAGTGGCAAATCTACTATTGCGAAATTATTAATTGGTTTATTAAGCCCAAGAGAAGGACAAATAATTGCTTTTGGTCAACCAATTAATGGAAAAAATATATATAACATTCGAAAAAGAATCGGTATTGTTTTTCAAAATCCAGATAACCAATTTATCGGAGTAACTGTGAAAGACGATATTGCGTTCGGACTAGAAAATCGCCTTGTTCCACACGAACAAATGGATGATATTATTCATGAATTTTCATCCAAAGTAGGAATGGAACAATATTTAAATAAAGAACCTTCTTCTTTATCAGGAGGCCAAAAACAAAGAGTCGCGATCGCTGGTGTTTTAGCGATGCATCCCGACGTCATTATTTTTGATGAAGCGACCGCAATGCTTGATCCAAAAGGGAAAAGAGAAATTAATGAAATCATCGCTAAAATGAGAATAGAAAATCCAAAATTAACATTGATTTCGATTACTCACGATATTGAAGAAGCATTTAATTCAGATGAAATAATCGTCTTAAATAAAGGCGAAATATTATATAAAGACAAACCAAGTGAAATTATTAAATATGAAGATGAATTAATATCTCTTGGTTTAGATATTCCTTTTGTGCATAAATTAAAAAGAAAATTAATTGATAAAGGAATTATCGTTAATGGAGACACTCTTGATGAGTTAGTAGAACAATTATGCAAATAAAAATTAATAATCTAACTCATACATATATGAAGGGAACTTTAAATGAAGTTAAAGCTCTCGATAATATTTCTTTAACAATTAAAGACGGTTCTTTTACATGTCTTGTTGGTCAAACTGGATGTGGTAAATCAACTTTAATTCAACATTTAAATGGCTTATTAATTCCTGATAGTGGGGAAATAGAAGTCGGTGAATATGTATTAAGTTTTGACAAAAAGAAAACAACAAAGAAATTCACAGACTTAAGAAAAAAAGTTGGAATTGTTTTCCAATTCCCTGAATATCAATTATTTGAAGAAACAGTTTTAAAAGATGTTGCGTTCGGTTCAATTAATTTTGGTGTTAAAAAAGAAGAAGCATATGAAATTGCTAGAAACTGCTTAAAAATCGTTGATATTAAAGAAGAATATTATGATAAATCTCCATTTGAGTTATCAGGGGGAGAAAAAAGACGTGTCGCTATCGCGGGATTATTATCAACTTCTCCTGAAGTATTAATTCTTGATGAACCAACAGCGGGATTAGATCCAAAAAGTTCAAAAGAATTATTGGATTTATTTAGAAAAATTAATCAAAGCGGTAAAACAATTATTTTAGTTACTCATGATATGAATATTGTTTTTGAATACGCTAGCGATGTGATTGTAATGAAAAATGGCCAAGTTGTGAAAAATTGTTCACCAAGTGAATTGTTTTTAAATGATGAAGAACAATATTGTTTAGAAACTCCATTAATCGCTAAAGCAATTCAAAAATTAAATGATAAAGGTTTAAAACTAAATTTAAACAACATTAATAATATCGATTCATTAGTCGACGAAATAATTTTAGCGAGGAAAGAAAAATGAGTAGCGGAATATTAGGAAGATATGTTCCAAATAATACCTTTATTCATAAATTAGACCCAAGAACTAAGGTTTTTTGCTTAATCGTATTAATGGTTGCGGTGTTTTATTCATATCCAACATATGAAACAACTTTCATCATGGGTGGTTTGCTATTAATATTTAATGTTTTCTTAATGCTTTTATCAAAAGTAAGTTTTAAATCATTTTTCTCTTCTTTAAAAGGAATGTGGTTTTTTATTTTATTTTTATTGATTTTAAATATTTTTATTCCATCAGATAAAGAAAGTGTTGAATTTGCGATTGGTACATTACCTGAGATTGCTTTTTCAATTGGTTCTTTTAATGTATATTGGGGATCAATTTGTCGAAGTATTAAAATCATTTTAAGATTATTTATGATGTTTGAGTTAACAATGGTGTTAACTACAACAACTTCATCAATGGATTTAACTTACGCCTTAGAATGGTTTATGACTCCGTTAAAGATTATTAAATTCCCTGCTCATGAAATCGCAATGACAATCTCTTTAGCGCTTCGCCTTATTCCAACGTTATTAGATGAAACGGAAAAGATAATGAAAGCTCAAGCTTCAAGAGGAGTAGATTTTAAACACGGAAAATTAAAATCTCGATTAAAAGCCATTACTTCTTTAATTGTTCCGTTATTTGTCAGTGCTTTCCAAAGAAGTGATGAACTCGCTAACGCGATGGAGGCAAGAGGGTATAATCCAAAAGAAAAAAGAACAAGATATCGCATAATGCATTTTTCAATATTTGATTTATTTGTAGCCATTATTTCAATTATTATTTTAGTGGGAGTTATTTTAATTTCTGAATTTAACTGTGTTATTTTAGTAACTCCTCATTTCCTTCCTTTATTAATTATTGGAATATTATCTTTATTTATTATCTTTATTGTTATTGGAATATTTTCCTCTTATTTCTTTAAAAAGGAGGTCATTTAATGCGTTATTTTGTTGT
>JAQYER010000004.1 GCA_028723545.1 Caryophanales bacterium
AGAACAAATTCTTATTTATGGAGATTATGATTGCGATGGTATTTGTTCTACTTCAATTGTTAAAAGAACATTCGATATTTTAAATTATCCAGTTAAATATTATATTCCATCTCGATATTTAGATGGTTATGGACTAAATGTAGAAAACGTTCATAAAATCGCTAAAGCTGGATATAAATTAATAATTACAGTTGATAATGGAATAAGCGCAAACGAAGCCATTGATCTCGCTAATTCATATGGCATTGATGTTATTGTTGTTGATCATCATGAAGTACCAGAAGTTTTACCTAATGCATATGGTTTTATTCATCCAACTGTTTCAAAAATTTCTAATATCTTTGGTAGTGGTGGATATATGTCGTTATTCCTTTCTTGTGCGTTATTAAATAAATATGACGATTATTTAGTTACTTTAGCAGGGTTAAGCGTTATATCCGATTTGATGGAATTAAAAGATTATAATCGAGATGTTGTTTTATTAGCGCTTTCAAATTTTGATAAAAATCGTTATTTACCGCTTCGATTATTAACTGATACAAATATTGTAACTGAAAAAACTTTTTCTTTAGAAATCGCGCCTAAAATTAATGCGATTGGCCGCATTTGTGAGAAAAATGAAGCAAATAGATTAATAAAATATTTAACATCATCTAATGAGCTAGAAATTATTGAATATTCTAAATGGATATTATCTGTTAATGAAGAAAGAAAATTATTAACTAAAACCTTTTCTGATTCATTTGATACTTCTTTATTAGGTAATTCAAAGTCTATTGTTACTATATGCGACACTAAAGAAGGAATTATCGGTTTAATCGCTAACCGTTTCTTGAATATGTTTAATGTTCCTTCTATTGCATTTGCTGTCGATTCAAAAGATGAAAATGTTTTAAAAGGAAGCGCAAGATCAAAAGCGGGATTTTCAATTGTTGAAGCTTATAAAGACGAATCTATTTCTAAATATTTAATTACTAGTGGTGGACACGCTTATGCTGGTGGATTATCAATCAAAAAAGATGATTTTGAAGCATTTAAGCAATCTTTTGATCAATATGCATCACTTCACCCATTTATTGATGATGAAAAGCCAACAATTGAGATTTCATTAAGCGATATTAATAAAACTAATTATAAAACATTAAGAACATTCGCTCCATTTGGTATGGGATTTGAAGAACCGCTATTTTTAATCAAACATTTCAAAACTAGTGAACTTGATTTTATTAGCTATGGTAAGCATATATCAACTAGATTAGGAATATCGACGAAATTATTAGGATTTAATATGCCTTATAACGAAGTTTCTCAATATAAATTTATCGATTTAAAAGGAAATTTCCATTTGTCATATTATAATGGTATTGAATATCTTGAATTTCGTTTAAATTCATATGAAAAATCAACTGATTAATAATTAAGGAGGAGAAAAAAATGTCTAAAGAAATTACATTAAAAAATGAAAATGTTTTGCATACATTTGACGAAGTCAAAGAACATTTTTATGTTTATATTACTAAGGCTGAATCTCGCGAATTAATTAATAGTGCATATGAATTTGCTAAATATCATCATCGTAATCAATTCCGCAAATCAGGTGAACCATATATTCATCACCTTATTGAAGTTTGTTATATTTTAGCCGAACTTAATTGTTCTCCAGCTACTTTGTGCGCTGGATTATTACACGACGTTGTTGAAGATACTGACGTTAAATTAGAAGAAATTGCCGAAAAATTCGGACAAGATGTTTGTGATATCGTTGATTCTTTAACAAAAATTCAACGAATGAAATTATCTCATCGAACCGAAGATGAATTTGTTGCTGAAGACCATCGAAAAATCTTCTTAGGAATGGCAAAAGATGTACGCGTTATCGTTGTTAAATTAGCGGATCGCTTACATAATATGAGAACTTTAGATTCTTTATCTCCGGTTCGTCAGCAAGTTTTATCACGTGAAACTCTTGAAGTATTCGTTCCAATTGCCCATCGTTTAGGTATTAATACAATTAAATCTGAATTAGAAGATTTATCTTTAAAATATTTAAATCCTGAAGCGTATAATGACATCGTAAATAAACTTAAAGTTCGAATTAAAAACCGAACAAAATCACTTGATTCATTAACTAAAAGAATTGCCGATATTTTATTTGAAAATAAAATTCCTTTTGAAATAAAAAGTAGAGAGAAATCTATTTATTCAATATATCGTAAGATATATGAAAAAGGTCATAATTTCGATGATATTTTTGATTTGTTAGCAATTAGAATCATCACCGAAACCGAATTACAATGCTATGAAATTTTAGGAATTATTCACGCGACTTATAAACCAATTCCAGGTCGTTTTAAAGATTATATCGCTATGCCAAAACCAAATATGTATCAATCTTTACATACTTGTATTATTGCTGGAGATGGAAATATTTTTGAAGTTCAAATTCGCACAAAAGAAATGGACGAAGTAGCCGAATCAGGTATCGCTGCGCACTGGAGATATAAAGAAGGATCAAATTATAACGCCAAAGCAGAACAAAAAGAAATTGAAGAAAAATTACATTGGATTAAAGATTTAGTTAATTTAGGAGATGATCAAACCGACGCTAAAGGATATATGGAATCATTATCCCAAGATATTTTTAATGCCAATGTATATGTTTTTACACCAAAAGGAAAAGTCGTTGATTTACCAAACGGATCAACGCCACTTGATTTTGCATATAAAATTCATACTGGTGTAGGTGATAGTGCAGTTGGAGCAATTATTAACGGCTCATTAGTGCCTTTAAACACTTCATTAAAAACTGGTGATGTTGTTGAAATTAAAACATCAAAAACATCTCAAGGCCCAAATGAAGGATGGCTTAAAATTGCTAAGACTAGTTTCGCTCGTTCTCATATTAAAAAAGTTTTAATGAGAAAAGAAGCTGAATTAAGAAGAGAAGAACGTATTGAAAAAGGTTACGACACTTTAGTGGACGCATTTAAAAATTTCAATATTTCTGCCTCGGAAATGGAAAAAATGCTTGATAATGATAAATTATTAGAAAATTTCGGCGTTAAAACTATCGATGATTTATATATTAATGTTAACCAAAGAAACCCAGTTCCAAGTGCGATTATTGAATATTTAGATATTAAACCAGTTAAAGAAGAAATCAAATTAGAAAAAAGAACTGTTGATAATTCAAATTTACCAGTTTATGTTCCTGGAGTTGGAAGAATTGCTTTATCATTAGGAACATGCTGCACTCCAATTCCTGGAGATGATATTATTGGGTATATTACCAAAGGTAAAGGTGTTACTGTTCACCGCCGAAATTGCCCAAATATCATCGGTAAAAAAGAAAGATTAATCGACGTTTTATGGAAAGAAAATCTTGGTATTAAAACTTATCCTGTCGATATCAAAATCGAAGCAAATGACCGCGGTAATTTAATCGTTGATATTATGAACCTTTTAGCGTCTAGAAAAGTTGCGGTAACAGCCTTAAATGCTCATTTTCATCCACAAACATTAACAACATCGATATCAGCAACAATTTTTATTTCTGATGCAAAAACATTAACAGATATTTTTAATGCTTTGTTAAATATTCACTCTGTTTATGAAGTAAACCGAGTTATTCACTAATTACTAAATATGTCTGTAATTGACACTTTTAGTGTTAATTACTATAATATTTAAACCATAAGAATGGAGATTTAATTATGCAAATTAATCCAGTTAAAGGAACACATGATATATATAATGAAGAAAGTAAAGAATATTCATTATTAATAAATCAAGCTTCAAATATTGCTGAACGTTTTAATTATGTCAAAATGACAACGCCAATTCTTGAATCAACAAATTTATTTGTTCGTTCAGTTGGTGAATCAAGTGACATTGTTAATAAAGAAATGTATACATTTTTAGATAAAGGTGGAAGATCTTTAACTTTAAGACCAGAAGTCACTGCTGGAATTATGCGCAGCATTGCAACAAATAAATTATACGCAAATGCTGAATTACCACTTAAATATTATTATGTTGGTCCATGTTTTAGATATGAAAGACCACAAGCTGGTAGATATCGTCAATTCCACCAATTTGGAATTGAAGCAGTCGGTAATCCTTCCGCTCAATTAGATGCTGAAACAATTTCTTTAGGCTATTTATATTTGAAATCTTTAAAATTTAGTAATGTTAAGGTAGTTATTAATTCTTTAGGTGACGAAGAAACAAGAATCAATTATCGAAACGCATTAAAACAATATTTTTCTCAATATATTGAAAATATGTGTGAAGATTGCAAAAGAAGATTTGAAACAAATCCATTACGTATATTAGATTGTAAAGTTCCTGAAGATAATGAAATTGCAAAAAACGCTCCAAAATTATCTGATTTTTTATCAGATAACGCTCGAGAATATTTTGATAGAGTTTTAAATTTATTAAAATTATTTGGAGTGGATAATATTGTTATCGATAATTCATTAGTCCGTGGACTAGATTATTATACTGGAGTTGTATGGGAATATCATATTTCTTCAAATGATGCGACTGATGTCGGAGCTATCGGTGGTGGAGGTCACTATAAAAATTTATTAAAAGAAATCGGTGGACCTGATTTAGAAGGTGTTGGCTTAGCGATTGGATTAGAACGCGCTCATTATTTATGGTCAACATTAGTTAAAAAAGAACCTGTCGATAATAAATTAGACTTTTATATCGCTCCAATGGGTGATAATGCATTAGAAGTTGGTATAAAATTCGCTACTTCACTTCGTGAAAAAGGATATTCTGTTTCTATACCATACGAAAATAAATCATTAAAATCACTACTTAAATCAGCTTCAAAAAGCAATGCTAAATTTGCCATAATTATTGGAGATGAAGAAATTAATAACGATAATTATATTATTAAAGATTTATCAAATGGTGTGCAAACGAATATTAAATTCAATGATATTGTCGGTGAACAATTAAATTTAAATAATGAAATCATTGAAAAATTAAACAATAAATAAGAAAGAAGAAATTTTTATGGAAAGAACAAATTATAATGGTGAACTTCGCATAGAAGACGTTAATAAAGAAGTTACTTTATTAGGCTGGGTGGCTAAAAAAAGAAATTTAGGCTCACTTATATTTATTGATTTAAGAGATCGCAGTGGAATTGTTCA
This sequence comes from Caryophanales bacterium, assembly GCA_028723545.1. Classification (GTDB taxonomy): domain Bacteria; phylum Bacillota_I; class Bacilli_A; order RFN20; family CAG-826; genus Fiminaster. The sequence goes on from JAQYER010000004.1 coordinate 5,172, forward strand.
AATTTTAGTTAACGAAGAAACTCCTATTCCAGATATTCGTAATGAATATGTTATTCAAGTTAAAGGAATTGTTGCCAAAAAGGACGTTCCTAACAAAAAATTAGCAACTGGTGAAATCGAAGTAATCGCTAAAGAAATTATTGTTTTGAGCAAAGCTCAAACAACACCAATGATTATCGCTGATGAAACTGATGCTTTAGAAGATACTAGACTTAAATATCGTTATTTAGATTTAAGACGACCATCTTTACAAAGAAATTTAATTTTACGTTCAAAAATTGTTAAATGCGCACACGAATATTTTGACAACAATGGTTTTATTGAAGTCGAAACTCCTATTTTATGTTTATCAACGCCAGAAGGGGCAAGAGATTATCTTGTTCCATCACGCATTAGTCATGGTTCATTTTATGCTCTTCCACAATCACCTCAATTATTTAAACAATTAATGATGATTGGTGGACTTGAAAGATATTATCAAATTGCTCGTTGTTTCCGCGATGAAGATTTAAGACAAGATAGACAACCAGAATTTACTCAAATCGATTTAGAAATGTCATTTTTAGATCAAGATGAAATATTAACTATCATGGAAGGTTATTTAAAAAAGACTTTCAAAGAAACAATTGGTGTCGATATTAAAACTCCACTCCGCAGAATGGATTATAGCGTAGCTATGAATGAATATGGAAGTGATAAACCAGACACAAGATTTGATATTAAATTATATGATGTCAAAGATATTCTCAAAAATAGCGATTTTAGCGGTTTTAAGGACGCTAATACAATTAAAGCAATAACTATTCCAGGAGTTGCAAAAGATACTTCTAGAAAGGTTATTGATGGATTAGTTAGTGAAGCAAAGAAATTTGGATTAGGTGGATTAGGCGTTTTAAAATATGAAAATAATATTTTAACTGGCTCACTTGTTAAATTTTTAAATGAAGAAATTCAAAAACAATTATTAGAAATTGGCCATGTAAAAGATGGAGATATTATTTTAATTGCCAGTGGTGCATTTGACCGCGTATGTTTCTTATTAGGCTCATTAAGATGCAAATATGCAAGAGAGTTAGGTTTAATTAAACCTAATACATATGATTTATTATGGGTTGTCAATTTCCCATTATTTGAAAAGAAAGAAGATGGAACTTATAGTGCGCTTCATCACCCATTTACACGTCCTACACCAGAAACAGCCCATTATTTAGATGAAGATCCAAGTAAAGTATTGTCAGCTGCTTATGATATTGTTATTAATGGTTATGAAGCAGGTGGTGGTTCTTTAAGAATTTATGATCAAGAAATGCAACAAAAAGTATTTAGAATTTTAGGATTAAGTGATGAAGATATTAAGCGTAAATTCGGATTCTTTGTTGATGCATTTAATTACGGAACTCCTCCTCATGGCGGAATTGCTTTCGGTCTTGAAAGATTATCAATGATTATTTGCGGAACAGATAATATTCGCGATGTTATTGCTTTCCCTAAAAACTTAAAAGCAAGTGATATGATGTCTAATGCTCCTCAAGGAGTAGATCCACAACAACTTATTGACCTCGGAATTGAAATTAGTAAATAAATTATAAAATAATTTATAAATAACTAATAAATAACTAAATAAATACTAAAAAGGAGATTAATATGAAATCTAAAGAACTCGACAATTTATGTGTAGCAGCGATTCGTTCAACATGTATTGATACGATTAACAAAGCAAAATCTGGACACCCTGGAATGGCTTTAGGAAGCGCACCAATATTACATGTTTTATTTACTCGTCACCTTATTTCTAATCCGGAAAATCCTAATTGGATTAATCGTGATCGTTTTATTTTGAGTGCTGGACATGCGAGTGCTTTATATTACACAATGCTCCATTTAGGCGGATATGGTTTATCAATTGATGATTTAAAATCATTCCGACAATTAGATTCAAAAACTCCTGGTCATCCAGAATATAAACACACAGTTGGTGTTGACTCAACTTCTGGTCCATTAGGCCAAGGAATTGCTCAAGCAGTAGGTATGGCGATGGCTGAACGCGCTGTTCAAGCTCAATATAAAGACGGAAATCAATTAGTTGATCATTACACATATTGTTTATGTGGTGATGGCTGCTTGGAAGAAGGATTATCACAAGAAGCTATTTCTTTAGCCGGACATCATAGATTAAATAAATTAATCTTATTTTACGATAGCAATAAAGTTACTTTAGATGGCTCTTTAGATTTATCTAATTCCGAAAATGCTCGTCAACGTTTTATCGCATCATCTTGGAATGTGTTAGAAGTTGAAGATGGAAATGATTTAGACGCTATTGATAAAGCAATTATTGAAGCTAAAAAATCGGATAAGCCTACTCTTATCATTGTCCATACTGTTATCGGATTTGGTAGTGCTAAACAAGGCACGTCAAAAGTTCATGGTAGTCCACTTGGAGAAGAAGATGGATTAAATGCTAAAAAATTCTATGGATATAATTATGAACCATTTTATATTCCAAGCGAAGTTTATGAATATTATAAAAATACATTTATTAGTCGTGGACAATTAGCGAATAAGATTTATGATGATCAATTTGCTAAATATCAATCTCAAAATAAAAAAGATGCAGAAACATTTTTAGATGCCGTTAATGGCAATATTGAAAAATATTTACCTTCCGAACCAACATTTGAAGATAATAATTGCGATTCAACCCGAGTTTCATCTGGTAAAGCTTTAAATGAATTAATTAATCATATCCCATTTTTAATGGGTGGATCTGCCGATGTTGCTGGATCTGTTATGACTAAAATAAATAGTGAGAATTTCTCTTATGAACATCCTGAAGGAAGAAATATCAATTATGGTATTAGAGAATTC
>JAQYER010000005.1 GCA_028723545.1 Caryophanales bacterium
TTGTAGTTCCTCACTATGGTTATGAGCAAGTTCACATACTGCTCATCCATAAGGTCATAACTCTGCACATAGTCGGCGGTGTTCTTGTCCCTTGAGTGGAGCACCACCTTCTTCGGCAATATCCTTATGCCCCTGAACCTATCATTCGATGGGTCATCGCAGATGCTTATTATCGGCTCTTTGTAGTCCGCTACATTACTTACCTTATAGTTGAACTCAATGGTCTTTCCGCTACCTACAGAAGCGAGTGGCTGATAGTGTATCGATGCGGTGCTGCCCGCTTGAAGGGTAAGACACTTTCTATTTTCCTCATCGACAGTCCAACCATCGAGACCATCAAAGGACATATTTGTCCAATCGCAAGCAACCGTGCCCTTCGTGACCTCATTGACTATGTTCTTCTTGTTGGATTGGGTATTGCTTCTATTGGCGGCATTCATATAGAAAACCGCACCGCTTGTCGATGGATAGGATGCACTATTGTCGATGACAAAGTTCCTTGCCTGCTCGTTACCGAATGAAAGGAGAGAGGTCAGTTGGAGGTCATTCTCATCGGTCTCGACCTCAAGGTGGAAGTTATATGAGAGTTTGGTGTTGGTGTCAACATCGACCAAATCCTCATCCTTGAGGACAAGAGGGTTGGTGTTGACCACCGCAGTTATCTTGATGTGAGGTGTTCCCTTTGCCGCACCGCCATTGTACACCGCATACTGAAAGAGTATGTTGTCGGCATAGTTGATTGCCTTTTCCGCTATGTTTGAGATGCAGACGAGCCTTGCGGTGGTTTCATCGGCTGCGGCAACGCAGATGATATTGTATGAAAGATGCTCACTCTCAAGACCGCTTGCATCAAGCCACAACTCGACATTGTAAACTCCCGTTCCCGCACTCGGGAACTCCAACTCTTTGAAGAAATAGGCATTGGTAATGTAGGTGGATGTACCGAGATTCTTCTCATAGAGTTTGTAGTATCCACCCTCGTTTGTAACCTTTACAAAGAGTTTCTTGTCGATAGCACCTCCGATGTTCATTCCACCGAGGTTGTATTCCTTGCCCTCGATGAAAGGGGTATTCCAAGCGAAGTTCGATGGAGAGAGGTACATTGAGGTAAGGTTGACTTGGTATTGCAACTTGCCCTCTGCACCGCTTTGTGCACCGACCGCAGTTACCCTTACCCTGTTGCTTCCCGTAGCAAGGTACTTCTTCACATCGACGGTTATTGTCTTGCCACTCAAAAGGAGTTGGTTGGATATTATCTCTACGAACTCTCCGACACCACCCTTGTCAATGGACACCGAGATGAGTGCATCCTCTGGGACATCCGACCACTCGGTCGCAGTGATTTCTTTCTCTTGTGAGAGAAAACCAAAGGTAATCTCTGCCGTTTCTCCCGTAGTCGTGAAATAGAGGTTAAGGCTCTCCATCCCATTGATGACTTTCATCTGCCTCTGCGTGCCCGTGAAATTCAGCACAACCCTCTTTGCTTGTATGCTCGTATCTCCACCAAGCCAAGCCTCCTTATCCTCGGTAGTCTTAAAGAGGTAGATTGTGTAGGTAGAGGAGTCAAAGTAGGAGTCTCCAATCCTCTCCTCGTAACTCACATCAGCCTTATCAATACCTTTCTTGATAAAGGTCTGAACGGATTTACCCGAGTATGGTAGTTTGTTCCTGTCATCAAACTCCCAATCCTCTGCGGTGTTTCTAATTTCGTTGTAACTCTTATCTTCCGCCATACTCAATTATTTGTGTTAGTTTTTCCAAGCATCATCATTAGACCAAGGCTTATCGTTTACCCAAAAGCCCTTACCGAAGCAACTCCTTATTGCTTGCCACACCAATTTAGTACCATAGTATATGTATGACAATGCCTTGTTGCCAAAGGTCGGGTTTACGAGTAAGTCTTTCTTAAAAATGCCCATATCAATTACTCAAAAATAGCATAAAACTTGTCCTCTTTCGTAGGCAGGGAGTCATACTCCTCCTGCGTCATAGCGACCATATAGTCCTTAATCTTCTCCTCCACCTCACTCTTGGTGTAGTAGTTGTCCAAGTTGAGAGCCTCATCCCCTCCCGTAGCACCGCTAT
>JAQYER010000006.1 GCA_028723545.1 Caryophanales bacterium
CTTAATGATGATTTACAAGAAGTCGCTAACGAATTAGTTAAATGTAACGCTTTAGATCGAGCATATATTGGATTAGATTATTTTGATGCTTCAATTAACCGTGTTGCAGCATTAGCTCTCGGAGCGAGAAATATGGAAAAAGCATTATTAAAAGCATTATTAACACCATGGGATTTATTAAAGAAATATCAAGATGAAGAAGATTTCACATCTGCCTTAGTTATTTCTGAAGAAATTAAAACATTACCTTTTGATGCTATTTGGGAAAAATATTGTGAAAAACAAGGAGTTATCGCTGATGATTCCTGGTTTGAAGATGTTAAAAAATATGAGCAAGAAGTCCTCTTAAAAAGATAGGAGTTATTATGAAAAATACATTAGAATGTCCAACTATTATTGAAGTAATCCGTATTGCCACCAACATGTATAACCAAGGATGGGATGAACGAAACGGAGGCAATATCTCCATTATTTTAGATGATGATGAAGTGAATGAATATATCCCAACTACCCCTATTAGAAAAATTGATATTGGAGGCATTTGTGTCAAACAATTAGCTAATAAATATATTTTAGTAACTGGTACAGGTAAATATTTTAAAAATATTCAATATAATCCAGAAATTAATTTAGGAATTATCCGCATCTCAAGTGATGGCACAAGCGCTGATCTTGTATGGGGTTTAATCGATGGAAAAAATCCAACAAGCGAACTACCTACTCATTTAGAAAATCATGCGGTAAGAATCGATGTTGATCCAAAACATCGCGTTGTTATCCATTGCCACGCTACTCACTCTATGGCGCTTTCATTTGTACTCCCAGAAGATGAAGATGAAATTACAAAAACATTATGGAAAATGCAAACTGAATCAATTGTAGTATTTCCTGAAGGAATTGGTTATGTTCCATGGATGGTTTGTGGAGGAAAAGAGATTGGAGACGCAACAGCTGAAAAGATGAAACAATACCGCTACGTCATTTGGGGAATGCATGGAGTGTTTGGTACTGGACAAACTATTGATGAAGCGTTTGGCTTAATTGAAACAGTTGAAAAAGCCGCGACAATATATTTCTTAGTTAAAGATAACATTCGCCAATCAATTACCAACGAACAATTAAAACAAGTCGCAGAAGCGTTTAATCTAAATTATAAAAAGATATTATAATTAATTTATACAAAGCATATTTACAATTGAGTATATATGCTTTTTTTATTACTAAATTGATAAAGGGTATTTGGCAAACAATAGATTTAAAATAATTAAAACGATTTTTTCTTTATTTAATTTAATGTCGCCTTTGAGCCAATTAAGTAACATTCTTTTAATTGTATAATCAATGCCTATCGCAAATACTCTTGATTCGGCAATGCTAGGATTATTTAATAGCAAACATTTTTCACCGAAATTGACAATAAAATCATCAAATAACGAATTGTTTAATAGATCCTTTAAATAATAAGGAACAAAATCTTTATTGTTCACTAATATATCCACAAAATAATTAACAACTGATTCAGCTTGTTCAAATGTAATTATTTGAGCGGTGGAAACAAATGGAAATTTTTCGTATAAATGCTTTTTAGTTTCTTCAATATGCATTGAATTAACTGCGACAATAACATCATCAATCGAAGAAAAATAAAAATAAAAAGTACTTCGATAAATATTTGCTTTATTACACACTTCTGAAACAGTTATTTCTTGTGATTCTTTATTAAGCAATAATTCACCTACTGTTTTAAAAATAAGGTGCATCGTGTGTTGTCTTTTGATTTCAAACTTATTCATTGATTACATTATCTAACTACAATATTAATTTATCAAACAAATGTTATTTTGCTTTATTTGTAGTTTAATTGAAATTAATCCTTATATTATTTTGGTATAGTTAAAATGCCCATGTACCATTTTTAAAGATTTGGATTTCTTGTCCGTCTTTTGTGTATCCTTTAATATCAAGATCTTCACTTCCAATCATGAAATCAACATGAATGCAAGAATCATTGATTCCCATTTTATATAATTCTTCTTGCGAATAATTTTCATATCCTTCAATTAAATTAGTAAATCCCATTCCTAACGCTAAATGGCAAGCAGCGTTTTCATCATATAATGTATTAAGGAATAAAATGCCTGTTTGATTAATTGGAGAATCATATGGAACTAAAGCAACTTCGCCTAAATATCCCGCTGTTTCATCCATTGATATCATATGTTTTAATAATTCTTCACCTTTTTCCGCGTGAACTTCAACAGCTTTACCGTTTTCAAAACGAATTGAGAAATTTTCGATTAATTCTCCTTGATAGCTTAATGGTTTTGTTGAATATACAATTCCTTCTGCTTTTCCTTTAGCAGGTGATGTAAAACATTCTTCAGTTGGAATATTTGGATTATAGTAAATATTGCTTCCTAAAGTTCTTTCTCCTCCAGCTTCCCATTTAACATTTGGAAGAAGCCAAACTTTAAAATCAGTGCCTTTCTTATTGGTGTAATGAAGATAATCTAATTTTAATGAATTTAAATAATTAGTTCTTTTAGC
>JAQYER010000007.1 GCA_028723545.1 Caryophanales bacterium
ATTTATTAAAACCATTGAAGATTATGATTTTAGTTTTCAACCATCAATAAATAAACATCAAATAATGGATTTATGCACATTAAGGTTCATGGAATTTAATGAAAATGTATTATTTGTTGGAACTCCAGGAACTGGCAAAACACATTTATCAACATCGATTGGTATTGAAGCGGCAAGAAATAGTAAAAGCACTTATTTTATAACTTGCAAAGATTTACTGTGGCAGCTTAATAAAGCAGCAAAAGAAAATACATTAGAAAGAAGACTTAAACACTTTTATTCTTATTCTCTTCTTATTATTGATGAACTTGGTCATGATGTTATAAATGCAGAAGATGCGAATCATCTTTTCCAATTGTTACAAATGAGATATGAAAAGCATTCAACAATAATAACAACAAACTACAACATAAAGGATTGGAATAAGATATTTCCAGATAGTTATAACGAACTTGATGCAATGCTCGATAGATTTTTACATCATGTTCAAATTGTGACTATTAATGGTAAAAGTTATAGGAGAAAGGATTTATCAGAATATTGGTCTGATTAGTGGTAAAAAATAAATTGCTTTTTTTGGTAAAAAATATCTTGCTTTTATCAATAAGCCAATGTTTACTTTGTAATGCTCAAGTAAAAGTAGTTAAAACAAAAAAACTAAAAACAACGTAATTTAAAGCTAAAATTATTTTATTGTCTTTATTGTTATACAAGAAGTTAATTATTTATTTTCAACTTTCCATTCTGGATGGACTTCATAAACTTTATTAAGTGCGTCTTGATATAATTGTTGTTCAATTTCTTTACGAGCAGGAAGGGCGATTTTCATCGCTTTTTTAATTTTGCTTTGAACATATAATATTTCACCTTGAGATTCATCCAATAATCCAGCAATAAGAATATATGCTCTTAATGATTCCATAGAAATATCGTTTGAAATAAATCGACGAGTTTTATCATCAACATTTGTATCATAATAATTTCTAGCATCCTCAATTGGTGAAGTCATAATTTTAATATATAAATATTGAGCGATTAATCTTTGATATGTGGTATTGGAAATTTTGTTTTCCTCATTTAACATTGGCTCAATTATTTTTGCGGCTTTTTCAAAGTCTTTTGCACCAAGGCACTCATATACAGTCATTAAATTTAAACTTGCAGTGAAGTCAGTAATAATATCAAATAATTTGATTTCTTCTACTTCTTTTCCTTCTCTTTGAAGGTTTTGGATTCGTAATAATTCATTATATGCTTCGATATTTACTGGATTAGATAAGATTAATGTAAGACGATATCCATCAGTTGTTGAATCAAGATGAAACGGAACAAAATTATATAACGCAATCATAGATCCAATAACTAAAACAATGATAGACGCTAACGAAAGAACACGTAATGATAGGTGATCCACATCAGCGTTCGCCCCAACTGAATAAAGAACAATACATGTTATTAATTCAACAACATAAAATAAAATTGGAAACCAAATATATGCTTTTGGATTTGATTTTTCGCTTTTTGGAGATAAGACTGTTTCTCCTGTTAAACCATCAAAGTTTCGAAAACCAAATTTCCATTTACCTAATATTTTATAAAAGCAAAAACCTAACATGTTGACTGAAACAATGTCATATTTACCAATTTTTCCACCAACAATATGGCCTAATTCAATAATAATAACATTAATTATCAATCCTAAAACAACTACCAAGATAGTAAAAAGATATGGATTCATGGAAATAGACACTTCAGAAAATAATGGCCTAATTACCAACAATCCTACTAATAACGCTAAAACAAGCATTATTGCATAGACAAACAAACTTGCTGCATCTTCTTTTTTCATTTTTATTCCTCCTCGAGGGCAATATTTAAAATTGATATTATGTCCTCTTTATTTAACGGTTTGATCGAGTGGGGACCAACCATACGTGTGCCACCATCAGTTGCCATATCCGCTAACAAAGGAATATCTTCTTTCAAAATGCCTAATTCAGTTAATTTAGTTGGCATCCCAATCCTTTTAAGATATTGTTCAAAAGATTGTATACCAATAATAGCACTAGAGCTATTATTTTCATAGTTAATATTAAACACTTCTTTAGCAAAAAGAATGAATTTAGGTTCATCATATTTATAAACATATTTCATCCAAGCTGGCATTAATACAGATAATCCAGCTCCATGAGCGATTTTATTATCAAAACTAGATAAAACGTGTTCGATTTTGTGAATAGTAAACGCTCCATTTTTTCCTAATGAAGTAAACCCGTTATGAGAATAACTAGAATCTAACATTAACGCTCCTCTTGCGTCAAAATTGGTTGGATCATTAATGGCTATTTCACCAAATTTCATTGTGTCTTTAATTAATGCTAGAGCAAACGAATCACTAAATTCTATTTCTTTACTTGGATTAAAAAATCTTTCGAATGAATGGGAAATAATATCAACCACACCACATCCTGTTTGATATTTATCAACTGAATATGTTAATTTTGGATTCAATATTGCAAATTTTGGTCTAACTAAATTTGAATTAAAACCGTTTTTCTTATGTAATTTTTCATTTGAAATTACACACGAATTAGACATTTCTGAACCAGCCGCTGCAATTGTTAAAATAACTCCAATTGGAAGAGCTTTTGTTGGTTCGGCTTTATATAAATTGAAATCATATGGATCTTTATCGTAATAATAATTGGCCGCTACAGATTTGCAAACATCAATAACCGATCCACCACCAATAGCTAAAATACAATCCACTTGATTGTCTTTAGCGATTTTTAAAGCATCGATTACATATTTAACATCTGGATTAGCGCTTACTCCGACATATTCATGATGAACGATATTATTTTTATCTAACAACTGACTAATTGTGTCTAATAATCCACTTTTTTTAGTGTGATTACCACAAACAATTAATATGTTTTTATATGAAAATTCGCGCAAGACATCAACTATTTGAAGATGTTTATCTTCTCCAAAATAAATTTTTGTTGGTAAATAAAAACTAAAATCAATCATAAATATTAATCCTCTATTTCTACTGGATAATCAACAGTGAATAAACCCCAAATAATCATTAATCTCTTGGTTAATAATGAACTTTTTTCTCTTTTTTTGGTTGATATATAATAGCAAAACTCTTTTGAAAACAAATTAGATAGGTATCTATTAATATCGTTTGCGTATGGTGTTTTTGCTTTTTTTAAATTTTCACCAATTTTTTTATAAAAATGAGAATAATAAAATTCAATAATTAAATCTTTTGCATATGAATTCATTAAAGAATATAAGAATTGAAAATTTTTATTAGTGTATGTAATAGTGTTTTTAATTATTGATTGAATCTTGATTTCATTAGAACGATCGATTTTTTCTTCTAAAATAATGGAATTAATTACATCATAAATATCGCGAAAATGATAATAAAAAGTTTGCCTTGGAGTATTAACTTTGTCACACAAAACTTGGACAGTTATTTCCTCTAATGGTTTTGTTAATATTAATTCTTTTAATGCTTCACGATATTTAGATTCTGTTTTCATAATTTTGATAATTCTAAAGCGATTTCTGCTCCTAATTTTGCGTTATTTAAAACCAATTTAATGTTTGATTCAAGACTATCTCCGTTAGTTAATTCGACAATTGTTTTCAAAAGGAATGGGGTTATGTCTTTACCACTAATTCCTTTCTCATCAGCCATTTTTAAAGCTTTATCTATAGCGTTATTAATTATTTCTTTATCCATGGCATATTCAGCTGGAATTGGGTTAGAAACAAAAACACCTCCATCAAGTTTTAAATCTCTTTTAGCTTTTATTATTTGAGCAATTTCAAGAGGGGTATTACATACATTTTCTATTTCTAAACCTGAATTTCTTGTATAAAAATCGGCAAATTCTTTTGATTGATATGACAATACCGGAACACCTTTTGTTTCTAATATTTCTAATGTTAATTTTAAATCTAAGATGGCTTTTACACCCGCTGAAACAAGAGTTACATTTGTTCTTTGTAATTCCTCTAAGTCAGCTGATATATCAAATGTTTGTTGGGCTTGGCGATGCGCACCACCACAACCACCGGTAGCAAAAACTTCAATACCCGCCATTCCAGCAATAATCATTGTAGCAGCAACAGTAGTTGCGCCCCACTTTTTTTGAGCAACGACAATCGGAATATCTCTTCTTGATACTTTTGCAATGCCTTTTCTTTTACCAAATTGTTCAATTTCATCATGAGTCATACCAACAACAATCTCACCATCAATAATTCCAATTGTGGCAGGTGTTGCCTGATTTTTGATGATTTCTTCTTCTACTAATAAAGCCGTTTCAACGTTTTTTGGGTAAGGCATACCGTGTGAAATAATTGTTGATTCAAGAGCAACAACCGGTAATTTATTTTGAATGGCAAATAATACATCTGGTCTAATTTTCATTTTTAAAACCTCTTTCTAGTTTTTCTTCGATACTCGCTGTATGTTTTTCTTTTAAACGGTGGAATAAATAAACTAAAGCGGCATAAATAATCATATGAACTCCAATAACTATTAGCATAACCCACCAAGCATAACTATGTAGTTTTTCATAATAATCACCTATCGAGAACAAACCGCCTTCCAAATGGAACCTTAACACATAGAAGTCAAGAATTACCAAAACGATAGACACAATTGCTAATAACGAACACACGATTGCTCGATATGTGTCAAACTTCCAACACACTTTACACATGACAATAAAAGCAAAAATAGTAAAGGAAATAACTGAATAAATAACAAATGCCTCATCAGGGAGAACATTGCATCTATCTAAAACAAAATAAGTAATTGTCATTGAAGTTTGAATTAAACCAGCTGGAAGTGAGTTAGATATAATTGTGTCCAAAAATCCGTTTTTAATTTTTCCAGAATTAGGTTGAAGCGATAAAAGGAACGCCCCTATACCAATAAAGATATATTCCCACAAGAACATCATTGGGGTTTGGAAAGGATAATTTCTTCTTGTGAAAATAAAGAAAAGTGATGTAGTAATAGCGAATACTGTTTTAACCAAAAACAAAGAACACGATCTTTGCAAATTATTAATAACTCTTCTTCCTTCACCAACAACATCTGGTAATTTAGAGAAGTCAGAATCTAACATAACCATATGCGAGGCATTTCTTGCGGCGGCTGTTCCACTAGCCATTGCAATTGAACAATCAGCTTGTTTAAGCGCTAAAATGTCATTAACTCCATCGCCAGTCATTGCAACTTTGTGGCCAATTTGTTTCATTGAAGAAATTAATATTTCTTTTTGCTCAGGAGTTACTCGTCCAAAAACAGTGTATTTATTAGCTACTTCGCGAACTTCATCATCGCTCATATTTTCTAATGATATGTAATTTGTTGCGTTTTCTACTCCGACTTGCTCAGCAATATAACTGACTGTTCTTGCGTTGTCACCACTAATAACTTTGATAGTGACTCCATTATCTTTAAACCATTTGATATTTTTTGAAGCGTCTTTTCGAATATGATCTTCTAAAACAAGAACGCCTATTGGTGTTAATTTTGGTAATTTTTCATCTTTGTTTAATATTTTATTAGTTGAAGCAATAATTAACACTCTTAATCCTTTAGATTCATATTGTTCAGTAATTTCTTCAACTTCTTTTAAATTAATATTTAAAAATTCTTTCGCACCCAACACAACTGTTTTTCCATTGTCTAATTCGACAGCGGAATATTTATAAGCACTATTAAATGGAATAGATGTTTTATATTGTAAAGGATGGAAACGATGATATTCTTTTAAAATTGCTTGTGCGGTAGGGTTTTCATCTTTTGTTGCACATACAATCGTGTAAATTAATTGAGCTAAATCACCTTCACTATTATCTTTTAATGGAATAATTGAAGAAATTCTCATAGTTCCATCGGTAATTGTTCCTGTTTTATCTAAACATAATGTGTCGACTCTGGCTAAAGATTCGATACAATACATTTCTTGAACCAACACTCTTTTTCGAGATAAATTAATGACTCCTACTGAAAGCGCTACTGAAGTTAATAAGAACATTCCTGATGGAATCATTGAAATTAATGAAGTTAAAACTCCTCTAAGATAATCACCCATTGGAACAAGAGGTGGTGTGTCTTTAGTGTAAGCAACTATGAATTTAATAGTCATTATTATTCCAAAAAGGATAACTACTGAACCAATTAATCTAAATATTGTTCTAATGGATGAAATAATTTCTGATTTAGGTCTTTTAAATTCTTTAGCTTTGTCTTGTAATGTTTCAGCGTAATTACATATTCCAACCGATGTTGCTTGACACTTTGCGTGTCCACCAACAACAAAGGTTCCAGAATAAATTTGATCTCCAGGATGTTTAGAAATAATTAAAGACTCGCCAGTTAATAAAGATTCATTAACTTCTAATATTCCTTCTTTAACAATTCCATCAACACCGATTTGATCACCGCTTTTATAAATAACGATATCGCTTAAAACAATATCATCAACACTGATCTCAATTTCTTTTCCGTTTCTTAACACTAGGCTTTTTGGATTAGAAACAACAATTAATTGATTACACAGTTTTCTCGCACGAAAATCCTGAATCAAACCAATAATAATATTACATAATAAAATTCCCAAAAATAAACAATCACGGAAAGTATCAAACGCTGATTTTTTATCAATTACAACATCAACATAAATATAAATTATTCCAATAACAATTAATAAAATATTAAAAAAAGATAACAAATTATCTTTGATAATATCTTTAATTGTCTTTGATGATCTTTTCGGGGTTTTATTTGTTAAACCATCATTAACTCTAGATTGAATTTGTTCTTCATTTAAACCAGAAGAAAGATCAATTTCCATTTTTGGAGCGTTATCGATTTTTTGTTTAAATTCTTCAAAATTTTTGCGTTCAAAAACCATACTTTTTTATTGTATCATTAAAATAATAATTGTGTTTGAATATTTATAAAAAAGACATCATAAATTTATTTAGATGTCTTGATGCGTTTCTTTTTAAAATAATCACTTACAAGAGATGAACATTCTTTTTCTAATACACCAGAAGTGATTTCTGCTTGGTGATTTAAATTTGGTTGCTCGAATAAATTATAAGATGAGCCTAACGCTCCACCTTTAAAATCTTTAGCCCCGTATACAATTCTTTTCATTCTAGTCCAAAGAATCGTTCCAGCACACATCGAACAAGGTTCAATTGTGACATATATAGTCGCGTCAATTAGCCTCCATGAAGATATTTTTTTGCAAGCTTTTCTAATTGCATCTATTTCAGCGTGCATAGTTGGATCGTTTGTTTTTTCCCGCTTATTGTATCCTCTAGAAATTATTTTATCATTTAAAACAATGACCGCCCCAATTGGAACTTCGTCTATTTTTTCTGCCTTCTTGGCTTGCTTAATTGCCTCAAGCATATATTTTTCATCTTTTGTATATTTTTTCATAAAAATAAACCATCACACATATAACAAATGCTTATGGCTGCTGTATTCCTACCCTGACCAGGTTCACAACGTTATATCGTGATGGCAACATTATTATAACAAAATAAATAATTTATTAAATATTTATATTTTTATATCGAGCATATAAATTAAAGCCGGGAGAGAATGTTTATGCCAAGTTAGTTCGTTGTGTTCACCCAACTCATCAATATCTAAAACAACATTGTCTTTATCAACGAATTGTTTTAAATAATTAAAAATCATTTTTGTTGGCTTCGGATATTTATTTTCATATCCTTTATTACCACAGTACAAATAAAATTTAGTGTCCGTTAATTCATTTTTATTAATCGATTTCAAATATTGGTTGTTAAATTCATCTCTAAAAATGTGAAAAGCTGGTGAAAAAGCCCCACAGAAACCGAATGTTTTTGGAAATTTTGTGCATATATGAAATGAAAATATTCCACCCATTGATGATCCTAAAAATCCAGTATATTGTTTTTCTTTTTTAGTTTTAAATGTGTTATCAATTAAAGGTTTAATTACATTTACGATAAATGACGCTGTATCATCACCATAATTTTTGATTTCTTTTTTGATATTAGTAACATCATCAATATAATCATTTGAAGGAGAATATTCTTTAATTCTTTCAATTTCTTTTTTTGGACAATCTAACCCAACAATAATTATTTCTTGATTATATCTTTCTTTAATTTGGTGAACTATTTCACTGAGATCCCAATCACCAAACGCGGTTGAATATTTATTAACAATATTTTGCCCATCGCTCATATATAGGCAAGGAAAGGATTTTACACCATCATAACTTTCTGGCAACCATACTCTTAAGGTTCTTTTTTTTATCAAAATTCGCGCAAAAGGTAAGGTAATTTTGGTTTTATAAAGAGACCCATATTTCATGGTTGTTTTTGAATTATCTAATATAAATTTTCCAATTCTTTTTTTCATTATTATTCTTTTGTTTATTAATATTATATTTACCAAATAATAAAAAACACAAAACATAATTAAATTTTTAAATTAATCAAATGTTTTGTGTTAATTTTAAAATGTATTATTTATTTTTTAATTGGTTTAATTACTTCAAGACCACCCATAAATGGACGTAATACTTCAGGAATAATTACTGATCCATCTTCTTGTTGATATTGTTCAATAAGAGCAGGGAAGACACGTGATGTAGCAAGTCCACTACCATTTAATGTGTGAGCAAATTTAATTTTGCCTGTTGATTTATCACGATATCTAATCATACCTCTTCTTGCTTGATAATCATGAGCGGTTGAGACTGAGCTTACTTCTTTATAAATATTCATTGATGGAATATAAACTTCGATATCGTAAGTTCTCGCCATTGAAGCAGAAATATCTTCAGCCGCTAATTTAGATACACGGAATGTCAAACCTAATTTTTTCATTAAAGAAACGGCTTTATTTACTAATTCTTCAAAAGCAGGCATGTCTCCTTCTTCAGTTGTGTATTGGAACATTTCTACTTTATTGAATTGATAACCACGAATCATACCCCTTTCTTCGGTGCGGTATGTTCCAGCTTCTTTACGGTAACATGGAGTGTAAGCGAAATATTTTTTAGGTAATTCATTTTCATTTAATATTTCGTTGCGGTGCATATTAACTAATGCTGTTTCAGCAGTTGGAAGGATGAATTTTTTAGGTTCAACATTTTCAAGGCCAAATACATCATCAATGAATTTAGGGAATTGTCCCGCAACAAAACCACTTTCATAATTTAAAATGTGTGGAGGAAGGATGAATTGATATCCATCTTTAAGATGTTCACTAATAAAGAAATTTAATAATGCCCATTCAAGTTGTGCACCTAAACCAGTGTAAACCCAACAACCATGTCCAGACATCTTCGCACCTCTTTCATAATCAATTAATCCAAGGCTTGTACATAATTCAACATGGTCTTTAGCTTTGAAATTAAATTTTTGTGGTTCGCCATTTTCAAAAATTGGAACATTGTTTTCTTTACCACCCGCAACTAAATCATCGTCAGGTAGGTTAGGAAGTGGTAAAAGGAAATTTTTAATTTCGTTTTCAACTTCATTTAATCTTTGTTCTTCTTTTGCGCTTTCTGCTGCAATTTCTTTAACGCGAGCAAAAATAGCATTAACGTCTCCACCGTTTTTACGAATTTGTGGAACAGAAGCAGATAATCTATTTCTTTCTGCTTTTGCGTTTTCAACTTTTAATAATAATTCTTTTCTTTCATTAACAAGATTTAAGAAAGGAGTAAAATCAACAACACATCCTTTTTTAGCTAATTTTTCTTGGATTAATGTTGGATTTTCGATAATTAATTTTTGATCAATCATTTTTGTTAACCTCAATTTTCTTTATATATTTTAAGTGCGTGAAGAAAATATTCAACACGCACTTACAAATAATTATTCGTTAGGTTTATCTTCGGTAGTTGTTTCAATGTTTTCAACTACTTCTTCGTTATCTTCCTCAACGTCTTCATGTGGAACGATAGTAATTGAAGAAACGCGTTGTTTATCTTCAATGCGGATAATCTTTACACCTTGAGTGTTTCTTCCACTAATCTTAATTTGACTAATTGGAGTTCTAATAACAATTCCATTTGTTGTAACAACCATTAAGTCTTCATCACCATTAACTGCTTTAATAGCGACTAATTTACCATTCTTAGCAGTTTCGTTAATAGTTAGAACACCTTTACTACCACGATTTGTAAGACGATAATCATCCATTGGAGATAATTTACCAAAACCTTTATTAGTAATTACTAAAACTAAATTACCTTCTGAACTTGTTGTCGCTCCAATAACTGGCATATCAGTATCCATGCCTTTAACACCCATGGCAACTCTTCCCATGAGACTAACTGCTTCTTCTTTAAAGCGGACTAATTTACCTCTTTGTGATGCTAAACAAATTAATTCATTTCCTTTTGTTAATTTAACATCTAATAAATTATCACCTTCTCTTAAAGTAATAGCGATTTTTCCGTTTTTATGGATTGATTGATATTCTGTTAAAGGTGTACGTTTTACAATACCGTTTTTAGTAACAAAGAATAATGAATGTTCTTCGACATATTCATCAATAGAAAGGATAGAAATAATTTTTTCGTTTCTTTCTAAATCCACTAAATTTTGAGCAGGTGTTCCTTTTGAATTACGTCCTGATTCAGGAATCTTATGTCCACGAAGACGATATACTTTTCCTAAAGTAGAGAATAATAAGATGTCGGTGTGAGTTTTTGTATAAACCATTGATAATATTTCATCATCATCGTTTGTGCTCATACCTTTGACACCTCTACCACCTCTATTTTGTTGTCTAAAGGTATCAACTTTCATTCTCTTAATGTAGTTATTGGTTGTAAGAATAATAACAACATTGTCTTGTGGGATAAGATCTTCATCATCAATATCAGCATCACAATCAGAAATTTCTGTTCTTCTTTCGTCACCGTATTTTTCTTTAATTTCTTCTAATTCTTGAATAACGACTTCTGTTTCATTTTCTTTAGAAGAAAGAATGTGGTTATATTTAGCAATATTTGCTTCAAGAGTAGCTCTTTCATCTTCAAGTTTATGTTCTTCTAAGCCTGTTAATCTTCTTAAAGTCATTGCTAAGATCGCTTGTGTTTGAATTTCACTAAATCCAAATACTTCAATTAATTTATTTGAAGCTTCTTCAGGAGTAGAAGCAGCTTTAATAATTTCAACAATTTCATCAATATTATTAATTGCTTTTAATAAACCACAAACAATGTGATTACGATCTGAATCTTGTTTTAATAAGAATTTAGTTCTTCTTTCAATAACATTGACTTGGAAGTCTAAATAATTTAATAAAATTTGGTTGATAGGAAGAATTTTAGGCGCTCCATCAACAAGACAAAGCATAATTACCCCATATGAAGTTTGGAGTTGAGAATTTTTATATAAATTATTTAAAACAACTTCAGGAATATAATCGTGTTTAACATCGATGACAACGCGGTGTCCTTCCATATTTGATTCATCGCGAACATCTGAAATACCTTCAATAATTTTTTCTCTAACTAAATGAGCGATATTTTCAACCATGTTAGATTTATTAACTTGGAAAGGAATTTCATTAACAATGATTTGTTTTTTACCAGTTCTTTCATTGACATAAATTTCACATTTTGAACGAATTTTAATTGAACCAGTACCAGTTTCAAAATAATCTTTAATACCACCTCTTCCAAGAATAGTTGCGCCAGTTGGGAAATCAGGACCATAAATATAATTAGTCATGAGTTCAAGAGGTGTTAAGTCTCTATTTTTTGCTAAAGCAATAAGAGCGTTTATACATTCTGTTAAGTTGTGGGTTGGAATGTTTGTTGCCATACCAACAGCAATACCAGAAGAACCATTAACTAATAAATTAGGAATTCTTGAAGGAAGAACTGAAGGTTCTTTTTCTGTGCCATCGTAGTTATCAACAAAATCAACGACATCACATTTGATATCGCGAACCATTTCCATAGCGATTTTTGACATACGAGCTTCGGTATAACGCATCGCAGCAGGTTCATCACCATCAATTGAACCAAAGTTACCATGACCATCAACAAGAACATATCTCATATTAAATGGTTGGGCTAAACGAACAAGAGTTGAATAAATAGCTGCATCACCATGTGGGTGATATTTACCCATAACATCACCAACGATACGCGCTGATTTTTTATAAGGTGAAGAAGGAGTCATACCAGATTCATTCATACCAAAAATGACACGTCTATGAACTGGTTTACATCCATCTCTAACATCTGGAATAGCTCTACTAACAATAACTGACATCGCATAATCCAAGAATGAATTGCGAACTTCAAAAGAAAGGTCAGTATCTCTTAATCCAGGAACAATACCTTCTTCAATTTCTTCTAATTTTGATTCTTCCTCAGGAGAAACATTTTCATCAGTATTTGTTTCGTTTTCAATAACGTCTTTTTTATCTTCTAACATAAATTATTCTCCCTTCATTAGATATCAAGATTTTTAACAAATTTTGCATTTTTATGGATGAAATCTTTTCTTGGTAATACATCATCACCCATTAATTCTGCAAATACTTTTTCTGCTTCAAGAGCGTCATCAACTGTTACTCTAAGCATTTTACGAACTTTTGGATCCATTGTTGTTTCTCTTAATTGATCAGGGTCCATTTCACCAAGACCTTTATAACGTTGGAATGGATATCCAGGACGTAATTTTAATTGTTTTTTAATTACTTCGAGTTGTTCATCGTTATATGCATAATATGATTTGCCATGATAATCGACTTTATATAAAGGAGGTTGAGCGATATATACATAGCCATTTGTGATTAATTCACGCATATAGCGATAGAAGAATGTTAATAATAAGATACGGATGTGAGAACCATCAACATCGGCATCGGTCATAATAACGATTTTGTGATAACGAATTTTAGTAACATCGAATTCTGGAGAAACACCACCACCAATAGCAGTGATCATATTTCCAATTTCACCATTAGCAAATACTTTTTCATGAGTTGCCTTTTCAACATTGAGAATTTTACCTCTTAACGGAAGAATAGCTTGTGTATTACGGTCACGGCCGTTTTTAGCTGATCCACCAGCCGAATTACCTTCGACGATATATAATTCACATTCTTCTGGCTTATTTGATGTACAATCCGCTAATTTGCCAGGAAGAGTTGTTAATTCTAATCCTGATTTGCGTTGAACACTTTCTTTAGCTTTTCTTGCTGCAATACGAGCATCTTTTGCGCGAACAACTTTTTCAAGAATAACTGCGCATAATTTTGGATTTTC
Organism: Caryophanales bacterium; assembly: GCA_028723545.1. Classification (GTDB taxonomy): domain Bacteria; phylum Bacillota_I; class Bacilli_A; order RFN20; family CAG-826; genus Fiminaster. Next base: position 13,356 of record JAQYER010000007.1, read on the forward strand.
ATCTAAGAATTTTCTTAAGCCATTCATTACAACGCCAGAAACAATTTTTCTAACTTCGGTATTACCTAATTTAGTTTTTGTTTGTCCTTCGTATTGTGGGTTTGGATGCTTAACAGAAATAATTGCAGTTAATCCTTCAATAATATCTGATGTATCAAGGTTTTCTTGACCATCTCTAATGTATTTTTTATTTTTGGCATATTCATTAATAACGCGGTTCATCGCGATGCGGAAACCCTCTTCGTGAGTGCCACCTTCATGAGTATTAATGTTATTACAGAATGAGAAAACAGCAGGGTTGAATGTTTCATTATATTGCATTGCAACTTCAACTGAAATTTTTCCTTTTTTACCTGGAGTAATTTCTGCTTCTTCTCTTCCTTCGCAATAAATTACATCATCAATAACCGCACCTTTACTTTCATTAATTGAACGAACATATTCAATAATTCCACCTTCATAGAAGAAAGTTTCAACTGTTTTTGGTTCAACACGATCATCAATAACAGTTAATGATAATCCTTTGTTAAGGTACGCCATTTGTTTACAGTGGTCACGAATTGTGTCAAATTCATACACTGTTGTGTCAGTAAAGATTGTTGAATCAGGTTTAAAAGTAACTGTTGTACCTGAATCTTCGCAATCACCAATGCGAGTTAATTTTTGAATTGTTTTTCCGCCGCGGCCGAATTTAATTTCATAAATTCCACCATTTTTATGAACATTGACAGTTGTCCATTCTGAAAGAGCGTTTACTACCGATGCACCAACACCATGTAAACCACCTGATACTTTGTATCCACTTGTTTCACCAAATTTTCCACCTGCGTGTAAAATGGTAAATACTGTTTCAACACCTGACATTCCAGATTTGGCAACAATGTCAACTGGAATACCACGTCCATTATCTTTTACTGTAATTGTGTCACCTTTATTAATTGTGACGATGATTTTGGTACAATAACCCGCTAAAGCTTCATCGATTGAGTTATCAACAATTTCCCAAACAAGATGATGTAGCCCTGCTTTTCCAGTTGTGCCAATATACATACCTGGACGTTTACGTACCGCTTCAAGCCCTTCTAAGACTTGAATGTCCGATGCATTATATTCTGCATCTCCTTTGTCTTCTTCAAGCTGACTTTGTTGAGTCACTTTTTGTTCATCCATTAAGTGTTCCTCCTTTTCACTATATGGTTTTTAACCTCATAAATTGAGGCATTTGTCGCGTTTGTTTTTGTGCTTGTGATAAATACTTGTCCGAACTTCCTAAGAAAGCTTAGAAGGCGTTCTTGACGGATTTTATCAAGTTCTGACATTACATCATCAAGGACAATGATTGGTTTTTTCTCTTTTTCTTCAATTAAGAAGTATGGTGAGAGTTTTAAGGCAATAACCGCAATTCGATTTTCACCTTGAGAACCATATATGGATACATCTTGATTATTGATTATCATTTTGTAATCTTCTCGATGTGTTCCAATAGTTGTTGTTTTGCGTTTGATGTCTTCATCAATCTTCAACATGTACGCGTCATATGCGCGTGTAATATAATCTTCACCAGGCTCAATGAATGGATTATATTCAATTTGAGCCTCTTCTTTTTCTCCTTTAATCGCGTGGATTATTTTAGGAAGAAGATTATTTATCTTATTAATATAAGATATTCTTTCATTAATAATGATTTCGGATATATTTACCAATTGTTTAGTAATTACAAACAATTGATTCATATCAATGTTATCAAACTTCAATATTTTGTTTCGCTCTTTGAGTAATTTATCATATTCAATTAATGATTCTAAATATCTTTTGGAATTCTTTGATATCGACACATCAAGGAAATACCTTCTAACACTTGGAGAATCATTAAACATCAATGAATCTTTTGGCTCAAAGATGATAACATTAACAAATTCGCTTAATTCTGATAATTTTCTTATTGGTTTTCCATTGCAGATAATTTTTTTACCAGAAGAAGTCAATTGAGCAGTGATATTCTTTTTGATAGGTAAATCACCTACCTTAGCCTCTATCATCGCTGTGGAAGCCCCTTTTTTAATTAAATCAGCGTTTTCGTTAGTTCGGAAAGATCTTGCAAGAGATAAAAAATGAATCGCTTCAACAATATTTGTTTTTCCTTCCGCATTATTCCCGATAATAATGTTTAATTTTGGATCAAATTCAATCTCAAGATTTTCATAATTACGGAAATTTCTTAATTTTAATTTCTCGATAATCATTTTTTGATAATTTCAAAATTTAAACCAAGAACAGAAATTTTTTCTCCTCCACGAAGTTTTCTCCCACGACGAGTATCTAATTTGCCATCGATATATACTTCGTTTTCAGAAAGAAATTGTTTAGCTTCACCTCCTGAATAAATTATGTCAGCAAATTTTAAAAATTGACCCAATGTGATGTAGTCGGTATTAATGATAATTTGAGTACATTTTTTATTCATAAAAAAAGGCTATTTTTCTCTTCCTTGGTTATTTTATCATAATCAAACAAAAAAGGGAATATAATTATTCCCTTCTTTTTATTATTGATTTTTTGACTGTTTTTAGGCCTTATGAGCGTAATGGAGTGACTAGCATATCTACTGTATCATCCGAACAAGATTTAACTACGAATGGTTTCATTTCTCCAACAAATGAGATAGTGACATCTTCACTTCTAACCGCCCTAATTGCGTCAGTTACAAAAGACGCTCTAAAAGATATTTCTAAACGTTCACCAGTATATTGGAATGTTTGGATTTTTTCATTCGCTGATCCGACAGTAGAATTTCTTGAAAATAATTCAACTTCATCTTCAGTCATGACGAGTTTTACAACCCCATCGCGTTCAGCAGAAAGAAGAGATACACGTTCCATTGTTGCTAATAACTCTTTAGAGTTAACTTCAAGTGTGTGATTAAATACTCTTGGGAAAATATTTTTAGTGTTTGGGTAATCTCCATTGGTTAATGTAGTTGAGATAATTGTGTTATCAAAAGCAAATAATACACGCTTATCCATAACAACAACAGTGACTGTATTTGCGCCTTCAAAACTTCTAACGATTTCTAATAAATTTTTAGCCTGAATGTTAGCAACAAATCTAACTGAAGAATCGACTTGAACTTTCTTTCTTGCTAGACGAGCAGTATCGGTAGCAGTCGCAGTTAAAATTCCATCATGACAATCTAAATTAATTGCAGTTAATATCGCGTGTTTTGCCGCTGCAGCAAAAGCTGTTTGTTCAACTAAATCAACTAAATCTTGTGTAGGTAATTCAAGTTGTTCTCCATTTAATGACAAATTAATTTCTGGGAATTCTTTTGCGGATATAGCATTTAATTTAAAGTTTGATTTTTCATCTTCAATTTTTAAAATAGAACCATCGATTAATTCAATATTTACATTAGTTCCTTCCATATGTCTAATAACTTCAACGAATAAACGACAATTCGCTAAAGTATCACCATATTTATAATTA
>JAQYER010000008.1 GCA_028723545.1 Caryophanales bacterium
AGTAAAGATTTAATGTGGAATGCCGCTTTTGGTGTTTATTCATCTACTAATTGGTTTGGGAATATCGCTATTGTTTGTGGAACAGGGAATAATGCTGGAGATGGATATGCATTATCAATCATTTTAAAAGAGCATAAAATAAACTGTACATTATTATTAATTGAAGAACGTTTTTCTGAAGATGGAAAATATTATTTTGATAAAGCAAAACAATTGGGCATAAAGCATTATTTAATAAATGATAATACATCATTTAAATACAATATTATTGTCGATTGTTTATTAGGAACTGGTTTTAAGGGTACTCCAAAAGATAATTATATTAATGTCATTAATCGCATTAATAATTCCAAATCTTATGTCGTAAGTGTCGATATAAATTCGGGGTTAAACGGAAATAATGGTTTAGGAGATTATGTAATAAAATCTGACTTAACTGTTTCAATTGGTTCTTATAAATATGGTCATTTTTTAAATAAAGCAATGGACTATATTAAAAAATTAGTAAATATCGATATCGGAATTAAAATATTACAAAGTGACGCAAAATTATTAGAAATCGAAGATTTTAAAAAAGCATTCAAGCCTCGAAATCATTTTTCCAATAAAGGAACATATGGATATGTTGGAATAATTGGCGGATCAAAAAATTATATTGGTGCAGTTAAATTGTCTTCACTAGCTGTTGCAGCATTAAGAAGCGGATGTGGTGTATCTAGACTAATTATTCCTGAATCAATAAAACAATATATTTTGCCAAATATTTTAGAAGCAACTATTTATCCTCTTGAAGATAAAGATGGATTTATTATCTTTAGCAAAGATAATATTGATGAAGCAATAAAGGGATTAAAAGCCATTGCAATTGGTCCTGGACTAGGAAATAAAGAAGATCATAAAAAGATAATTCAATATTTAATTGAAACTTGTGATGTTCCTTTAATAATTGACGCAGACGGATTAAATTCTTTATCAAAAATCGATTTATCGATATTAAATAATTCCAAAGCGAAAATTGTATTAACTCCACATATAAAAGAATTTTCTCGATTAATCAATGTTAGTGTTAACGATATCTTTTTAGACCCAGTTAAATATGTTTCTTCTTTTGTTAATCAATATAATGTTACTTTGTTATTAAAAGGACCAACGACAATTATTGCTGACAAAACTCAAATATATTTTGTTAATAACGGTAGTCCTGGTATGGCAAGCGCTGGTAGTGGAGATGTATTAACTGGAATAATTACTGGCTTATTAGGATATCAACAAGATAATATTTTATTCACTGTTTCTTTAGGAGCGTTCATCAATGGTTTAGCAGGAGAAATTGCCGCTAAAAAATTTGGAGAAATATCAATGCTTAGTTCAGATACAATTTCATCAATTCCAGACGCAATTATGAGGATTATAAATTAATTATTATGTCAACTTTGCTTTTAGCAATTATATATATTTGTTTCATTTCTTTAGGTCTACCTGATTCAACATTAGGTTCGGCTTGGCCAGCTATTCACGCTGAATTAAATGTCCCTGTTTCATATATGGGATTTATTTCAATGTCAGTTTCTTTTTGCACGATTATTTCGGCTTTATTTTCTGATAAATTAATAAGAAAATTTTCAACTAGAACAATTGTGGCATTTAGTATATTTCTCACGATAATTGGAATGGCTGGATTTGCCTTTTCAAATCAGTTTTGGCTACTAATTTTATTTGCTATACCATATGGCTTAGGAGCGGGTGCGATTGATTCATCTTTAAACAATTATGTCGCTCTTCATTATTCAGCTAAACATTTAAGTTGGCTTCATTGCTTTTGGGGAGTAGGAACTTTAGTAGGGCCATATGCGATGAGTTATGCGATTTCATCTTCATTTGGATGGAGATTAGGTTATATTGTTGTTGGCATATTGCAAATAATAATATTAGCAATCGTTTTAATTACTTTTCCATTATGGAAAAAAGCCAAAATTAAAGGCGAAGAAAATAATGAAGAAGTTCAATTCGCTAAATTGACATTCAAACAAAAATTATCAATCAAAGGTGTTATTTTCATTCTTATTGCTTTTTTCGCATATTGTTCATTAGAACAAACTGGTATGGTTTGGGCATCAACATATTTTAATAATGCAAAAGGGCTAAACAAAGAAACTTCCGCTGCGCTTGGATCGCTTTTTTATATTGGGATAACAGTTGGAAGATTTATTTCAGGATTTATTTCAAGCAAACTTAATGATAAACAAATGATTAGGCTTGGGATATCAATTATTATTCCAGGAATAATACTTCTTTTATTACCGTTTGATACATATATTCTATCAATCATCGGATTAATATTTATTGGACTTGGATGCGCGCCGATATATCCATGCATTATTCATTCAACACCAATTAATTTTGGAAAAGAGAATTCGCAAGCTATCATTGGACTTGAAATGGCGTTTGCTTATGTTGGAACAACGTTAATGCCTCCTCTTTTTGGTGTAATTGCAAATTATATCGATATCCGATTATATCCAATTTATTTATCAATATTTTTAATCGTTCTTATCATCTGCTCTGAATTAACAAATAAGAAAATTAAATCCCATTAAAAATATATAATTTCATATATTATTTTTATCATCTCTTTTTGAGGTGATTTTTTTATTTAAAATTTTGTTAAAACTTGTATATATGTGCGAAATATTCGCGCGTTTTTGAACAAAATTTGTTCAAAAAATAAAAAAATAGTGTCGATTAATTCTATACTTTTTGATTTGCCTATTGTGAAAGATAAAAAATACCTTTATGCTTATAACAAAGGAGAATTTTTGCTATGAAATTATTTGATAAAATTCCAACAAATTTCTTCTCTCTTCTTACGAGAAAATATCGTTCAATATATGCCTTCGCGCTTCTTACTTTGTATGATGCACTTAAGACATATAAAACTAAAATCAAACGAAGCGATTATGTGTCAATGCTAAAAAATCGCGGTTCAGAATTATTGAATTTGTTTGATATCAATGAAGATAGAAGTGAAGACGGTGATGAAACAAAAGATGAAACTCCAAACATCGATGACAATTTATTAAATCAAAAAGTCAATTACATCATCCGTAAATTAGTCCAGACTGGTTGGATCCAAATTGAAAAAGAATCAAAAACAAACACTTATTATATTTACCTTCCATCTTACACAGTGTATTCACTTGAATTAATCAAAAACATTTGTTCAGATGTGACAAGCTATATCCCATTAGTGCATCAAACATATAGTGAACTCAAGCTTGAAAATGAAAAAGAAGATGACTTCATGTTTAGAACTCTTCTAAATGCCTTGAAAAACGCTGAAAGCCTTGAATTAAATGTTTCAATGTTACATCACTCAATATGTGTATATTCTCATCGATTGACAAATATCTTATCTCCAAATGACATTTTAGCGGAACACTTCAATGAATATGCGGAAGAAATATCTGATAATTTCTATCATCCGATGAAAACATATGACTCATTTGGTTTATATTCTCTTCCAATTATCAACATCCTTAAAGGATGGCTCAATTCCGAAAGAATATTATACAAATTAGCGGAGCAAGCTCGATTAGAACCAGAATATGTTGAATTAAGTGTTAATGAACGTATTAAGAAAATTACCAAAATTATTAATTCAATCATCGATATCTTCTCTGAATTATATGATGATTTCTCCGACATCGATGAAGAGAATTCAAATTATATTGAATCAGTTCAAAAGAAAGTTCGCTATTTATCAAATAACGATAGAACAATTAAAGGCAAAGTTGAAATGATCTTATTAACTATCGCTCGTGAATTATATGAAAATGATGGCGATGTTGATAAATCCGCAACAATTAAAAAAGCCGGCGATACAATTGAATTAAGAAGAAGCGCGTTAATAACTGAAACTTCATTAACGATGCCGATTCACCGAACAGGATATGCCGAAACAGAATTAATGGGTCTTGAAGAACCAATTACTCCTGACGCCGATTCATTAAATCAATATTTAGATAAAGAAGTTAATGAATTCGGCCAAGCTGCTGTTAATAAATTCATTATTGATCGATTAAATGGCAAAGATGAAATTGATACTGAAACGATTGAAATTAAGAATTTGGAAGATTTAACTCTCCTTATTCTTGGAATCATTAACTCCCAATTTGATGATTCAATCATTAATAAAGAAAGATTCGAAAACGTCATCGTTAAAAATGGCTCATTCGAATTACCAAAATACAAATTAACGAGAAAGGATAAATAATTATGTTTGAAAGTGCTTATGAAACATTAAACCATACCGAACAAGCTCAATTTAAAGATGCCCTCAACAACTTATTATTTAAATGTTTTATTGTTCGCAAAGTTTATGATCGAACAAGAAAAATGTCGAGAGTTAATTCAGATTATTTGTTTATTGAAAAACATTTAGATTTATTTAATGACTATTTGTCTTACAGTGGCCTTGATATTGACCTCGATGACACAGATGGTGTAATTACTCTTCGTTCACTTGAAGGTAAAAATAATTTACGTGTCGATGGTGTGACTACCTTATTAATATATTTATTAAGATATTATTATGAAGAACAAGTCGTTTTAAAACCAAACTCAACTGAAATCTTTATGGATACAAATAACATCAAAGATTTATTAAAAGAAAAAGGATTAATCAAGCTCAACAAGAAATTTAATATGACTTCAATTTCTTCATCAATGAAAATACTTGCTCAATACAATATTGTCACTCGTGTTGAAAATACTTTTTCTGATTCATATTATTCATTTTATATTCTTCCTTCAATTCGTCACGCGATTTCACAAATTAAGATGGATGTCTTAACTGAAGAAATTGACGCGAAGGGAAATGAAGAAGAAGACGCATTAATGTAGGAGGTATCATCATGCTTAATTTAAATAAATTACGTTTAATTAACTGGCATTTATTCTCAAATGAAACTGAGAATATCGATAACGTTACATTCCTTACTGGAGCGAACGGAACTGGAAAATCAACAATTATTGATGCGATTCAAATTGTTTTATTAGGTGACACAACAAGTCGTAATTTCAATAAAGCAGCGAATGATAAATCTGCTCGTACATTGATTAGCTATCTTAAAGGTGATACTGGAGAAAG
>JAQYER010000009.1 GCA_028723545.1 Caryophanales bacterium
ATTAATTATATAGATTTATTAAAAATAATGATTTATAGATCACATATTCACAAGATATGTGATTTTTTATATAAATCACTAACTTCGCATAATGAATATTATGTTAACCAAAATATAAATAAGTAAGAATTAATCGAACAAAAAGATAAATAACACTATTAAATTAATGAGTGGTAGATATACACATTTCCACAGTTTTCCACATTTACAATTATTCAATTTCTTTATTAAAAACTACTAAAAAACTACTAAATTATATTTTACAAATCATTTTTTACTGATTATTTGATACATTACGACCATCACAACTTGTTTTATTTTTTTCTTTGTCCGTTTCTTCTTGTGGCCACTATTATTTAATTATCTGTATGTATTCAATTTATTTAGCATTTTTATTATAAATATAATTTTATTCAATATTCATTTAATTTTAAATTGTCAATTAAAAACAAAAAAAGCCACTATCATGTGGCTAACTTAAATATAAAGTTGAGTAATCTTTTTCTTCCGTATTAATTATATTTAAGAATGAATTCATGTATTGTTTTAAGTCTTCAATTTGATTTTCAACAACGTATCCTAATTTGTTTTGTTTGTTGCTTTGTAATTGTTTAAATGTTGTTGATGTCATTTCAAAAAACGATTTTTGTTGTTCGCCTTCTTTTGAATAAGCCGACATTATTGTTACTATTTTATCTTCGTGTAATATCGCATTATTAATTGACAAATTTAGATCAGCGTAAATCCCTTCTAATCCTACTTTCTTATCTTCAACAATATCTTTATTAACAAATATTCCATATTGAGGAAAATAATTTTGTTTTTTGGATTCATCGATTGATCCAGTATATTTACTCCAAATATTGTTTAATGAATCGATAACGATGAATTTATCGCTATTTTCAATATATGTTGATTCGTTGATTATTGCGTATTGATATTCATCGCTATGTAAGATTAATTCGTCTTCAGTATCTAAATAAGTTATATTTGGATTAATTTGATAATATTCTTCAAATAATTTATTTATTACAAGATCGTTTGTTAACCCTTTTCCATATAACGCTATATTTGAATCATTTGTTATATTGTCATTGATTTCACTATTTGTTTTGACTAATAATGCATCAGAAATAGTTACTACTCTTGTTAAAGCATAATTCAAAGAATTATTAATAATATTATTTGCCGCTACTGCAATATCACATATAACAATATCTTTTTTATTTCTATTTAATTCGATATTTGCTAAAGAATTATTTTTGACAATTGAATAGTTATTCGCATTTAAATATGATGAAAACGCTAAAGTGATTTTTCCTTTTGGAGAGACAAAATAAATTGTTTGATCAATTGAAGTATCTTTGTTACAAGATGATAATCCAATCGCTAATAAAACAATCGGAATAAATAATTTCTTTTTATTCATAAAATAATTCCTCAATGGCTTCACCAATTTGATTTGGTGCTTTTTTCAAATTGAAATTATTTAATATTGTTTGACTAATATCCGCGAAAGAATTTCTTTCGTTGAGCATTTTACCTTTGGTAAATGATGGAGAATATGCAATTAATGGGACTTTTTCTCTGGTGTGATCAGTTCCATGAGCGGTTGGATCATTTCCATGGTCAGCAGTAATTAATAATAAATCATCATTTTTAATTAAAGGTAATAATTCACCTAATTGAACATCAAATTCTTCAATAGCTTTTCCATAACCGATTGGATTGCGGCGATGGCCATATTCACTGTCGAATTCAACCAAATTAACGAAACAGATTCCTTCAAAATCATGATTTTTAGCTTCATCAATTGTTTTGTTCATTCCATCGATATTAGAAACGGTTTTTTGTGTTTTTACAACACCGCATTGATTGAAAATATCCGCAATTTTTCCAATGCAAGAAACCATATAATGGTTTTCCTTTAAAATATCCATTGTTGTTGTTCCTGAAGGTGAAACAGCAATATCATGTCGATTTGGAGTTCTTTTAAAATTGTCTTTATTATCACCTAAATATGGTCTAGCAATAATACGTCCAACATAATATTCTGGACGATTGCATATTTCTCGAGCAATATCGCAACAACGATATAATTCTTGTAATCCTGTTTTTTCTTCGTGAGCGGCAATTTGAAGAACACTGTCAGCGGAAGTATATACAATTAATGAATTGTCGCGAATTTGTTCTTCGCCTAATTCTTTTAATATTTCAGTTCCGGATGCAGCTTTATTTCCAATAACTTTATGACCAGTTTTTTGTTCTAATTCATCAATTAATTGTTTTGGAAAACCAGTGTCAGTAAAAGTGATAAATGGTTTAGTTGTATATATACCCATCATTTCCCAATGGCCTGTCATCGTGTCTTTGCCATTTGAGGCTTCTTTTAGCTTCATCGAGTAAGAATTTGGGTGATTTACTTTAGTAGTTCCTAAAATGTTGTCTAAATCTCCAATTCCTAATTTATTAAAATTCGGAATATTAAGTCCACCACATTTTTCCGAAATGTGGACAAATGTATTAGTTCCTTCATCATTAAATTTTTTAGCATCAGGCATTTCTCCAATGCCTAATGAATCACAAACGATGATAAATATTCTTTTAAACTTTTTCATATTCGTCTCCTTTCATTGGGACATATTTATTGTATCTTATTTACGTTTACTATACAAATCATAAGCGCTTAGAATGCGTTTAGTAGAAATATTTGTATATATTTCTGTTGTTGAAATATTGCTATGCCCTAATAACTCTTGAACCGCTCTTAATTCCGCTCCATTTTCAAGCATATGTGTCGCGAAACAGTGCCTTAATGTATGAGGGGAAATAGATTGTTCAATATTTGCCTCGGATGCGTATTTTTTAACTTGTAAAAAGAAATATTGTCTTGATAATGGTTTTCCATAACGGTTTAAAAACAAATATTTTGATCTTTTACCAATATTTTGTTTACGTGGGCCATTAACATATTTATCAATATATTCGATTGCAAAATCACCTACTGGAACATATCTTTCTTTATTTCCTTTACCGATGATTTTAATGATTCCTTTAGAAAAATTAATCTTATTAATTTCTAATGATAATAGTTCCGAAACACGCATCCCGGATGAATACATTAATTCAAGCATCGCACGGTCTCTAATTCCTTCTGGCTTATTCATATCAATGATGTTTAATAATTCATCAACTTCTTCAACAGATATCGCTATCGGAAGTCTTTTTATGCTTCGAACAACATCATTTGGATCAATTTCAAAATCGATAATGTTTTCATTATACAAAAAGTCGTAAAATGATTTTAAAGAAGACATGCGACGATGGATAGTCGAAGTTGATTTTTTATTTTTTGCTTGAATTTTTGCAAAATCATTAATGTCACTTGGCAATAAATCAAAAGTGTCTGTCTTATCAGGAAAAGATTTAAAAAATTCAACGAAATCATATTTATATGATTCGATTGTAGATATAGACAAGTTTTTTTCAACCCTTAAATATTGAAAATAGTTTTCTAAAGCGTCATTTATTTCCATTTTTTTCTTTTAATATTTCTCCAGCCGTTGTAAATATTCCTTTATTCATTTTTCGATTTAATTGGTGCACTAATAATTTTGTCGCGTATTTCTCATTTATATCATCAAAATTATCAAATATTGACATTTGTTGGGAATTATCTTTTTCATCTTCTAAATTTTGTAATCCAACTCCAACAAGGCGAAATAAAGTATCGCCTTCTTTTAGAAAATTATTATCAAAGATTGATAAAGCTTGTGAATAAATATCATTAAAATCATTTGAATTAAATTTCATTTTTGAACTTCTTACATAACTTTTGAAATTATTATCTTTTAAGATAAGTTGGACAGTCAAACCAATTTTATTAACACTTTTCGCGTGTTTGGAAACTTCTTTAGACGCAATTTTAATCGCTTCATAAATTGTGTCTACATCATTTGTGTCTTTTTCTAATGTGTGAGAATGAGAAATTGATTTAGGATCAAATTGTTCAGTTGAAACAACATCATCACCTTGGCCATTAATCCAATCTTTTATCCCGTAATAAAACTTTCCTAAAATATTAAATAATTGTTCATTGATTTCATCATTATTAATTCTTTTGGCTAAATCACCAATCGTATTAATACCAATCTCTCTTAATCGAGGAGATGTCTTTTTTCCAATTCCAAAGAAATCTTCAATTTTTAATGGATATAAAATATTTGGAATATCTTTATTACGAATTATTGTTATTCCCATTGGCTTTTTAAGATCAGAACCCATCTTAGCCAAGAATTTTGTTTTCGCCACACCGATTGAACACATTAAAGAAGTCGATTCAAATAATTTTGTTTGAATATTTTTAATATATTCAATTGGATTGATATTATTTTTGATTTGTGAAGTTATATCAATATAGC
>JAQYER010000010.1 GCA_028723545.1 Caryophanales bacterium
AATATGATATGAACTATATCCATAATCTGTTCCATTTAAGAAATATGAATTAGCTTTGGTTTTAATTGAATTATCATCATATCTAGATCCACCAAACGGGCCAGTAAGAGAATAATAGACACCATTATTTTCCATTAATTCCATCGTGTGAATATGACCAGATATAACTAAATCGACATGATATTTCTCAAATACAGGAGTGATATATTTAATTGTATTATCGATATCGTACCATTTCGCCATCGCGATTTTTCCGCCAGTCGCAAAATAATATGAATGACTTTGAACGATAACACAATCGTCTTCTGGAAATTCTTTTAAAGTATTTTCAAGCCATTTCATATCTTGTCTAGTTACTTCTGAATAATCCCAAATCATATTAAAAATAACAATATGTACTTTAGGAGCGACATTTAGTACACGATTTAAATTATCGCCATCTAAAAATAATCGCTTAAATGGCTTCTCAGCATTAATTAATGCATCATGATTACCCATCACAAATGACATTTTTTGATTATTGAGATATGAAGACATATCTTCAATTGCTTCTTTTAAATAATTTTTATTTGAACCTAAATCAACAACATCTCCACCATGGATGAATAAATCATAATTGCCATTGATATTATTCATAATATTATGTCTTGCTTCGCTTGAAGAACTAGATGCTCCATAATGAGAATCAGACGCGACAGCGATGTTAATATTCGTTTCTTCTTTTAAATATCCGTCATTTGAATGATAAATATTCAATGTATTATTAATTGAAGGTGTAATTGATCCAACTGTTAAAATAGTTGTAATTGAAATTGATGCCACTAAACCGATTATTGATAAAATAAATGAAGTTCTTGCGAATATTTTTTTAGATAAATATATAAACCCAAATACAAATACCGCAATAAATAATAATGATAAAGCAATAATTGCAATCAATCCTAAATATTCAGTTCTAAACCAACCGACAAATCCTTTTGAATTGAAAATATACACTAAAACAAAAAATAAAATTAATGATGATACAAGTGATATAATTGAGATTAATAATTTCTTTTTGTCCATAAATTTATTTTTTCATTATTGTTGTTTCTATTTTATAAATAATTTTAATTTGAGCAATATAAACTTGCCTCATATTTAAATAGCGATTAAATTCTTCTTCACTTGAAGAAACTTTATAAAAATGAAGGAACATTTCTTCAATGCGGAAAAATGATTCCATTAAGTTAATTAAAGTCGCATGATAAAAATATTGTGACTTAGAATAAATTAGAAGAGGAGATGAATGAGCAATTTCACTCGCTAATTCATATGTTTTTGAATAATGATTAAGTCCGGCTAAACGTTCGACTCCATCGCGGAAGTTATATTTATAATTTTCTAATTCAAAAAATCCATCAATCGAAGTCAACCACCCATATTCAATGAATTTCTTCATGTCTTTTGATTTTAAATTTAATTGCTGCATTTTGGATTTAATTTCAACAAATATCGCATCTACTTCTTCTTTATTTGGAATAACTCCACGGAACGCCATCGCATATTTCATATGAGTTAGATAGCTTTCAACTGTTTTCTTTCCGTTTTTTAATAATAAAGATAAAATACATTCGGTTTCATGAAGCGTTCTCCATGTTGAAAAAGCTTCAGTATCAAATCCATCAACAATTAATTCCAATATTGCTTTTTCCATCTTAATGGCTTTATTCAATATATCTGGAATAATGTCATTATAAGGATGATTTTCTTTATATTTCTTTAAAACGCCTAACAAAAAATTAATATATGTATTAAGTGATGATATTTGTGGAGCGTATTTTGATATTCGATTTTCGTTTGAGAAATTTAAATGTTCATTAGTAATATATTTATCTAACGCTAAAGAAATAATCTTTCCTAATATATTTTCATCATTCTCAATTCGTTCATTAGTTTCGTTATTAACATCTAAATAAAACAAATATTCATTATGCAAATAAATAATCAAAATAACTGGGTTTACTGGTATATATTTTCCTAATGCATTGGAATTTGATAATGCTTCAGCTCCCATTATGGCGTTTTCAAACATCACAAAAAGAAGATC
>JAQYER010000011.1 GCA_028723545.1 Caryophanales bacterium
CATGTAGGACATGGTATGCTTTTCCTCGATTTAATCCAAGAAGGTAATATGGGTTTAATTAAAGCAGTTGAAAAATTCGATTATACTAGAGGATATAAATTCTCAACTTACGCAACTTGGTGGATTAGACAAGCAATTACAAGAGCGATTGCTGACCAAGGAAGAACAATTCGTATTCCAGTCCATATGGTTGAAACTATTAACAAAGTTCGTCGTACTCAAAGAACATTAGTTCAAGAATTAGGTCGTGAACCAACAGCAGAAGAAATGTCTGATGCAATGAATGGAGCGTTATCAGCTGACCGCATTAGAGAAATCTTAATGATTGCTGTTGAGCCAACTTCAATCGAAACTCCAATTGGTGAAGGTGAAGATAGCCATCTTGGTGATTTTATCGAAGATAAAGATGAAGAATCTCCAGATGAATATACAACTAAACAATTGTTAAAAGCGCGCTTATATGAAGTCATGTCTGATTTAACTGATCGTGAAGAAAGAGTTCTCCGTTTACGTTATGGCTTAGACGATAATAATCCACGCACTCTTGAACAAGTTGGAAAAGAATTTGATGTTACTAGAGAACGTATTCGTCAAATCGAAGCAAAAGCAATTAAAAAATTACGTCAAAAGAATCGTCGTATTAAATTAGACGATTTCGATCCAAATAAATAATGAAATTCTCTGAGAGAATAATTCAAATAGCTAATTTTATTGAAGATGGTTCATCTTGTTTTGATGTTGGAGCGGATCACGGATATTTAGAAAATTATTTATCGAATTATCGAAATATTCATAAGATTCTGGCAGTCGAAAACAAAATTGGACCTTTTTCATCATTGAAGAACAATACTTACGGATTAAAAAATGTTGAATGTTCATTTAGTAGTGGACTTGATAATTATAACGAACAATATGACACAGTTATTATGACTGGAATGGGTGGAAAATTGATTGTTAATCTATTAAATGAACATCTAGATAAATTGAAGTTTATTAAAAATTTAATAATTGGACCACAAAAAAATATTGATGAAGTAAGGAAAGATTTATTACAACTTGGATTTGTTATTAACAAAGAAGCAATTGTTAAAGAAAATAATAAATATTATTTCATTATTCATTTAGTTCATGGAATTGGTGTTTCATATAGTGACGATGAACTTCAATTTGGATATAATGTAATTAATAAAGAGCTTCAAAAAGAATATATCGATTATGTCAATAATATAAAATCAAAATATCAAAAATAAGTGGAGTAAATATGAAAACTATTAAATTATTACGAAATTTGGCAAAAAGATTCCCTAAATCATTAAAAGAAGGATTTGATCATGTTGGATTAATGACTGGCAAATTAAAAGAAGAAACAAAGACGATTGTGTTATGTCTTGATTTTGATGAAATTGTTTTAAAAGAAATCCAAAAATTAAATAAGAATATTGATTTAATTATTAGCCATCACCCATTTATATTTGGAACTAGATATCAAGTATTAAAAAAAGACCCTATTAAAAGGCAATTATGCGATAAAATCGACGAATTAAATATTCCTGTTTATTCAATGCACACTAATTTTGACAGTGGTGTTGGTGGAATGAACGATGCTTTAAGTGAAAAATTAGGATTAATTGATTATCAACCATTAGAAAGTTGTCCGATGGCAAGAGGGGGAAAACTTCCTTTTAAAATGGAAGTGCACGAATTTGCTAAATATGCGATTGATAAATTAGATTTAGATTACGCACATTTAATTAACGCTGGTAAAAAAGAAATTGAAAAAGTGTGCATTCTTGGTGGAGCGGGCTCATATAAATATATCAATGCTTTAAATGAAGGCTATGATATTTTCTTGACTGGCGATATTCCTCATCATATTCGAAGAGATATCATCGCTAATCATTTCAATGTATTAGATGTGAATCATGAAGTAGAAAAAATATTCTGCTATCAAATGGAAAAATTAATTCATGAAATTGATGAATCGGTTGAAATTATTATTATTGATCATGAAAAACTACCAGAATTAATTATTAAATAGATTCTAAATAATCTTTAATTTCTAGAATAATGTGTTTAGGAGTAGATGCTCCAGACAATATATATACATGATTAAGACCTTTTAGGTCTTTTTCAATTATTTGTTTCAAATTTTCTACATGGATAACAAGGCAATTTGGATAAAGTGATTTAGCCATGTAATAAAGTGTTTTAGTGTTGTTTGAATTAAATCCACCGACAACAATAATTGCATCAGCGTCATTTTTAATGTTCTTAACAGCTTGTTGTCTTAAATTAGATGCATTGCATATATTTTCGATAACGTTAGCGTCTTTAATCACTTCTTTTATTTTTAAATAAATATTATTAATTTCATCTTTTGAAAAAGTTGTTTGTGACATCACAAATGGAGATAAATCCTTAATTTGAGAAAAATCAAAATCGCTATTAATATCATAAAGAAAAATATCTGATGAGATTGATATCATCGCATTAGCTTCTGGATGATTTTTCTTTCCAATAAAAATAATTTGGTGACCAAGTGAAATTATTTCTTTAATTTTTTGTTCCGCTAATAAAACTTTTGGGCAAGTTAAATCAAAATATTCAATTCCTAGTTTTTGAAGTTTTTCTTCCACTTTTAATTCGTGTCCATGAGCGGTTAAAATTACTTTATACCCCTGAGGAATTTTATCAATTAAATCATAAATTTTTTTATCTTTACTATAAATAGTAACAATACCATTGCTTTCAAGTTCTTTTAAGGCATCATTATTATGAACAAGCATTCCTAAAACACATATTTTGTCGTATTTTTTTGATAAATTAATTGCTTTTTGGATTGCTAATTCAACCCCTTTACAATACCCAATTGGTTCTAAAATATGCACTTTCATAATTGTTATGATAGCACGATAAATCAGTTTCGTGTATAATTTATCAAGGTATTTATTATGTCGTTTAAAGCAATTAATTTAAGTTCAGAAATGGTAAAATCATTAACTCGTCAAAAATTATTTAATCCGAGTTATGTTCAATTAAATGTTATCCCTAAAATTTTAAGAGGGGATAATGTTGTTGTTCAATCAGAAACTGGTAGTGGTAAAACCCATTGCTATTTAATTCCAATTATCCAAATGGTGGATATCAATATTCAAAAAACTCAAGCGATTATCATTACTCCAACAAGAGAACTCGCTAAACAAATTTTTGAATTTGCCACCTCATTTAATGTTGAATTTCCAAATGTCAAAATTAAATTATTAAAAAGTGGGGAAGAAATTGAAAAATCAATGCAAGGATTAGCAATTCAACCTCATATTGTTATTGGCACTCCTGGAAGATTAAAACAAGTAATTGCGGATCAACAAGCAATTGATTTATCTAATGTTAAGCAAGTTGTCTTTGATGAAGCAGATATGCTTTTAAAAGAAGGATATTTTAATGATATTGATCCAATTACTAATTTATTAAATAAACCTCAATATATGGTTTTTTCTGCGACATTAGAGAATAATTTAAGATATAAATTAGAACAATATGTTGGAAACGATATTTTAGTCATTATGGAAGATAAAATGACATCTCATAATGTAAAACATTATCTTGTTGATATTAAACATAAAGATTATCTCGAATGCGTTAAAGATTTTATTGATATTAAACAACCATATTTATTATTAATTTTTGCGTCCACAAAACAAAAAGTTAATGAAATATATCAATTCTTATCTAAAGAAAATTATAAAGTTGGATTATTAACTGGCGATTTAACTTCACGCGAACGTAAAAACGTCATGAAAAGGTTATTAAATGACCATATTTATATTCTTGTATGTTCCGATATGGCGTCTCGTGGATTAGATATTCCAGATGTTAGTGATGTCTTAAATGTTGATTTACCAAATAATTTAGAATTTTATTATCATCGCGCTGGTCGAACTGGAAGATTTGATAAATTAGGTAATTGTTATACTTTCTATAACACTGACACAACAAAAAAACCTTTAGAATTAATTTCTCAAGGTCAACAATTCGAATATCTTATTCTAAAGAATAAACAATTAGTTGTTGGTAAAGAAATTGAAAAGAAACATCCAACAAAAAGAAAAGAAGATCCAGAATTAAATAAAGAAATCCAAATCGCTCGTTCAAAAGTTCGCTCTAAAAAAGTTGAACCATGTTACAAGAAAAAACAACGATGGGAAGAAGAAAGAGTAAGAAAATATCATCGTCGTAAAAAGATTAGAGAAGAAATTCGCCGCCAAAGAGTGGAAAGATATAAAAAGGAAGCACGTAACAATGAATAAAATATATTTAGGCTCACACGTTTCAATGTCATCTCCAGATTTTTACTTAGGAAGTGTTAGAAGTGCGCTTGAATGGGGTGAAAACACTTTTATGTTTTATACAGGCGCTCCACAAAATTCATATCGCCTTCCTTTAGAAAGATTAAAAATCGAAGAAGGAAGAAAATTATTAAAAGAAAACAATATTGATGAATCTAAAATAATTGTTCATGCACCTTATTTGATTAATCTTGGTAGTAAAGAAAAGATTGATAATTACGAATTAGCCAAAAAACTAGTTATCAACGAATTACAACGAACAGAAGCTTTCGGATGCAAAACATTAGTGCTTCATCCAGGAAACCATTTAAAAGCTAGCAAGATTGAAGGGCTAAATAATATTGTTGAAGGGTTAAATTATATTTTTGAAAATGATAATACCGATGTAAAAATCGCGTTAGAAACAATGTC
>JAQYER010000012.1 GCA_028723545.1 Caryophanales bacterium
CCGGCGATCATTCTTAATGTTGTGGATTTACCACATCCAGAAGGTCCAACAAAAACAATAAATTCTTTTTCTTTAATATCTAAATTAAAATCATATACAGCTTGAACATGGTTTGGATAAATCTTATTAATGTTTTTTAAAGAAATACACACTTCTTTAGGGGCAATTTTTGGCTCTTTTCTAGAAATATAAGAATTTAAAAGCATTTCTTTATGAATTTGTTCACGCTTCTTTTCTAATAATTTTTTATTTTTCTTATCTTCATTCATCTTCTTTTTCCTCCAATAGCCATCCTTCAATTTTATCTTCGATTTCTTTAAATGATTTATTAGCTTTAAGAATATAGAAATTACCATTTTTATTTAATTGGAATTTCGTAATTCCTTTTTCATCAATATCAATATTTCCAGGTCCAACTTCATTAAACAAATCATCTTCAATGCAAGCACGATATATCGCGATTAAATCCCATGAACTTCTTGAACAATCTTGATTTTTGTAAATATATCTTTGATAAGCATAACTTACGATATTTTTATCATGATATTTATTGACTAATTTCGCTCCAACATTAATATCTTTCCCTAAAGTGTAATCAATCATTGTTGTTTTAACTTTTAAATTATTTAAACAATATGTGCTTTCTTTTAAGGCAGTTAATAGGTTATATTCTCCATTAATTAAATCAGATTTGATTTCTGTTATTTCCGGAAATGATCCTCCCATAATATATATTTCTTTAACATTTTGATTAATGAGTTCTAATCCAGATAAACAACTAAATTCATCTCCATTAGAAGTCATTAAATAATATAGATTAACTAGTTGACCAATAAACACTAAAGTGATGTCTTTATTATTAGCAATTTTTTGTCTTAATAATTTAATTGAATCAACCATTTCTTCTTTAGAATTGTGTTTATGATAAAAAGCATTAACAGTTGGTTCGTTATATGAATTTTTGATTAATTCATCCTTGAAGAGAGGCCCGTTATAGACCCCTACTTCAAGATTAGAATTATTATAGTAATTATTAATTGCTTCAACGATTAAAGGACCATATTTATCACTTGTCGTGTGAGTAATGCATAATAAATTAATTAAATGGTGATTGTGGAAAATATTCGCTAAAGCGACCGCTCCAACATCATCAACATCACTACCTAAATCAGTATCTAAAATAAGGTTTTTAATCATTGTTTTCATTTAATAATATTTCTTTGTTCGTGCCATAAAAAATATCTTCATGGCCACTTAATTTCTTTAATATGTCCTCAAATTTATCCCAAGCATCATATAAATCAAATTCGTATGCATGTCCCCAAATATAAAAGATTTTGTCTTCGTTTGGTTTTAATGAAATAAATTCATCAACTAAGCGATTTAAATTATCAAAATCCATGCAATGGACAGTTGGTCTAAATCTTAATAAATCATCTTGTTTATCAAAATTATATGTTGCCCATATTGTGCGAGAATATTTGATTTTTGTTTTTGATTTAATTAAGTTCACTACTCGATCATCATATGTCCCAAAAGGATATGCCATTCCAACAATCGGATAATTAGATAATTTTTCTAAAAAGATTCGATCATCTTCAATATTTCTAACAACACTTTCATCGCTTTCTTTAACTAAATCAGGATGATATGTCGTGTGAACAGCAATTTCATGACCTTTATATAAATCGCGAACTTCATATACGCTAACTTTATTATGGGTTGCTTGGTGACCATCATAACAAATAGTCCCAGGCAAATCTAAAGATAAGGAATTTAAATTCCAAGTACATTTCAAATTATATTTATTAAATAATTCAATTAATCTTCGATCTTGAGTTACCCCATCATCAAAGCTAAATGTTAATGCTTTTCTTTTGTTGCCTGGGAACATATTAATTAATCTTCTTTCTTTTTAAGTGAAACTAAAGCGATACCCGCTAATGCAAGTCCAGAAATGATCGCGCTTGTTGCAATAATAGAACCTTTGCAACCTTTCTTTTCTTCTGTGTTACCTGGTTCTTCTTCTCCTGGTTCTTCATCTCCTGGATCAACAACTGGAGCAGCTTTAATTGTTACATTATATGTAACAGTGAATCCTTCATATGTAACAGTTAATGTTAAGCTTTCTGAAGCAGCACTTGAATTAAATCCAGTAACCATTTCTTTTGTGATATTAACATCTTCTGTTGCGCCTGATGCTTTATTAACAGTAATTACACCACCAGTAACGTCTAATTGTTCATTGATTTCATATTCAACTTTTGTAGGAGCAGTTTTTAAGCTAATTCCTGTAATATAATCAACGACATTTACTTCAAATGTTGCGGTTAATCCTTCATATGTAACTGTGACTGTTTGTGTTCCTAATGTGTTTTTATCGTAACCACTAATCATTTCAGAAGTAATTTCAATTTGTGATTTTGCACCTGAAGCATATACTTGGTTAACAACTAATCCGGCAATATCTAATTCTTCACCATAATTATATGTTGTCTTAGTTGGGTTAGACGCAACTTCAATAGATGAAACATAGTCAACAACATTTACTTCAAATGTTGCAGTTAATCCATTATAAGTAACTGTGACTGTTTGAGTTCCTAATGTGTTCTTGTCGTAGCCACTAACCATATCAAGAGTTACTTCAAATGGTTCTTCTGTTCCGCTACGATATACTTTTGAAGCTGAAATTCCAGTTAAATCTAATTCTTCACCATAATTATAAGTTGTTTTAGTTGGGTTAGTTTTAATTTGAATAGAATCAACTTTATCATTAACAGTTACATTATATGATGTTTCAAGAGTAGCGTTAGTAATTGAATCAACTGCTGAGATTGCAACTTGGTATTGTCCAGGTGTGTTTGATTTATAGCTAGAAGAATCAATTGTGTATAAATCTTTATCTAATACAAATGATGTTCCATCTCGTCTTTGAGCAGTAACAACAACACTTTCACTTGAATATGCTTCATCACAATCAAATGATGTTTTTGTTGAATTAACACTGATGCTAGTTACTGTTCTTGAAAGAGGGAATAATTCGAAATTATCGAATTTTAAATTAGTTGTTTTGCTTCCTGCTGCTGCAAAAACAATTGCGAATTGTTGCCAGAAGTTAGCGTTTTTAGTAGAAGTGAAAAGAATATCTGCTTCGAAATGAGTTCCATCCCAATATGGATTTGTAATATATTCATTTGGTCCAGACGCTGAAGAAATATCACCATTTGGGAAAAGAGTATAACATCCATCATTGGTGTCATTATATTTGAAATATAATTCAATTGAATCATTCGCTAAAACGTCGATACTTAAACGATATGATTGATCAGAAGTAACATTCCAGAATTGGTTGAAATAAAATGCTGGCCAAATTGTATCTGCTGAAGCGTTTTCATAAACAACATCTAAATAATGTCCATGAGTTTCGTCGTTTTTGATATCGACTGTTGTCATAGAAGCATTATAAATATTTGGAATTGAAGAATCATTATTTGCTGGAGCGGCAGTGCCAACAGCAAATTGTTCAAAATCCATTGCATATACACCAGTTTCTTTAGCAACAAATGATCCAACAACAATATTGTCCCCAATATTAGCATTAGAAATTGTTATTTTTGCATATGGACGGCAATCTTCACCATTAGCTTTTTCTCTAGCGTGAATATTAAATTTTAAAATGTTATCTTTATAAGATAAATTGTAAACATGCGCTGCGTCACAAATAGATGGAACGCCATTTGTGATAGTAACACCAGTCCATTGATCTTGAACTGAGAATTCATACCAAACAGTGCTACCAGAATCAACATTTGAAAGGTCTAAATAAGTAGATATTTCATAAGACGATCCGACAGATAATTTCTTTAATCCGCCATTGCTACCAATGCCAACGATACGAGCATATCCTCCACCATCATCACCAATAATAGCAAGGTCGAGTGCTTTTTCACCGTTAACGTCGATGACGGTTGCGTCAACATCTTCACGAAGCCAATATAAGCCATCGTCAAATACTTGTTGTGCGCTAGCAGAGCCTAATCCCAGACCATCTAAATGATAATCATAAGCTGTTTCCACAAGTCGCTTAGCATTTGTTTCGCCTGCTGCTTTTACTTGTGTTGTTTGGCTTACTCCAATTACTCCAGATGTTAGAGCGAATGAAGCAAGCATAGTTAAGGCAAGTGTTTTAACTTTCATAAGTCCTCCATTTTTATTTTAAGCTGGCTTTAAATAATAATAGCCAGCAATTAAAACCAATATTAAATAGCTTCAGTGATACAAATATTGTCAATAATCATGACACCTCTACCACATAAGCCAATAAGCATGTAATAATCGGTCGCATTTCCAGTTGTTAAATAAGTTGTCATTTTCTTTCTTTGATTAATTGTGACATTTCCACCAAAATTAATTACTTTTGAATCACTGTCGGCTCTTGAACTACTTCTAAATAACATATAAGCATATCCTGAGCTTTCGTTATCAGTGTTTAACATAATTTTTTCAGTTATTTTATAATCAAAAACAATTTTGTATTTAGTATTAGCTTTAAATTTCATATATTTTGAATTTGAATAGAAGAATTCAAACCAATCATTATCTTTAAAAGCTTTATATGTTTCTTCTTCAATTCGTGAAGAGAATGAGAAATTGCCATCAATAACTTCTTCTTTATTATTTGTTAATGAACCCCAACGATTAAATCCATATGTAAATGTTGAGTCATTGCACACTCCATTTTCAAATCCTTCAACATAACCAGGAGTTAATTTTTCTTCATCATATGGACGAACATTTCTTTCAATTGGGTGGTCTTCACCTTTAACAATTGTTCCTTTCGCGTTTTCTAAAAGGTTAATGTTATCAATAATGTATCCACCGACATTTTTCTCACCGAAAACAAAATGTAATCCTTCTTGTTTTCCGCTAACGAATGTAAATGTTTTATTAGTTAATTGTTCATCTGGACGATCATACCATTCGCCAATGATTTGTTCATTTCCTTCTCCATCAACTAATTTAAGATATGAATAAGCACCATTACCACCAACTGAATATCCTTTTGTATCAAAAGAAATAGTATATGAGGTATTTGGTTTAATTTTTAATAATTCTGGATCAGAGAATAATCCATCATTTTCTTTATGTGGTACGATCGCATCAATAACAATCGCTCCATCATTATTTTTGCCAATTTGTTCTTCAACATGGCAAATATCAGTATCACTATACCAAGCATTGTCAACTGAAAGAAGATTATAATCTTTATTAATTCTAGTAATATATCCAGTCTTTTCAGCAATTCTCATATTGCCAACTTGGATTTTGTTTTCGTATCCACCAGTGCCAATAATTTCAAGGTGAGCATTGGAAATATCTTCAGTCGAGAATGAAATAGTTTTAATAGCTTTTTCTTCTGAAACATCTTGCCAATTAGCTAATTTAATATTTTTTGATCCATTAACAAGATGTAATTCATAACCTGATTCATCACCGAAAAGATAATCTTTTAATTCAAATGATGGAGTGTATTCAAATGTTACTTCATATTGTTTGTTGGCTTTTAATTTATGAGAATTAGTATTTTCATATTTAAATGAAGAATCGATATCTTTTAATTGTTTAGCGTTACCAATATTAATTTTTCCTAATGGATAAATCTTATTATCGTAGTCACCCACATTAGCGAAACGAATATGAGGATTTCCATCTTTATCAACGATTGAAATCGCTAAAGTGTATTCGCCATCACTTAATGATGAATCGATTTTAATATCGGAATAAACATTTAATATTTCCCCATTTGTTAAAATGCGTAAATCATAATCTTTATTATCATATGTTTGTTTAATTTTGCCATTTTGGTCAATAATCATTAAACGAATATTATGGTCTTCTAATGTAAATCTTCCGACTCCAGAATTAGAAATTGTCACTAATGTATGAGCGATATTACCTTGTTTAACAGTTTCAGGATATTGAGCTGAATCAATTTTGAATCGATATCCCATTTTAATATTTCCACGGTCAAATACATCAGCGTATTCACTTTCAAGAATATTAATAACTTCAGTATTTACCCATCCAAGAGCGGTTGAATAATTGCATCGAGATTTAAATAATAATTCATCAGTTGCTTCCATTGGGCTCATTCCTAATGAACCACTTTTATAATTAGCGATGCCAGAGAAATATTCACCAGAAATAGATGTTTTCTTTCCACTTCTAAATAAGTCCACTAAAGCTTTTTCATCAGTCGCGTATTTAGTGCATCCATTACCCGCTAAACCATCACGACGATATCCAACATTATCTAAATACATCGCATGGTCGATGCTTGAGAATGATAAATAATCTTCATATGAACAGTTTCCATATGTTGAAGCAGTTGAACCATCTTTATTACCGCCTTGATAATCCCAAGAATTTGATAAGAATAATTGAATACCATTTTTAGCAAATCTTTCTTGGTATTGATCAGTGATATACGCTAAAGTTTCCATTCTTTCATTCATGTTTGCAAAAGAGTGACCACTATGCCATTCGCCATACATTCCATATCCACGAATATCCACAGTGTCTAAATAAACATTATCAATATATCTTTCTGCTAATTTATCTAAGAAATTTTCAAATAGTCGTTGATATGTTGGGTCAGTTAAATCATTGACTCTCGCCATCATATCGCCACTATATTGATATTCTTCATAATGAACATTATATGGAGCTTCATTAATCCATTTAGGCGCTCCAAAATATACTTCAGGTAAAGATAATGAGTCAGTACAAATACGGAAATTAATTCGTTTGCCTAAATTGGTCCAATAATCAATTGTTTTATCAATTAATGACCAATCAAAATTACCAGGAGTTTTTTCAATTAACGCCCAAGAAGTTTGAATTCCAATTACATCGCATTCTGGGATTGTGCCGTTTTTACCTAAATCTAATTTTCCAAGTTCGGTTTGTTCTTCTAATGCACACCAACCCATTCCGTCATTGTGGAGTTGGCCAGATATTGTTTGAGGATATGTTTTTACATATCCACTAGCGATTCCTTTACCAGCAATATCATCAATACCTCCGCCAGAACATGAAGATAATAATAAAGCTAAGCTAGATAATAATAAATATTTCTTTGTGTTCATAATTAATTACCTGTCCCTTCATAAATAATATCTTCAAAATCGACTGTTAAATCAAATTCGACACTTACTTCGAAAGTCGCTACTAAATTTTTATAAATAACAATGATTGTATAAGTTCCTTCTTTTAATGGATTGTATCCGGTTGTGAATATAGCATAACCATCTTCTCTTAATGCATCATGGGCTAATACTTTATTTTCACCTTCATCAACATACACTAGTTCCACAATTAAATTAGAGAAGTCTAATGGTTCATTAAAACCATATGTTAATTTGACATTGCTAATATCTAATTTTAAATAAGATGGAACGCGATTAACTTCGATTTGATATGTCGTTGAAACATTTTCATAACTAACAGTGATAATTTGTTTTCCTTCAGATTCATTATCAAATCCTTCAAAAACGCATTGAGAATTTTCAATTTGGTATTTATCTCCGTTTGAATAAATAACATAGATTTTTATTCCTTCGCTTGAAAATTGATCACCAAAATTAAATGTTGTTTTACCTTCACTAACATCGACTTCTAATGATTGAACGATTGGAGTCATAGCCATTTTGGTATTATCGATAATTAATGATGCTTCTTTAATTTCTTTTGCTTCCGCGATTAATACCATTTGAGCGTAATCAGCACTCCAAGATGGAACAGTGTATTTCATTGTTAATTTATTATTAACATAATTCGCTGAAGAGAATATCGTTCCATTTATAGTTGTGTTAAGTGAATCAAAATCAACAATGACTTCTGAACGATCACTAATCCATGTTCCGCCATAAATAATATATAATTTAGAAATATTATTAACTTCTAAATCGAAACTAAATTCGTATTCCCTTTCTTTGTTCATGAATTGCATCTTATTGAAATAAAAGACGCTTTCTCCTTCATTTACTTTAGTTGGAGTATAACTAATTTTTAATTTATTATTGCCATTATCATCAATAATTGATGGAGTGGATGTCATATCATTAGTTTGACAATAAATAATTGTTTTATATTGATCATAAGCAGTTCCATCAAATGTTCCTAATGGATATTCATCAAATGTGCCTTCAATTTGATTATCAACATGACGGATAGTGATATTGTCAAAATAACAATATCCGTTATTTGAATTGAACGCTTTAAATGTAATATATCCATTAACATTTTCATTAATATTGAATGTATAAGTAAATTTAAACGACAAGATGTTATTTTTATAAGACACATCTGTCATATTGTTTCCACCATTATCATTTCGAACATATGAATCTTTATATAGTCTTGCTGCACCCCATTTATCAGAACCACCAAGGAATTCAACTTCAATAAAGTCCATATTAAAATATTCTAAATAACAATCGACTTGATATGGTTCGCCTTCTTTTAATTTCGCTAAATTGGATTTACTAGCCGTACCAAATCCACCAATTGATGAGAAATCATTTTCTTTGCTTGCTGCAGTCGCATATAGCATATTTGATCCATTATGGAATTCGGTTTTGCAATCTAAATATTCTTGAGTCCAAACAAAGCCAGTTGGCTTATCAGGTGGATTTGAAGAATTAATTGTTATTCCTTCAAAGTCAGCCGAATAAATAATTTCATCTTCGGCTTTTAATTGGATATTTTGGTTTTTAAAAGATGGAATAATTAATAACGAAGATAATCCGATTATTAAGAATAATTTGTTTTTAAGCATATTTTCTCCCTTCTTTTTTATTTAATTGCGCTTCCAACCGCTCCACGGACGTAAGCTTTTTGACAAGTAACAAACACAATGATAATTGGGATAGCGTAAACAACACATCCCGCCATAACAAGAGGCCAGTCGATTGCGCCCATCGTCTGCGATTTTAAGAATTGTAACCCTAACGCCAAAGTATAATCGTTCGTATTTAATATATAAATTGATGGACCAACATAATCTCCCCATGTGCCAATGAAGGCAAAAATTACAACTGTTGCAATAATTGGAAGACAATTTGGTAATAATATTTGAATTAAATTTCTAAATGAACCACATCCGTCAATTCGGGCGGCTTCATCAAGTTCTTTTGGGATACCTTCAATAAATTGTTTTAATAAGAAAATGTTATATGCTGAACCTCCGATAGAAGGGAGCACTAATGGAAGATATGGGAATCCTTCTGTTCCAATCATTCCAAATCGAGCAAATAAAATATAAGCTGGAACCATTGTAACAACCCAAGGTAACATCATTGTTGAAAGAAGAACACCAAATAATAATTTCTTTCCTTTTGCTTGGAATCTTGCGAATCCATAAGCAACTAATATTGACGCAACAATATTTAAAGTCATTGATGATAAAACAATGATTAAAGTATTTTTTAATTGATTTAAAAATGGTGTGTCAGTAATAAAATGCTTGAAGTTATCATAATAGAAGAAATTTGGTACTTTTGGTGGGATAACATATAAATCATTAGTTGTTTCTTGGAAAGCACACCAGAACATCCAAATAAATGGGATTGATAAAATTAAGCCGATTATTATGCCAATAATTAAGAAAATAATATTTTTTGTTATCTTCTTTGTTTTTGGAGATAAGCCTTTTGAATGGATTAATTGGCTACGGATTAAAAATAAACGAGTTTTGATATTCATTATTTTTTACCTCCGTTATTTGGCATAATCTTTTTGCTAGCAATAAAATAAATTGCGGTAAAACACATAATAATGATGAATAATATCCATGCTTGCGCGCAGGCATATCCCATTGTTTTGGTGCCATTTAATGACATCGCGTTTAATACAACATTCCACGCCATAGTCATCGTTTTATCTGTGCCAGTTCCGAATAATAATTGCATTTCAGCATAAGCTTGAAGACCACCAATAATTCCAGTTAATGATAAGAAAAATAATGTTGGTGAAATTGATGGAAGAGTAATTGAGAAAAATCTTCTTATCGCACTTGCGCCATCCATTTTTCCAGCTTCAATAACTTCAGATGGAACAGCTTGAAGAGCGGCCAACACCACTAACATTTGAGGGCCAATACCAGTCCAAACTGACATCAATATGACGCTTCCCATTGATGTTTCATAATTTGTCCAGTCAATTGGAGGTATATGTAAAAAGGATAAGAAATAATTTAATAAAGAAAAGTCTTTAGAAAATAATTGTGACCAAACAACAATTGAAGCAACGCCTGGAATAATAGCAGGAAGATAAATTAAGATACGAATAAATTTGTTTCCTTTAAAACCAGTGTTAATAAATAAAGCTAAAATAAGGGCAAAAAATAAAGTCGCAAATGTTTTAACAAACGCATAAAGGAAAGTATTTCCAATTGACGAAAGAAACATTGTGTCTCGGAATAATGATTTATAATTTCCTAATCCAACATAAACATAAGTGTCACTTGTTAAATCAAGAACAGACATTTTATGAAATGAATAGAAAAAGGAAGAACACATTGGAACAATTGTGAACAAAGAAAAACCAATTATCCAAGGAAGGATATATAAATAAAAGGATATCGTTTCTCTTCTTTCCATTCGACTTTGTCGACGGAAAATTTTGTCCCTTAATAAAATCATAAATTAAATAGAATTTTGAATTGAACGGTCGATTTCAGTTAATAATTTATCAAATGATAATGATCCATCATAATATTTAGCAAGTTGAGTATTAAAGCATGTTTGAACACGGTCATAAGAAATTAAATTGTTGTATTTAGTGACCGCACAATGGCCATCGTTAACGAAATTATAGAAATAATTAGCCATTTTTTCGGCTTTTGGATTTTCATTCTTTAAGAAAGAATCACTACCAGCGATTGTTTTATTTCCTGGAATGTTGTAAGCAATTTTAGTGAATTCTTCCATACCCACTGTTTGATAATATTCTAAGAATTTCCAAGCAATGTCAGGATATTTTGTTGTCTTTGATATCGCGTGAGATACCATCGCGGATGTTGTTCCAAAAGCTCCTTTTGTTTTATCCATTACTGGATGAGGAGCAATTCCTACTTCGAAATTAACATCATAAAAACCATAAGCAGAGAATGAATATAAACCATTAAAAATAGAGAAACATCTTTGTTGAATAAATAATTGTTGTTCACTAGTGGTTGAACCTGATGTATAACTACCAGGTGCTTTTCCATCATTTTGATTTAATGAATAATATTTAGGGAATTCAGTCGCATTATCTTTTTGTAAAGCGCAGAATAATGAAAAGGCTTCTTTAACATTATTATCGTCTTTATTTAATTTTTGATCATTGATATACATTTCACTTCCGGTTGATTGAACCATTTCATGAAGATGTTTTACTCCTTCAAATCCTAATGAAGTTCCATAAGAAACACTTAATGAATTTTGAATTGTTGAAACCATTTCATAATATTCAGTCCAGCTCATTGGCTCAGTTTCAGAAACAATAAATTGTTTTTCTGGATGAGAATTATTGTATTCATCTAACATTTTCTTGTTATAAATGAGCATAAAGTCAGGAGAGAAGTCTTTAATTAAACAAGTTAATTCACCATTTGCATTAAGATAAAAATCATTTAAATCCCATAAATCAGATCTTGATAAAGTTTCAGATTCATTTAAATAAGAATCTAATGGTAATAAATATGGAGAGAATGAATTAAAAAATCCAGCTTCCATCATAAAAATATCTGGGGCTTGACGTGATGAAAATTTATTACTTAATGAAGTATAATAACTTCCTCCAGGAGTCTCAGTAACAATTTTATATCCTTGTGGTTTAATAATTTCATTAAAATCATTTACCACTTTATCTAAAACTGTTTGATAAGCTTCAGAATCAGCAGAAGTTAAATAAGTTAATACTTTATAAGAATCTTTTTTAGTTCTATCTCCTCCACCATTTTGGCAAGACGCTAAAGCAAATGTTAATAAAAGAAGTAAACTAGATGTAATTAATTTGTTTTTCATTATTAGGCCTCCTAAAGTAATAAAATGTGGCAAATATAAATACTTTGTTAAACAAATAGTATCATATATAAATTATTTAAAAGTTGATTTATGTTGTCTTGATTTATATTTTTGTTGTTTTTTCAATAGCCTCTCTCGGTATTCACTTGGAGACACTCCAACTTTTTTCATGAAAATATTAAAAAACGATAAATAATTTGGATATCCAACCGATATTGAGATGTTTGATAACGGCTGATTTGTTTCTTTTAGCAATTTCTTGGCTTGTTCAATGCGAACATTTGTTAAATATTCTTTTGGAGATAAATTAGTTTGTTCTTTGAATAATCTGAAAAAATATGTTCTTTCTAATACAACATAATCAGAAACATTTTGAATTGATATATTTTCATTATAGTGAGTGTCGATATATTTCATGGCTTTTTCAACATATCCTTCTTCAGTATGTTCAAATTGAGGTTCTTCCGAAAAGAATTTAGAAAATAAAATATATAAATTACCTAGTAAATAATATGAGACAGATTGATCTGGTACTTTTAAAAGCACCATCGTTTTAATTTTTGAAGCAATTTCATTAAAGTTTGTTGGAGTGTTTACATAATTATTTTCTTTTGTAAAGTTGGCTTTAGTTGTTAATTCTTTCGCGGATGTTCCTGTATATCCTACCCAATAATATTTACAAGGATCAATTGTATCAGCGTCATATTTAACTTTTTCATTTGGTGGAACAATAAAACAATCTCCGGCTTTAAATTCTTTTTTGTTATTTCCGATATATAATGTTCCTTTTCCAGAAACAACGACATGAAGAATATAATAATCTCTAACAAGTGGCCCAAAAGAACTTCCAGGAAATCTTTGTTCCCAGCCAATTTCAGCAACTGATAAAGAAACATTTGGGTTATGAAGAATGTATGTTAATGAATACATCTTATCAACGCCTAATTTTAAAATATTACTTGTTTTTTGGGTGTCAGTTCGAAATTGTTCAACACTATAATTGACCATCAAAGAATGCTTATGCATTTTAGTTATTACTGAAACATTTCTTTTTCCACCAATTTTGGTATATCCATCATCGCTAATATAAATTGGATAATTTAATGTGTCGAAATTTTGTGGAAAGATTAATGGCCAAACCGCTACTAGATCATATAAATATGAACTTTCTTTATCGATGTTTAATTTAACTGCCCCACCAACATAATCTTGTTGCCAGATTTGATAATTTTCCATAACAATTTTTGATGGAAGAGCGCTGCTTTTTTTAATTTGTTGATATTGTTTTCCTCGAATAATTGTTCCACCACAAACATCTAAAGGAACAATTGTTAACGGAATATCGGCGTTAAAAATTGCTTTTGAAGCATTAATATCAGTAACAATATTACATTCAATACTTGGAGTATCAGAATTAAAATATCCTTTAAAAACTGATCCCGCCATTGCAAGAATTGGAATTTGTTTTTGCACCAAGGTTGATTTAACCATCGCCAAAGTAGAAAAAGGAGCAAGTCCAACAATTAAACAATCATGATATTTAGTTAATATTTCTTTATAAGCTTTAGAAGCGCTTGAATAAATATGACCTTGATAACTACTTATATCAAAATCATCAGTCCATCTTTTTTGAGCGTAGCATTCATTTTCAGTTGCTTTTCCTAACGCAATTGGAATATTGGTTTTATTTAATAATGTTAATATTTTTGCGACAATTTTGGCTTTATATTTAACATCACCAGTCGTGACAGATATTAATTTAATATCAACAAATCGTGACGATAATAAAAAGATTAACGCCCAAGTATCGTCAATGTCTTCACCGATATCAGTATCAATAATTATTTTTGTTTCAAGTTCTTTCATTAATCTTATTATAAACTATAAAACATATATTTTTGTTAATCATATTTATATTTTTGTTGTATTGATAAAAATGCATCAAAATAATAATTAAAAATTTGATGAATAAAAGAAAATCACTGAATATTCAGTGACTATCTTTTTTAGATTTCTTTTTTATTTTTATTAATATATGTGGTGAATCTTATTTCATATTGCCCATCCATTATTGGAGGGTTTTCTTCAATACATTCAAAATTTTCATCTTCATCCAAATTTGGAAAAAATAATTCAGCATTTCCGTCAGCGTTTACTTTAGTTAATAATACTTTATCAACATATGGTAATGTTTGACGATAAATTGACGCTCCACCGATAACATATACATCATCATCTTGGGAATATTGTTTAATTTTTTGAAGGAATTCTTCAAACGTATGAACATTTATTACCCCATCATAATTGTGATTAACATCTTGAGACAAAACAATATGTAAGCGATTTTTTAAAGGTTTTTGATTTGGAAATGATAAAAGAGTGTTTTCTCCTAAACAAACAACATGCCCTTTTGTTGTTTCGCGAAAAAATTTCATATCTAATGGTAAATTGAAAAGAAGACCATTTTTCTTTCCAATACCAAATTTATTATCAACACATAAAATCGAAATAATCATAATTAAATAGCAACAGGAATCTTCTTGTCTAATTTTTCATATTCATAATCGACTAATTCAAAATCTTCAACTTTAAAATCATAGAAGTTTTTAACATTTGGATTAACGATTAATTTAGGAGCTTTATGTTGAGGTTTTTGAATAATTTCTTTAACGATATCGACATGGCGGTCATAAATATGAGCATCCGCAATAACGTGAACAAGTGTTCCAGGTTTTAATCCAGATACTTGAGCGAACATAATTAATAATAATGAATATTGCAAAACATTCCAGTTATTCGCAGTTAACATATCGTTTGATCTTTGATTTAAAATGCCATTTAATGTATCGCCAGAAACATTGAAAGTCATTGAATAAGCACATGGATATAAATTCATTTCATGCAAATCTTCAAAATTATAAATATTAGTCATAATTCGACGTGATTGTGGATTATTTTTTAAATCAAATAAAACACGATCAACTTGGTCAAATTCTCCTTCTTTGTAAATTGATTTTTTTGCTAATTGGTAACCATAAGCTTTGCCAATAGATCCAGTTTCATCAGCCCATGAATCCCAAATATGAGATTTTAAATCATGAATGTTATTACTCTTTTTTTGCCATATCCATAAAAGTTCATCTAAACATGATTTAAAAGCAGTACGACGAATTGTTAAAATTGGTAATTCTTCTTGTAAATTATATCTATTAACAATACAGAATTTTTTAATTGTATGTGCAGGAGCGCCATCTTCCCAATGTGGACGAACATTAAATTCAGTGTCCCACACACCGTTTTCTAAAATATCTTTCATATTTTCAATAAAAATTTCATCTGCACGTGACATATAAACACCTTCCTTAGTAATTCTATATATTATAAAAGAATCACAATGATTTATTAATAACAATTTGAAAAATTATTTTCGATTAATTTTCGTTTTATAACTTGGTTAAAAAGACAATAAAAACAATTCGATATATCGTTATTACTTTAATAGATGATAATTATTAATAATAAAAAGTTATTTAGTTAATAATGATGCTGCATCGGAATCACAATAAATAGTAACATCATTATGTTTTTGTAATATTGAAGCAGGTAAAGAAATATCAATTGGTCCTTCAATCATTTCTTTAACCGCGTGAGCTTTGTTTTTACCATAAGCGATTAAAACAATCTTTTTTGCGTTCATAATTGATTTTAATCCCATTGTCATTGCTTTAGTTGGAACTTCATCAATTGATTTAAAGAAACGTGAATTATCAATAATTGTTGATTGCTCTAAGTCCGCTAAATGGGTTAAGGTATCAAATGGAGTGTTTGGTTCATTAAAAGCAATATGTCCATCGCTTCCTAAACCAAGAATTTGAATATCAATTCCACCTTCTTTTGAAATCATTTCATCATAATGTTCGTATGTAGAAGGAGTTGGAACTTTCGTGTTATTTAAATCAATATCGATATATTGGAATAAATTATGATTCATAAAATATCGATATGATTGTTCATTATCTTCACTTAATCCAACATATTCATCTAAATTGAATGAATGAACATTTTTAAAACTTACTTTACCTTCTTTGTTTGCGATCGCTAATTGGTTATATACTCCAAGTGGAGTTGATCCAGTTGCGAGTCCAATAACTGGGTGATCAATGGAGTTGATTATTTTAATAAATTCTTCAGCGACTAATTGGTTAATATTATCTTTTGTGTCGATTATTAATTTCATAATTTCGTCCTTCTTTAATTAACAATTATACTATTTAGAA
The DNA here is from genome assembly GCA_028723545.1 of Caryophanales bacterium. Classification (GTDB taxonomy): domain Bacteria; phylum Bacillota_I; class Bacilli_A; order RFN20; family CAG-826; genus Fiminaster. The sequence goes on from JAQYER010000012.1 coordinate 16,349, forward strand.
ATAAATAAGATTTTTGATTTTGCACTATATTTATATGTTATTTATTATAAATAACTTATTTAAAATTATACAACAAATATGCTAAAATCAAAGCCATGAATAAACCAGATTACAATAACTCAATTACAAATTTATCAAATTCAATTCTCAAACACTTTAATGCCAATCCATTTCATAACACAATTAAAGAAGTCGATGATTTTTTAGTAAATAAAAATAAAGTAATCGTCTTTCTTTTTGATGGAATGGGCAAAGCATTAATTGAAAAACATTTAGATAAAAATTCTTTCTTAAGAAAACATGTTATTAAAGATATTACATCAACTTTCCCACCTACTACGGTCGCTGCAACATCATCAATGTTAAGCGCAAAATATCCAATCGAAACAGGTTGGTTATCTTGGACTCAATATTTCAAAGAAGTACAAACAAATGTCAAAATGTTTGCAAATAAAGATGAAATTACTGGTGAAAAAATCAAAGGTGTTCATTTAGGAAATACATATTGTCATTACGAAAATATCATTGATATTATTAATCGAGTAAATAAAAAAGAAATTGCTAAATTAACCCAAGGAACAAGTGTCGACACAACTCATTTTTGGAATAGACATTTAAAAGCTTTTATTCGTCACAATTTCAAATTAATCAAATCTATCGATAACGATAAATCTTTTGTTTATGCTTATTGGACTAATCCAGATCACGACATTCATGAATTTGGAGTTAACCATAAAAAAGTCCATAAAGTTATTAATAAAATTAATAAATATATGGAACATTTTTGTAATAAAAATAAAGATGTCACCACAATTGTTATTGCCGACCATGGATTAATCGATGTCAAATATTTACCATATTATCAAGATAAAGAAATTCAAGAATGTTTAATTCGCCCATTTTCATTTGAAAAAAGAAGTGCAAATTTCTTTGTTAAGCCAGAAATGAAAAAACAATTTGTTGAAATATTCAATAATCATTATGGTGAACATTATGAATTGTTCACTAAAGAACAAATCATGGATATGAAAATATATGGAGATAATTTACCAAGCGAATATATTAATCAATTTTTTGGCGATTATATTGCCATTGCCAAAGATGAATATATGTTCGAACTAGAAGATGATTTTAAATTTAAAGCCCACCACGCGGGTGGGACTTTAGATGAACTTTTAATATCAGTAATCGGTATTAATTAACCTTTTCTAATAGATCCATTTAATGAGTGGATAACATAAGAACCACCTTGAGATTTTACGAGTTCTTTTGCGTACGCGATCGCTTCTTTTTGTGTTTTGAAAGTTTTAATCGCTCTTTCACCACCCGCTAATTTGACTTTATATCCATTTTCATGAGTTGAAATGTGATATACACGAGCTTTACCATTGAATTTATTATCTTTTGGTGTTTCTTTTTTCTCAACTTCTTTTGCCACAGTTTTACCTCCTTTTGCTGGTGTATCTTTTTTGACACTAGTTGATTTTTTATTTGTAGATGTCTTCTTTGAAGTCGCTGCATTGCTACTTGATTTTTTAGAAGAATCGCTTTTCTTGGTAGAAGAATTTTTGCTAACTGAAGTTTTTTTACTAGGAGCTTTTTTAGTAGCAACTTTCTTTACAGGTTGTGCCTCTTCCTTCTTTTCTTCTACTGGTTTAGGTTGTTCTTCATTTTCTTCTTGAACAGGGGTTTCTTCTGAAACTACTTCTTCAGATTTTTCTGTTTCTTCAGTTGGAGTTTCTTCAACTAGTTTTTCTTCTTCAACTGGTTCAGCTTGAACTTCTTCAGTAGGAATTTCTTCTTGAGCCTTTTCTTCTTCAACTGGTTGTTCTTCGATTATTTCTTCAACTGGTTGTTCAGTTGGTTCTTCTTCGACAGTTTGATTTTTATCTTCTTCGACTGGTTGTTCTAAAATTATCGCTTTAGCGATATCTTCACTAACACTAATAACTTTATCGTCTTCTTCATTATTTTCGGTTTGTTCAACTTCTTCTTGAGGTTCTTCTTCGATTTGTTCCTCAATTACTGGTTGAACTTCTTCAACTAATTTTTCATCTTCAACTGGTTGTTCGACAACTTCTTCTTGCTTTTCAACTTGTTCTTGTGGTTGTTGTTCAACTTTTTGAACATTGTTATCACCAACATATTCATATTTAACGCGTTTATTATTTGATTTATCACATCCAATATGTAATAAGCCAAAACAAATTAAAGATAAAGCAAATATTATAAATAACGATGCTGCAACCTCGATTGCGATAACCGCCACTAGATTGATTGTTGGATCTGGTAATAAACTAAATTCTAACAATTCATACCAGTCTCCACTAAATGTTGTTTTCAATCCTTCAATTGCGCCAAAAACATAATATGGAATTAAATAAATCACTAAAGGAATAAAAGAAGTAAAAACAATGCTGAATGATGGCTTTTCATCTTTTTCAAAAATTAAAGATAATAATCCTAAAATTGGACTCACTGCATGTAAATAGAAATAGCTTGAAGCAATCATTTCATCAAATGTTGTTCCACCAAAAAATGATTCAACGTAATCATAGCCATATTTTTCAACATAATTTGGGCATAAATATCCTAATGCAAAAACTAAAGTAAATAACCCCAATGCTACACCCATAAATTTCAAATTCTTAAAAAATTTCGGATAAGGTTTATTTGG
>JAQYER010000013.1 GCA_028723545.1 Caryophanales bacterium
CTTAAAAACAATAAATTCTTTAATCCCTAACAGGCTTGATACTTAGATTGAACCTATTAGGGATTTTTTATCTAATGCCTAAGTATTTTTTATAAAGCTAGAACTTTTATACTAAGATATTGCATAATTTCTTAAGATAAAAATAAATCCTTTTTATGAGTCAAAAAATCAATAATATTTAAATGTGTAATTCCGTTTCTAGACATATCAATTGTATCAAGGCTTAAAACATATTTAGGGGATGCATCTTTAATCGGTGAAAAAGCACTGAATTCTCTAGTTATTGTTTCTTCGCTTTCCATTACGTACGCAACATGAATGAAACACTTCCTACCATTCTTAATTACAACAAAATCAACTTCTTTCAAAAACTGCAAAAATTTTTATTTTTTGTAAAAACAATTGTCCGATTTATTATATTTATCCAAAACGACCTTAATACTTAGATAAAACCTATCGAATTTCCTTACTATATCATCTTACACAAGCGTTATATTATGGATATTTAATAAAGGCCTTTCTTCTTAGATTGATTTTTCAACGACATCGATTATGCAGGCTTTTCAAATAATTTCTTAAGATAAATATCTCTATTAATTCTTAGTAAAAATAACCTCCATTGAATATTTTTCCGTTACGTAAAAATTTTTCAATGAAGAATTTTTAATATTATTTTTAGAAAATGTTTTATTGTTCGAAAAAAACATAGAATTCTATGAAAAAAGAGATTTATCAATGAATTAGAGGACATATAAAACCAGTGTAGTCTCGTTATTAAGAATATTAAGCATTGATCGAGGCGTTATGATTGTTTCAGAAAATAAAAAAATCTAAAACTATAATCAAGTGTTCCAATTTTTAAAAAATAATAATAAGGTAGACGATATTAAAAAAATTATTATATAATACAAAACGACCGGGAGTAGTGAAGTCAAGCAGTCGTCAACACGATGTGATATCCGGCCTTGACCAGTTTATGAACAAGACGGTTACTGTAGGAGTAACTTTTATGTTCGAAACAAAAACTATTCAAGAAACATTATTGTCATTAGAAGTTGAACCTAATAAAGGTTTAACAGATGAAGAAATTCTTTTAAGACAGCAAAAATATGGTTTAAACCAATTAAAAGAAAAGAAGAAAAAACCATTAATATTAATTTTCTTATCAAATTTTCATGACCCAATGATATACATTCTTTTGCTTGCAGTTATTCTAAGCACTGGAATTTCTTTATATAATACGATTAAGCATCATGAACCATTTGATTTTGCTGATCCAATCATTATTTTATCCGTCATATTTTTAAACGCGATTATTTCAACAATCCAAGAAAAGAAAAGCGAAAAATCATTAGAAGCATTGAAACGTTTAGCGTCACCTACGTGTAATGTAAGAAGGAATGGAAATATTCAAGAAATAAAGTCTTCTAATTTAGTTGTTGGAGATATTGTAATATTAGAAGAAGGGAGAACAATTCCTGCTGATTTAAGATTGATTAAAACATTCAATTTAAAAACTGATGAATCATCTTTAACAGGGGAAAGTTTACCAGTAGATAAAAATGCTGAAATAGTATTTTCAGAAAATATTCCTCTAGGCGATAGAGTAAATATGGCTTTTATGTCCACTCCTGTGACATATGGTCATGGTGAAGGAATAGTAGTTGCGACAGGGATGGACACTGAAACAGGGAAAATTGCTTCATTATTAGATAATGAAAAAACCGAATTAACTCCTTTGCAAAAGAAATTAGGTCAATTATCTAAATTTTTAGGATTATTAACAATATTGATTGTCGTTATTATTTTTATTATCCAATTAATTGAGTTATTTATAATGAATCCATTAGGCCTAGATTCGTGGATAGCGGCCATTGTTGATAATTTTATGTTCGCTATTTCTTTAGCGGTTGCAGCTGTTCCAGAAGGATTAGTTGCAGTTGTTAGTATCGTTTTAGCGTTAGGCGTTCAAAAAATGGTTAAAGCTAATACAATTGTAAGAAAATTACCATCTGTAGAAACGCTAGGTTCAGTCAAAACAGTGTGCTCTGATAAAACGGGAACATTAACTCAAAATAAAATGACTGTCGTTAGCTCTTATATAAACCACCATATTAATGATGATAAAAACATTTTCTCAAAAGATAATAATTTATTAGCAATCGGATTATGCTTGTGCAATGATGCATCTATCTCAAATGGGATTTATGGTGATCCAACCGAAATTTGTTTAGTTGAATACGCCGATAAATTAGGATTATCGAAAAACGATTTAGAAGTAGATTATCCAAGAATAGATGAAATACCTTTTGATTCAAAAAGAAAAATGATGTCAACCCTTCACCAACAATATCACGAAAAGAAAATTTCTTTCACCAAAGGAGCGTTAGACCAAATATTAAAACATGTCACCCATATTGATATAAATGGTGAAGTTCGAAAAATAAATGAAGAAGACATTAATAAAATCAATATTGCAAGTGAAGAGATGGCTAAAAAAGCTTATCGAGTTCTTTGCCTTGCTTATCGTTATCAAAATCAATTAATAGAAGATAATTTGATATTCCTTGGTTTTGTTGGAATGATTGACCCACCAAGAGAAGAAGCTAAAGTTGCGGTAGAGAAATTTAAAAAAGCTGGTATTAACACAATTATGATTACAGGTGATCACATATTAACCGCCTTAGCGATTGCTAAAAATTTAGGAATTGCTCAAAGTGAAAACGAAGCAATGCTTGGAGAAGAAATCGATAAATTAAGTGAAGAAGAATTAATTGAAAAAGTTCAATATATCCATGTATTTGCTAGGGTTTCACCAATGAATAAAGTCCAAATAGTTAAAGCATTAAAATCAAGTGGACAAATAGTCGCAATGACTGGAGATGGCGTTAATGACGCGCCAAGTTTAAAAAGTGCTGATATTGGAATTGCAATGGGTATCACTGGTACTGATGTAGCTAAATCGGCTAGTGATATGATTTTAGTCGATGATAATTTTTCAAGCATTGAAAAAGCGGTGGAAGAAGGCCGTGGAATTTATGACAACATTAAGAAAACAATAATTTTCTTATTGAGTACAAATATTGCTGAAGTATTGACGATGTTAATTGTAGTAATTCTTTCATTATTTACCACATATAATTTAGCAACACCTTTAATTGCAATTCATATTTTATGGGTAAATCTTGTTACCGATTCTTTACCTGCTATTAGCTTAGGAGCAATGGAAAAAAGTGATGATGTAATGGAGCGTTTACCTCGTAATCCAAATCAATCGTTATTTGCTGAAGGCGGATATGTTACAACTTTTGGCTTTGGCATTGTAATAACATTAATCACTTTATTAGCGTTTTTCATCATTCCAGTATTTGAAGAAAATTTGTTTACTTTAAATGAAATAGCTAAAGCATTAGAAAATGATCCAATTTTATTAAGCAAGTGTCAAACTATGGCGTTTTCAACTTTATCAATCGCTGAATTATTCCATATGTTTAATATGGCGAACATGAAGAAATCATTTATTCATGTCTTTCATAAGAAAAACATCTTATTGTTTATTTCGTTTTTGATTGGATTAATTTTACAAATTTTTGTTGTTATGACTCCAGGGATTAATAATTTCTTTTCTTGCTATCCATTAGATTTTTTACATTGGGTTTTTGTTTTCACTCTCGCAATAATTCCATTGATTATTCATGAAATTATTGTCTTATTTACATATATCAAAAATCGAAAAATTAAAAAGTAATTAATTTATTAATTATTGTTAAATATTTTTAATTAAACATAGAATAATTATTAGCATCAATTTAATTTAATTTTTTAATAAAAAATTGCTTATTGTTTATTTAATTTTTTAAGACTAAAATTATTTTATATTGATAGGAGAAAATGAAAAATGAAACATCTTATTGTTGTTAATCCAAATTCTGGGAAATTAAACCATGATGATTCAGTGAAAGATAAAGTTATTAAAGCTTTTGAATCATTAGATTATGAAATTTATGAAACTACTGGACCTAGAAGTGTTATCCCATTTTTACACGAATATTTAAATAATCATAAAGATGAAGTTGTTCGTGTATATGCTTGTGGTGGAGATGGAACAGTTCACGAAGTCGCGAATGGTTTAGTTGGACATCCAAATGCTGAATTAGCTATTTATCCAGTTGGTTCTGGAAATGACTTTGTTAAAATTTATGGTGATAAAGAAAAATTCTTAGATTTTAATAATTTAATTAACGGAAAATCACACCCAATTGATTTAAGTGAAATCAGTGGTGGAGAATTAACTGCTCCATGGTATTCAATTAACGTCATTAACTTTGGTTTTGACGCGATCGTTGGAGCAAGAGGTAATTATTATAAAGAACACGGACTTCCTGAAGAAGCCATTAAAAAAGGATTAGATCCATATTCATATGCTTTAAAAAATGATGCGATGAAACATGGCCGTTTTAATGATACTGAAGTATTCGCGGATGGTGAGAAATTAAACGAAAAACAAATTTTATTGTGCACACTCGCTCAAGGACAATATGTCGGTGGACAATTTAAATGCGCTCCAAAAAGTGACAATACTGATGGATTAATCGATGTCTGTGTTTTAAAAACAATGACTTTCTTAGGTCTTGGAATGATTATTGGAACATATACCAAAGGAAAACATTTAGATCGCAAGAGAAGTAAAGTAGTGTATCGCCAAGCCAAAGAGATTCGCTTTGTCGCTCCAAAAGAAATCGATGTTTGTGTCGACGGAGAAATGACTAAAGGTAAAGAATTCGTCGTTAAATGCATTAAAGACGCGATTAAGATTGTCATTCCTGAATAAATATTAAAATAAGAATCAGTTAACGCTGGTTCTTTTTTAAACAAAGAACATTTGTATCTAATAAAAATAAATTATGATTGAATAAATGTGATATTATTATTTTTATATGGAACATAAATATTATTTAGGCGTTGATGGTGGTGGAACTAAAACAGCCTTTGCCTTAATTAATGAACAAAAAGAATTAATATATTTAAAAGAAGTAGGTCCTTCTTCTTTAGATACAGTTGATGAACAACAAATCATTAATGTTATCTATGAAGGAACTAAAGATATTAATGTTAAAGTTGATTCAATATTTTTAGGTATTGGTGGTATATATTCTCAAAAGCAAATCGATTGGATTAAAGAAATTGTTTCTAAATTAGATATTGTTAAAAAAGAAACAAAAATAGATGCTGGAAATGATATTATCAGTGCTTTTTATGGAGCGCTTTCTGGTGAAGATGGAATAGTGTGTATTGCCGGAACTGGTTCGGTTTGCTATGCAAAAAATAAAGATCAAAATATTCGAATAGGTGGAATTAATTATATTGAAGGAGATCCTGGTTCTGCTTATGATTTAGGCATTCACGCTTTAAGATACTTAGCTAAAGTAATTGATTATCGTAAAAAAGGTGGCCCTTTAGCGAATGCTTTAAAGGTTGCGACAAAAATTCAAAATTACGAAGATATCACAAAATATTTTATTGAAGCCAAAAGAACTGATATCGCCTCTTTAGCGAAACTAGTTACTGAAAATTCAAACGATATTAACGCTAAAAAAATCATTAAAGATAGTGTTAACGAATTATTATTAATGATTAAAACCGCATTTAAAAAATTACATTTTGAAGGTGAAACTAAAATTTCAATTATTGGTTCATTAGGCAATTCAAACACTTTATATAAAACATATTTATTAGAAGGAATTAAAAAAATATCTCCTAATTTAAAATTTGTTCAAAAAAGAAATGAAGCATATATTGGAAGCGCCTTAAAAGCGATGGAATTATAAAAATTATGATTAGAAAAAAGAAAACATTTGATTTACTTTTATATATAAATTCCTTTTTTTGTTTAGTTGAAAATGGTCATTTAGACGTAACTAATCAAAAGAAATTACAATTTGAATTATCAAAATTTTTAACTGACAATTTACCAGGATATCAAATATATTGTTCTTCTTTTCATCGCCATTTTTTTGATGTAAAAAATTTAGCAAAACATCGCATTGATATTGTTTTAAAAAATAAAATTAATAACGAATTAATTGCAATTAATTTAAATGTGTTAAACAAAGGAACGATGAATGATGAATTGTTCAAATGCGTTCAAAACATTAAATATATGGAACAACTTAGTGATATCGGTTTTAATAAAGCATATTGCCTTTGCTTGTCATTAAATTTAGATTATTGTGTTGGAAATCGTAAAGATATATGTAAATATTTCCAAAAAAGCAAAATAATCCATGGAAAAATATATCGCGATAAAAATATAGATGATCGATATTTTGAAATTAAAAAACGATATAAAATTAAATGGATTGAAAATAACAATGATACATATTTTTATTTATTGGAAATGAAAAAGGGGAAGAAAAAATGAAACTAAGAGAAGAAAAAATTTCGTCAACAGAAATATATAAAGGAAAAATTATTAATTTATATAAAGACACTGTTCTTTGCCCAAACGGAAGAACATCAACTAGAGAATTAATTAGACATTGTGAAGCGGTATGTGTTTTAGCAGAACTAGATGGAAAATTTGCGATTGAACAACAATATCGTTATCCATATGACGCTATATTAAATGAATTTCCTGCTGGAAAAGTTGATAAAGGAGAAGACCTTCAAGTCGCAGCATTAAGAGAACTTGAAGAAGAAATCGGTTATAAAGCAAACAAAATCGTCTATTTAGGAAAAATGTATCCAAGCTGTGCTTACACTGATGAAGTAATTCATTTATATTACGCGACTGATTTAATTAAAACTGAAAGACATCTCGATATCGATGAAGCAATTAATTTCTCATTTAAAACAATGGATGAAATTAATGAATTAATTAAAGCAGGACAATTAAATGATGCAAAATCATTATGCATTCTTCAATATTACAATTTATTAATTAAAAACAAATAATCTTATTCTTTTTATTAACCTTGATAACTTTTTTCTATTACTTTTCAATAAAATATTAGAAAAAAATGTTTTGATATGTGAATTTTAAGTAATAGTATGTTATATTAAAAAGCAATTTATTATAAAAATAATAAATATGTGAAACATATACCGAAAGGAGAGGTCTAAATGAATAATAAAATTATTAAAACATTAATGATTGGATTAGCGTCATTATTAGTCGCATCATGTTCTCCATCGTCTTCGACTCAAAACGAAGATATTACTTATAATGTATCTTTAAAATATATTAATGGTGAAATTATTAATGATGCTTCTATTTCAATTTTTGACAACGATAATAAATTAATTAGTGAAGGAAAAACTTCAATTGCGGGTAATTATAATTTTGATGCAAAAAATGGTAATTATCGTGTTGAAGTAAATGATTTACCTTTGGGTTATTATTTAATCGATCAACAATTAGAAATTTCAAATGATAATCCAACATTAGAAATTGTTGCTTCTTCAAAACCAATTACTGGTGAAGTTCCAGAAGGCACTATTTATAACACAAAAGATTTAATTTATGATTTTGGTTTTGAAAATACTGAAAACAAATATGTCCAATTATCTAAAACATTAGAAAAAAAGAAATTAGTAGTCATTAATTTCTGGTACAAAGATTGCTATTGGTGTAATTATGAATTCCCAATTTTAAATCAAGCTTATGAACAATATATGGATGATGTCGAAGTATTCGCATTATCAGTTTATGATTCATTATCGACAGTTACTCAATTTCAATCAGACAACGGATTAATTTTTGAAATGGGTCGAGATGATATTAATCTTGATTCAGCTTTTAATAAATCTGGTTATCCTTATACTGTCTTTGTTGATCGATATGGAAGAATTGATGATATCGAACATGGAGCGATTACTAAATTAGAACAATGGACTAATAAATTTGACAAATATTTAGCGGATGATTATCTTCCTTCTTCTGGAAGTGGTAGTAGCGAAAACCCTGGTGAAGATGAACCAATTATTCCAGATGTAACAATGCCTTCTTCTGAAGAAATTGAATTAGTTATCAATGGTGATGGATTTAATGGTAAATATTATCCAGAAACAAATGAAGAAGACGCAAAATATTCATGGCCATTTGTTATTGATAATGAAAAATCCGCAATTAAGCCATCAAATATTAAAATTGATAATTCATATGCAATTGTCTATTTAAAATTCCATTTAGAAAAAGACCAAGTAATTGCTTTTGATTATTTCTCAAGCACTGAAGAAGGTTATGATAATTTATATGTCTTAATGAATGGTGAAATTATTAACACTATTTCTGGAGTAAGTACATCTTGGGAAACATCATATGCTTATGTCGCAATCGAAAGCGGTGATTATACCATGGGATTTTGTTATATGAAGGATAGTGAAAATTATGAAGGAGATGACACTGTCTATTTACGTAATTTCCGTTATTTAACTTTAAATGATATTACTACTCCAACATATTTAATTCGTCCATGTGCTTATGAAGATATTTCTCGATTCACTGAACAATATGAATATTATATTACCCCTGTTTATAATGAATTAGATGGCTATTATCACATCGAAAATGTTAACGGACCACTTTTATTAGCGAATTTCTTATTCTCATCTCAATTCTCTAATTATTCATTATATGATTACGCAGTAAATAAATATTTTGTTGATATTGATGGTGTTGATTACACAAATGAAGTTATTTCTTATGCTTCAATTGCAAATTCAACTGATAAAGGATATGTTCCAGTTGACGAAAAAGTTAAACAATTATTAATTACTCTTACATCATATTTATCAATTATTACTCATGATGAAGGATTTGTTCCTTATGAACATCAATATCTTGAAACTTGTAATTATATTAATGCTTACGGAACAAACGGAAAAGAATATGAAAATCCAGTTATTGGATTAACATTTAAAACTGCTATCAAAGCTTCATTAGGAGATCAAAATTTTGCGACATTCACCCATGTTATTATGCCTAGAGGATTATTCTTCAAATTTACAGCTGGTGAAGCAGGTGTATATCAATTTAACACAAAAGGAAGTAACGAAACTGAATGCTGGATTTATAATGAACAAGAAGAATTAATTCTTGAAAGTGCAGATATTATTTTACATTCATATATCGCTTCCGAAAAACCTGATCCAAATTTCTATACTTGGGTATATTTAAATCAAGGTGAATCACTTTATATCCGCGCAGCATTCTATGATTTATATTTATTTGAAACTCTTCAATTAAATATCGAACTTGTCGGACAAACTTATTCATCATTTGAAGCTTGTTCTCCTGGATATTTCACAACTACAGTTGATGAACAAGGAAATATGACATCTACAATTATTTCAACTGGAATCGATGTTTCATTAGGAGATGATGGATATTATCATCAATTATTAAGTGATGGAACATTAGGATCAATCATTTATGCTGATTTCGCTAATTTAAATCAATTATTTAATTACACATTACAAGAAATGAATAAATTAGGAGCGTTCAATCTTAGTGTTGACGAAAATGGAAACGCTGTTGAAAATGGAATCGATTATACTTCAATAGTTAATAAATATATCAATAATCAAATGATTATTGATGATGGAGAAACATTTGGTACAATACCGGTTGATCAAACATTAATGTTAATTTTACAAGGATTAATGGATAAATATACTTTCCCAGGAGTTAATAATTCTTGGTTAAAATTATGTTATTATTTCCATCATTATGGAAAATAAATGAAAGGTGAATTGTTATGAAAAATCTTATTAAATTTAGTTCAATTATCTTGTTATCACTCACTTTAGGAGCATGTACTTCTAGTAGTGGAACATCTACTGGCGGTGATATAACAAATACTTCATCCAATACCAATACTGAACCAACATATCATGATGATTATTATTCAGTAACTATTTATAATCCAGATGGAAGCCGTTCAAAAGATAATATTACTGTTTTGTGGTGTACTGAACAAAATTGCTTAACTCCAGTTTTTGCTAACGATTATGGTGTTGCGGAAAAGAATATTCCAGATGATACATATTATGTCCACCTCGAAGGAGTGCCATCACAATACACTTATGATCCAAATGGATATGTCGCTACAAGCGAAAATCGCCACATTGATATTCAATTATATGATTTAGAAACACCATATAACGGAAAAGGTCAAGATTATAACCGATACATGATTAACGAAGGATCATTTTATCGTGTTAATGTCACTAAAAATAATCAAATAATTTATTATGGATTCAATCCAAAAAATACTGGTGTATACAAAATTGAATCTTATGCAACAACTATTTTATCAATGGATGAAGCCGATCCAGCTGTTGGCTTATATGGTACAAACAAACACTATATTCCAAGTGTTCCAGAAAGAGAAGATGACAATTCAAAAGATGGTGTCAATTTCTCTTTACAATTTGAAATTGGATTAGATGGCTTTGTTAAAACTGATGAAACCGATGAAAACGGTAATTTAATTCCTCAAACAGATGCAAATGGCGATTTAGTTCCAGGATGGTCATTTACTTTTGGAATTATTACTTCATCAAAAACAGGAACATGTTCTTATGATATTAAGATTACAAGAATCGGTGATTATGAAGAACCAGTTAAACAAGAAATTAATCATATTCACGCGACAACTCCAATTCAAGATGTTGCTATAGATCCAACTGAAAACGAACAATTCACACGTGGAAAATTATTAGAAGGTGAAGATGTGGCAGTATTTAATGAAGAAGATGGATTTTATCATTTAAATGATAAAGACGGAATATTAATATACGCAAAATTAGCATCATCAATTGACTTTTTTGAAACTCCAATTTCTCAACTTCCAACCAATATTGGTAAAGATGTATTATTAGTTGATGAAACAACTGATTATTATCAATTTGTTTTAGAATATGCTGAATATTGTAATTCCGATGGAGCGTACCCAGTTAACGAAGAAATCAAAGTATTCTTAGATAAATTACAAGCCGCAAACGGATATTTCTATGGTGATTATGGACAAGTTTCAAGCGCAGTTCCAAATTATCAAAAAGGTAATGAATGGTTATTCGCATGTGGATATTATTTAGAAGTAGGAACAATTGATAACCCACACAACATTGAAGTTGGTGTTACAACTGTTGCTTTAAAAGAAAATCAAACAATTTATTATGTATTAACAATTAATGATTACCTTGAAAATTATGAATCAGTTACTATTTCATCAACTAATGCTTTCGCTAAATTAGTTGATAGTGAAGGAACAGTTTATACATCTGAACAAGGATTTAGTTATAATGTTTTATTAACTGAAAATGTAAAAATTGTATTCGCTATTTCATATTCTGATGGCCATGCTGGAAATATGGGTATTAGAATTGTTATTAATGAAGTTGCTTAATTCAAATCAATAAAACAAAAACTCTAACAGGAGCAATCTTGTTAGAGTTTTTTGTTTATTTATAATTAGAACAAAGAAGTAACTTCTTGTGTTAATAATTCACCAGATATTTTACCTTGATGAGTGAAGGCAATTATTCCTTCTTTGTCAACAATAGTGGTAATAGGCCAAACATCTAACCCGCCCATCTTATTGAAATAAGGATCGTCTTGACTATCTAAACCAAAATGAATAGTGAATTCTGGCCATCTATTTTGAATAAATTCATTGACTTTTTCTTCTTTAAAGCCTGCTTGATGAATAGCGATTACATATACTTGATCAGAATATTGTTTATATAATTCATCGAATTCTGGTAATTCTTCAATACATGGAGTGCACCAAGTTCCCCAGAAATTAATTACTGTTACTTTACCGATTTGATGGTTAACTTCGAAGTGACCTTCTTCATTGTTAATTAATTGAATTTCTTGGTTAACACAATTATCGCCAACTTGATTGCCGTATTGGATATTATCTTTTGGGGTGGAATTATCGAAGAAATTTACATACACTAAAACACCAACTAAAAATAATGAAGAAACCCCAATAATAATTGAGTTTTTAATTACATTTTTTGAATTAAGCTTATTTTCATTAATTTTGTTCATTGTTATTATTGCTTTCTACTTTTTGGTTATTTTCTTCTATTTTCTTTTTGTGAAAAGCTTTCACTAAATCTTCCCCTCTAAAAGAAATTGAATGGGTCGCACATACGGATTTACATTCACCACAATTAATGCATTCATGATCGCCGACTTTTTTAACATCCATCTTACATACTGAAACACAAGCGTTACAATGGGTACATGTTGATTCATCGATATGAATTCCTAATATTGATAATTTATTAAATAATCCATATATCGCACCTAATGGGCAAATAAAACGACAAAATACACGATAAATAAATATTGATGCGACAACTAAAACAACCGCGACAACAAACTTCCAAGTAAATAATCCGCCAAGCATTTCAAAGAAAGACGCGTTATTTGGGTTAGATAATAATAATATTCCTCCACCAATCGTCCCACTTGGACAAATATATTTACAAAAAGATGGAAGTGGTAATTCGTTTTGAGCTAATCCAAAAAATAGTGGAATACCAATAACAAAAACCGATAAAAGGAAATATTTAAAATAAGATAAAACATATGTAACTTTGTTCTTTTTTAATTTTGGAGTTTTGATTTTATATAATAAATCTTGAATTAATCCAGTTGGGCATAAATAACCACAAATCATCCTTCCAAAAATAATTGAATATAAAAGAATAATTCCTAACACAAAAGAAATGGTTTTAGTTTTAGTTTCTGATAAAGCATTTTGTAAAGAACCAATTGGACAAGCAAGTGTCGCTCCTGGACAAGAATAACAATTTAATCCAGGTCCACAAATACTTTTTAAAGGTCCTTTATAAATATTACCAGTAATATAACCTTTAACATTCGAATTAACTAATAACGCTGCATATAATTGGATAATTCGTCTTCTAGAAGGTTTAATTTTTAAGAAGAATTGTTTAATCTTATTCATATTATCCAAGTCCAATACATTCCGTACAAATGTTTGCAGCTTTATTATATACATCTTGTACTTCTTTATTAAATATACCAACAATAATTAATGTTATTGATAAACAAACAAAAAATATTTGTGTGCCAATTAAAATATATTTTTCGTATTTGCATGGAACATATTTTTTGTTTTGTTTTTCAACTTCTAATTTCTTAATAATATTAATCGATCTCAAATATGAATAATCATTAACATAAATACAAATTAATCCAGAAATTAATGAAATACCAATCCATGGAAGAAAATGGATAAATAAATCAATTATTTGTGGAGTAGGGGCCTCCATTGAATTTAAATGATTATTTGTAAACATATAAATAAGACATATTAATAAACACGATCCACAAACGACATAATTAATAATCTTAATGATTAAGCGTAAAATATGTTCTTTTTTAAAATCTTTGTTTTCTAATAATTGTTTAAAATCGTAATTTTTAATAATTGTTTGATATCTTTCTTTATTAAAAATCTTAACAAATTGCTTATTTGAAATATTTTTAATTACAACATAAACACCTAAAAAGATAACAATTAAAATAAAGATAATAATTAAAGGAAGTAATTGAAGTAAATAAGTTGATACAATGTCTTTAGAATACATTGGCAAATTATCTTTATCATAAATGCGGATGGCTTGGAAAATAAATCCTAATCCTAAAAGAATAGAAATGGTCAAAGCGCAATAAGTTGTAACAATATAAATGTAATCTCTTTTCTTCATAAGAATAAAATAATAATAATTAATTACAAGTAAACTTACAAGTTTAAATATGAAAAAAATGGTTATTTAAATAGCAAAAATTTTACATAAAAAATTATTTACAACACAAAAATCAAGAATTAAAATAATCGCATATTTAGATAATTGTTAGGAATAATTATCACATTGTTCTAAATTAACTCCGTTTCTTTTGCGGAGTTTTTTCCTCTTTTTAACAAAAGAAAGGATTATAAATATGAAAAAATATATTTTTGTTACAGGTGGAGTAGTTTCAGGATTGGGAAAAGGAATTACTGCCGCTTCTTTAGGCCGTTTATTAAAATCTCGTGGCTTTAAAGTTGCCGCTCAAAAACTAGATCCATATATCAATGTTGATCCGGGCACAATGAGTCCATATCAACATGGTGAAGTTTTTGTCACTGATGATGGAGCGGAAACTGATCTTGATTTAGGCCATTATGAAAGATTTATTAATACTAATTTAACTAAATATTCTAATATTACGACTGGAAAAGTGTTCTGGTCAGTATTAAATAAAGAAAGAAAAGGAGAATATTTAGGCTCAACTGTTCAATATATTCCTCATATCACTAATGAAATTAAAGATTTCATTTATCGGGCTGGAGAAGCAAAAAACGCTGATATTATTATTAGTGAAATTGGTGGCACGATTGGTGATTTAGAATCGCAAGTATTTATTGAAGCAATAAGACAAATATCGTTAGAAGTAGGAAGAGAAAATTGTTTATTTATCCATGTTACTCTCGTCCCATTTTTAAGTGGTAGTGATGAACATAAATCTAAACCTACTCAACATTCAGTGAAAGAGTTACAAGGGCTAGGAATTAATCCAAATATTATCGTTTTAAGATGTGATGAGCCATTAGAAGAAAATATCTTTAATAAAATCGCTTTGTTTTGCAATGTTAAACGTGATTGTGTTATTGAAAACCGAACAATTTCTAATTTATATGAAGTTCCATTAATGCTCGAACAAATGCATTTTTCTGAAATTGTTTTAAGAGAATTAGGTATTTCTAATTACCCAGAAGCCAATTTAGATAATTGGAAAATAATGGTCGAAAAATCAAAACATTTAACAAAAGAAGTAAATATTGGTTTAGTTGGTAAATATGTTGCTTTACACGATGCATATTTATCGGTCGCAGAAGCATTAAGACACGCTGGAATTTGGAATGAAGCTAAAGTAAATATTTCTTGGATTGACAGTGAAACAATCAATGAAAATAACGTCGATCAAATATTGTCCAAAATTGACGGAATTATCGTTCCTGGAGGATTCGGTTCAAGAGGTATAGAAGGAATGATTTTAACTGCTAGATACGCGAGAGAAAACAATATTCCTTATTTAGGAATATGTTTAGGAATGCAAATTGCTGTTATCGAATACGCAAGAAATGTTTTAAAATTTGAAGACGCTAATTCAAATGAATTTGATACAAATAGCAAACATAAAGTTATTGACTTTCTACCAGATCAAAACGATTCAATCAATAAAGGTGGAACGCTTCGTTTAGGGTCTTATCCATGTCTTATTAATGAAAATACAAAATTGTATGAATGCTACAAAGAAAAAGAAATTCAAGAAAGACATCGTCATCGTTATGAATTCAATAATGATTTTAAAGAAGATTTCATTAATAATGGATTAGTTATCGGAGGCACTTCTCCTGATGGATATATCGTAGAAACAATTGAAAATCCAAAATGTGATTTCTTTGTCGGTGTTCAATTCCATCCTGAATTTAAATCTCGCCCAAATAAACCACATCCTTTATTTTTAGGATTAATCAAATATTCATTAATTAATAAAAACAAATAGTTATTATTAAGCACCAATAATAACAATAAGAAAGATCAAACTAATGTTTGTTCTTTTTTTAATATATTTATGGTATATTAACTAGGATTAAAAAAGAGGAGGAAAATTATGAAAAAAATATCAAAAATATTAATGGCGTTATCATTAATTTTTACTCTAAATAGTTGCAATATTATTTTCGGTACAACCTCTTCAAACACATCTTCATCTTCTACTAATACAATTACTGATGCAAAACCTTCTTCAGTTGAAGTAAGTCCAAAAAGTGTTGCGGTAGTGATTGGAAACACTCATCAATTAAATGCTTCAGTTTATCCTCTTGAAGCTAAACAAGATGTTGTTTGGAAATCTTCAAAACTCAATATCGCTACAGTGGATGAAGAAACTGGTTTAGTAACCGCTAAAGCAATTGGTGTTACTAAAATTTATGCATATGCCAAAGAAAATCAATTAATTTCTGATTATTGTACTTTAACAGTCGCTAGTGAAGTGATTGAGGCTACTTCTTTATCTTTAGATAAGCATGAAGTTGAATTAAATCTTGATCAAACATTAATTTTACATGCGACACTTGAACCAACTAATTCTACTGGTGGAGTTCAATGGAGTAGTAGTGATGACTCAATTGTAAGCGTTAATAACAGTGGAAAATTAACTGCGACTGGGTTTGGCGAGGCCATTATTAAAGCTACTGCCGCAAGCAATTCAACGGTCTATGATGAATGTAAAGTAACAGTTAAAAAAGTTCATGTCGATACGGTTGCGCTTGAAAAACATTCTTTAGAAGCATCAACTGGTTCAACTATTAATTTAACTGCAAATGTTCTTCCAACAAATGCCAATGATAAATCATTAACTTGGACTAGTTCAAATACAGAAGTCGCTTCAATAATTAATGATGGTGAAATTAGATGTTTAAAAGCCGGTGAAACAATTATTACTGCGACATCAAATGATAATAATAATGCTTATGATTCATTAAATTTAAGTGTTATTGATGTTCATCCAACATCGTTTTCATTATCTAAATCATCATTGAGTTTAACAATCAATTCAACCGCAACTTTAGAAACAATATTTGTTCCAGAAAATACTTCTAATAAAAATGTTATTTGGGAAAGTGAAAATGAAAATGTTGCAACAATAAATAATGGTGTTGTTACTGCAATTAATTATGGAACTACTTCAATTAAAGCAACAACTGAAGATGGAAATTTAGAATCAACATGCGTTGTCACTGTTGAAGAAATTGCTAAACAAGAAATGAATTATCTTCAAGAAGATTTATCTGATCATTCTGTTTATCAAATAGACGCTATCCCATCAACCGGTAGTCCAAAAATGATTGTTATTCCAATTTGGTTTACTGATTCAACAAGCTATATTTCTTCTTCTGAAAAAGCATTTGTAAGAGAAGATATTGAAAAAGCATATTTTGGTATGAACGAAGAAACAGGTTGGAGAAGTGTTAAAACATATTATCAAGAAGAATCACATAATAAGCTTACTCTTGATGGAGTTGTTACTGATTGGTATTCATGTGGATATCGCTCATCAAGTGTTAGTGAATCTAACACAACTTCAATTGTGAAAAACGCTGCTAATTGGTTTAAAACAAATAACCCAGATACATATAATGATTATGACACAAATAATGATGGATATTTAGATGCTTTAGTGCTCATTTATGCTGCACCAGATTATATATCATCAAGTTCAAAAAATGACAATTTATGGGCATATTGTTATTGGATTCAAGAAAGCAATAATGATTTATCAAATCCAATTCCTAATGTATTTTTCTGGGCTTCATATGATTTTATGTATGGAAGAAATAATCCAAAAGTCGGTTCATATGGTGGTGGAGATACAAGATATTGTAATATTGATACCCACACATATATCCATGAAATGGGCCATATATTCGGATTAAATGATTATTATGATTATAATAATGGCTATTCAGCAGCCGGTGGATTCTCAATGCAAGATTATAATGTCGGTGGACATGACCCTTATAGCGTGATGTCTTTAGGATGGGCATCTCCATATGTTCCAGTCGACACAATTACTATTGAAATAAATCCATTCCAACAATCCGGTGATTTAATTTTATTAAGTCCGAATTTTAGAAATTCACCTTTTGATGAATATTTATTAATTGAACTTTATACTCCAACTGGATTAAATGAATTTGATGCGAATAATACATATCAAAATGCTTATCCACAAGGTCCTTCATTACCTGGATGTCGTATTTGGCACGTCGACGCTCGTTTAGCAACTTACCAATCTAAATCATTTGTCTTAGAAACTGATCCTTCAATTTATGAAACAAAGCAATATATTAATGCCTTTACTAATTCAACATTTGTTTCTAGTGAGGATGGACGTGGAAGTGTCCTTGCTTCTTCAAGCACTGATAGTTATGCGAATTATCGTGAATTACAATTAATTAGAAAAAATTATTTAACTGATCCAAAATGCGATGAAGTATTATCTTATTCAAATTTATTTGTTACTGGAGATACATTTGATATGAATACATATGCGAAAGTATTCTACAATAACGGTAAATTAAATAATGGTAAACAATTAGGGTATCGAGTTTCATTTGATTCAGTTACTTCAACTAAAGCCACAATTACAATTACGAAAGGATAAAATTTATGGCCATTAAATACATTATTTTCGATTTAGACGACACTTTATTAAGAAAAAACAAAACTATTAGCGAATACACAATAGAAACAATGAAAAAAGCCCAAGAAAAAGGCTATAAAATTGTATTTAATACTTCTAGGTCTTTTCAAAATTCCAAAGATTATTATGATTTATTAAAAGCTGATTATGGTATTTTCAATGGTGGATGCCAAATCGTTGATAAAGATGGCAATAATTTATATTCAAAAACAATTCCTAGTGAACAAACTCAAATAATTACTAAATATTTAAATACTGTTTGTGAAAAAATATCCGTTCAAACTCCTACTTCTTTTTTAGCGAGTGATAAAGAATACAAATCACAAAATGCGATATGGACTAATTTTGAAAATGGTTATTATGGTGAATCATATAAGATTTTATGTTTATCAATGGACCATGATTTCATTGAATCAATTGCGAATAAATATAATCTTGAATTCCAAAATTATTTAAATCGAGGATGGCATCGTCTATCTGTTAAAGGTGCTTCTAAATGGAATGGCATCCTTCATTTTTTAGAAATAGTGAATGGAACACCTGATGAAATAATGACTTTTGGTGATGATTTTGGCGATCAAGAAATGATTGAAAAAGCCAAAATTGGAGTGGCGATGAAAAATTCTCAACCAGTTGTGTTAGAACACGCAAAATATGTGGCATTATCGAATGAAGAAGATGGTGTCGCGCATTTTATCGAAGATAATTTATTAAAATAATTATGCCATACATCATCGCGTTAAATGGCCCATCTTGTGCTGGGAAAACATATATCTCAAATATTATTAAAAATATCGATCCAAATCGCATATCAATTTTAAGTTACGATTCTTATTGTGTTGATCATGGAAATTTATCAATCGAAGAAATTAAAAAGATTAATTATGATATTCCTTCTTCATATGATGGGGAATTATTAACCAAACATATTAATGATTTAAAAAATAATAAATCAATTAATTGCCCAATATATAATTTCGCTAAACACCGAAGAAGTGAAAAGACAAATATCTTCCATCCAAATGACATTATTATCGTCGAAGGAATAATGGTTTTCCAAGTTGAACAATTATTAAAAGATGGATATGACTTAAAAGTATTTGTTAAAGCTAAAGAAGACACAAGATATGAAAGAAGATTTAAAAGAGATCAAATTGAAAGAGGAAGAAGTCCTGAATCAATTATTTATCAATGGAACACAACTGTTCAACCATCATGTGAAATATATATTGAACCATTAATTAAATACGCTGATATTGTTTTAGAAAACGATATTAATAATGGTGAAATCAAAAACATTGATTTATTAATTAATAAAGTAAAGGAATTATTAAAAAATGAAAAATTATAAATATATTTTCTTTGATTTAGATGGAACTTTATTAGATACATTAAATGATATTGTTTATGCAATTAACAAGACAATGGAACAATTTTCATATGATCTTCGTTTTGATTATGAAAGCGGAAAATATCTTATTGGGTCGGGTGCTAAAATTCTTGTTCAACGCGCTTTATCATCGCTAAATTTAAACGAAGAACAAATTAATCAATTTTACGAAGCTTATTTACCTAATTATTTAAAATATCAAGGCATGTCAACTTATCCTTTTGAAACAGTTATCGATACTTTAAAAACATTAAATGATAGTGGAATAAAATTATTTATTACGACAAATAAACCACAAAAAATGTCTGATGATATTATTTATCGATTAAATATGAATCAATATTTTATAGAAAATATTGGTCAAAGCGAACGTTTTATAAGAAAACCAGATCCAGATGTCTTAAATTATTTGATTAAAAAATATAATATTAATAAAGAAGAAATACTATATGTAGGTGATTCAAGTGTTGATTATGAATTCGCTAAAACAATTAATCTAGATATGGCTTTTTGTGATTATGGATACGAAACGAATAAACAACAATTAATTCAAAAAGCCGATTATGTTTTATATAAATTTAGTGATTTATTAGACATTGTTAATCACTAATGTTGACTATCATAACAAATCAATTATAGATGATGAAAAAAATATAATTTTTCATCATTTTTTTATTGTATTATTTTTGCTTATGTGCGTAAAATTAACTAAGTTAACAGTTAACATTGTTAACATGTGTATATAGGAGATAATAACATGAACGAATTAGAAACATTAAAAGAAGAATTAACTTACAGTATTAATAAATTTCGTAAATTTAGTACAAGTAAGGATAATCGGTTAGTTAAATATTCTGAACAAGAACGTTATATTCTTTTATTTATGTATGAAAATTTAAAACAAGGAATCGAATATGTTTCTGCGAAAGATATTATGAAAAAACTTTTTATTGGAAAAGAAGTATTATCTCGAACGATGAGAAAATTAATATCGATGAAAGCTGTTTTAAGAAAAGTGAATGTTAATAATAAAAGATGTGTCAATTATTGTTTAACTAAAACAACTATTTCTGATTGTGTTGTTATCCAAGCATCACTTGATAGTGATATTGAGTCATTAATTAATATTTTAGGTGTAGAAGATTCAAAATCATTAATTAGAATTATAACAAAAGCATTTAATGCGATTGAATTAAAGCAAATGTTAGGGGAGGTTGAAGACTGATGTTACAGTTAAAAAATATTACTAAAGATTATGTTACTGGTTCACAAACAACCCATGCGTTAAAAGGGGTGTCTCTTTCATTTCGTAAAAACGAATTCGTTTCAATTTTAGGAGCGTCTGGTTGTGGTAAAACAACTCTTTTAAATATTATCGGTGGTCTTGATCGTTATACTGATGGAGATTTATTAATTAAAGGAAAATCAACTAAACAATATAAAGATCGCGATTGGGATACATATCGAAATCACTCAATTGGCTTTATTTTCCAAAGCTATAATTTAATTATGCATCAAAACATTACTCGTAATGTTGAATTAGCTTTAACGATTAGTGGTGTTTCATATAAAGAAAGAAGAGAAAGAGCTATCAATGCTTTAAAACGAGTTGGATTAGAAAAAGAAATTAATAAAATGCCTAACCAATTATCTGGTGGACAAATGCAAAGAGTCGCTATTGCGCGTGCTTTAGTCAATAATCCAGAAATTTTATTAGCTGATGAACCTACTGGAGCGTTAGACAGTGAAACTTCCATTCAAATAATGGAATTATTAAAAGAAATTGCTTCTGATCGCCTTGTTATTATGGTTACTCATAACCCTGATTTAGCGAATCAATATTCAACAAGAATTATTAAACTTCACGATGGATTAGTTATTGATGATTCTATGCCAGTAAATGAACAAGAAATCATTGAAGAAAATAAAATTTATGAAGTTGAAAAAATTGATAAAAACAAAACTAAAAAAGCATCAATGTCTTTTCTTACATCAATCGCGTTATCTTTTAAAAACCTTTGGTCTAAAAAAGGAAGAACAATTTTAACTGGTTTTGCTGGTTCAATTGGAATTATTGGTATTGCTCTTATTTTATCAATTTCCGATGGATTTAATACTTATATTAAGCAAGTTGAATCGGATGCATTAAGTGAATACCCTTTATCAATTTATGAAAAAGAGACTTCCACTGAAGCATATGCTTCAATTTTAGTTCCAACCGCCTCAGAAGAAGAGGAAAAATATCCAAAAGATGATAAAGTCACTCAATCAACAATATTAGGTAAAGTTGGAACATTAATGTCTCAAACAACAGTAAACAACTTAACATCATTTAAACAATATTTAGATACTGATGAATTTAAAAATGAATATAGTGATACTTTAAATGGCATTCAATATTCATATAATTTGAAATTTGAATCATATACAATTGATGAACAAACAGGCAATGTTAATAAAGTATATCCATTTAATTTTTCAACTGGTGATTCCACGATTGACACATATTTTTCAATGATTTCAAATTATTTGCCTTCATATACTGAATTATTAAATAACAACGAAATGTTAAATAATCAATATGATGTCTTAAGAGGCCATATGCCAACAAATAAAAACGAAGTTATCGTCATGGTTGATGAATACAATAGAATCGATGATATGACTTTGTTAACTTTAGGATTAAAAGATAAAGATTCATTAAAAGATATCATGAATGGTGAAGATGAACCTTATGAAGGAACATTAGATGATTTAATTGGTCTTAAATATAATATTATGACAATTGGGGATTATTATATTAAAGGCAATATCGAAGAAGAAACAGGCGTTCAACTATACTCATATATTAAAAATTCAAAAGATAATTTAAAAGTGGCGGTCAAAAATGTATCTACTCAAATTGAAGTAGTGGGTGTTGTTCGTAAAAAACAATCCGCGACTTCAACATTTATGCAAAGAGGAATCGGATATCTTCCTGAATTAACTTATTATTTAATTGATCACAATAACAACACAGATTTTGTTCAAGCTACATTAAACGATTCAACTCATGATTTAGTTTATGGAGGAACAATTGAAGAAGAAAGCTATAACAAAAGACTTAGTTCTCTTCAAATATGTGATTTAAACAAACCAAATATCATTCGTCTATATCCAAAATCATTCAATGACAAAGAAAAAGTTACTGAAATGATTTCAAATTATAATAAGACAAGAGAAAACCAAAACGATGTCATTCGATACACTGATACAGTTTCATTATTAATGTCTAGCGTTAATGAAATTGTTAATTCAGTTACTTATGTTTTAATTGCTTTTGTTTCTATTTCCTTAATTGTTTCTTCAATCATGATTGCAATTATTACTTATGTTTCAGTTATTGAAAGAACGAAAGAAATTGGTGTATTAAGGTCATTAGGGGCATCTAAAAGAAATGTCGCGAATGTCTTTAATGCCGAAACATTATTAATTGGATTTGTTTCCGGTGGATTAGGCGTTCTTATTTCTTTATTATTAATTATTCCAATTAACTTAATCTTATATTCGCTTGTTAGCATCCCTCATTTA
Organism: Caryophanales bacterium; assembly: GCA_028723545.1. Taxonomy (GTDB): domain Bacteria; phylum Bacillota_I; class Bacilli_A; order RFN20; family CAG-826; genus Fiminaster. The sequence goes on from JAQYER010000013.1 coordinate 23,262, forward strand.
GCGTTCCTTAGTTGGTATTGGTGTTTAGCGTTAATCGCCATTTCAATGATATTGACATTTATTGCTGGATTAATTCCATCACAAATGGCCGCTAAACTGGACCCAGTTATCGCTTTAAGAAGCGGAGATTAAAATGAAATTATTATATAAACTTCAAGATGACCAATATCCATTTACATATATTGACCATGTTCGCAATATCGCTCGTGGATTCATTTTAAATGAACAAAGCGAAGTATTGTTAGAATATATTTACGATGATGATGGATTTGGTCATCGTGATTATTATGAAACTCCTGGTGGTGGAGTAAAGGATAATGAATCACTTCAAGAAGCTTTAATAAGAGAAATTGAAGAAGAATGTGGATATTTAGTTCAAATTATTGATGAATTAGGTGAAGTAGACGATTATTACAATTTAATTCATCGTGAGAATCATAACTATTATTTCATTGCTAAAGTCATTGGTGTTGGAAATAAAAAACAAGAACCAGATGAAATCAAGAGGATAAAAGATATTTCTTTCCATCCAATTGATGAAGCAATATCGCTTTATGAAAACATGCAAAATGAGTTAGTAGGTAAATTAGTTAAGCAAAGAGAATTGCCTTTATTATTGATGGTAAAAAATTATCTTTACAAAAAAGATAAGAAATAGTATTATTTTTACTACGTGGCGACTGTGGTGAAGTGGTTAACACATCTGGCTGTGAACCAGACACTCAAGAGTTCGATTCTCTTCAGTCGCCCCATATTGAAAGCATAGGTTTGATACCAAGAAAATATTGGTTTCAAGCCTTTTTTTGTTGATTTATAACCTATTTTTGCATTTTTCTTCGTCAATCTAGGTTCGAACCGATGATTCTTTACCATTCTTTGTGTCTTTTATTTTCTACATTGAAGGTATGGAAAACATAGAATCAAAAGGATGTCTAGATAATTCATATCTTAAAACACTAGACGAAGATGAAAGAGAAATGATGATGAAGATGGTGATACTTAAGTTGAACACTTTTTATAAATAACTTAGAAATATTCATATTTAGCAAAACGGTATCTCGTATTTGATGAGGATGGAAACTTAAACGAAATTATGATAAAGTAAACAAAGAATAAAAAAACTAAAGAAGGAGAAAAAATAAAATGAAATTTAGAAGATTGTTATTCCCAATTATTGGTTTCTTAGTTTTAATTACCAGTTCAGCAAAGCCAATTGCAAATGCAAATAACATCAACCATCTCAAAAACGAAGGGAACAATATTGTTCTTAGAATGGCGAATTCTTTAGATAACTTGGATGATACTGAAGACCCTAACGAGATTTTTTCAAGAGCTTTAAACGAATATATAGAGGAATTCGATTCTTATTTGGATATAACTGGGCTCAACGTATTTGACAAAGAAGCGATCACACTTCCTGATTTTGATATTAATTATGTTGCTCCTGAATATTACACAATCATGAATGATTACGAAACAAGTTTTCAAAGTGGGATGAGTTCTGCCGATTTGATTAAATACAATAATTTTAGGCAGAACAATGCTTATTTTGACAAACACATTACTCTTATAGAAACTAAATATTTAAATTTAAACATTCGACCAAAATTTAATCCTAATCTTGACATTAAGTTTCCATTAATTGAACATAGCAGATCATTAGGATTGATGGCAATTTTAACTAGCGCAGGCTTATCAGAAGCTATAATTTCCGCTTTTGCTGGATGTGCAACCGCATTGTCAAGCGCATTATCTTCTGCTTGGATACCTATAATTGGCTGGGCAATAGCTGTCGGTGTTGTAGTCGGGGCTCTTATTGCATTGACAGTAATTATTGTTGAAAATTGGAACGCCATTTGTAAAGTCATTGATGATATTAAAGCTTGGTTTTTAGAAGAATTCTCAATGTTTACGGAATGGATTAATTCATTTTTTTCAGACGCAGTATCCAAAGGTGAAGAATCTTTAATATCCAGTCGTGCTACGATTGGCGATAAAACATTTGAATTTCAACAAGTGCAAGCAAATGATTATGCTAAGAGTATCGCTATAGCTCAGACTGGAAGAAGAAATTATGATGTTTTTTTAATGCAATATGTAAAAAGCAGTAGTTTTGAAATTGCACTTGGTATGCCTGTTTCAAAGGAATTCTGCATTTCAAACAAAACACATTTGCTAGGTTTTAGTTCTTATACCTGGTACCAAAATTCCGCTCGTGAATTAATCCTAAAAGCTGGAACTGGCTACACTAGTCCTTCTCCTGAACTTCATCTTTATAATGAAGGCACAAACACAGCGCCAAAATTCGCTTTCAAGCATTTTCACAATTACACTGCATCAGGTGTAAGAGACGAAAGTTTATTAGCAAAGCGAACACATAGTTTCTTCGGTTTACTTTATTGGACTCCAAATAATGACGGAATTGGAGAAATCCATCCTGAAAGTCCTAAATATTAATATGACAAAATTTAAATTAAGAGATTTTGTCATTTATATTCCGCTTAGTGGAGAAGATACGCATGGTTTTATTCCGATGGAAATCATCGGTTTTGATAATAAAAAAAATAAATATCTTTGTTTAGAATATGATCCATATGATGGTTCATTATCTTGTTTAAATTTATGTAAAGAAGATGAAATAATTTTAATGGATTGCTCTAAATTCAAAGACGGTTTAAGTAAAAAATATATGGACTATAGAAAAAGAGTTCCGCTAAACGAAATTAATATTTATGCATTGCCATTATATGATTTAGACGGGAGAAACCAAAAACTAATAAGAAAAGCTATTGTTATTGACTAATTTAACCACCCCCCAGTGAGTGGTTTTTTCTTGGACTACAGTACCGTTCGACCCCACCTCCAAATTACGCGAGGCCAATTTTTTAGGATTTTATAATTTTCAAAAAACGGATTAAAAAATAATGATTTAGTAAAGTTTTTAATGAAAACTAAGTGAAAATTATAAAGAAATTATAGGTTTTATAAGCAGTGTAACAGCTGCTTTTTCTTTTACTTATTTATGAGTTGATTCGATTTGCGTTTAGAGCGATATATGTATATGCGTATAGGAGGCAAATAGAATGATTGAAGTTAGAAAACAGTTATACGAAATGTGCGATAAAACTAACACCAGTAGATCTGGAATGGACTACCTAGTTAATTATTACATTACGTCACTTGGTTGGAATGAAGAAGAAGCCTGTAAATATGCTCTTTCTTTATTTCATGATGGAACCATTACTCATATTGAATGCATAGGTTTGATACCAAGAAAAAATGATGGTTTCAAGCCTTTTTTATTGCTTTATAGCCTATTTTTGCATTGTTCTTCGTCAAACTAGGTTCTACCTATGAATCTTTACCTTTTTTTGTGTCTCTTATAAATGAGGTAAGAAAACGTTTGATGAGGTTGGAAAACGAAAGAAAAACTTTGGATAAATATTCATTAAGCATAAAAAATAGGTCAGTTTGAATTCGAAATATAGGTCAGTTATATTGACTTTTGGGGTGCATTTTGATATAATTAACGCAGAAAAATACCCCAAAGGAGATGCTGCTATGGATAATCAATATTTGCAAATTCAAACATTGTTAGAACAAAGGGCAGAAATTACTGCAAGATTAAATTTGATTCCTTATGATGGTTCAATTGAAATAAAAGATAGAAATGGTCAAAAATATATTTATATTAGAAAGCGTGTTCTAGGACGTAATACATCAACATATGTT
>JAQYER010000014.1 GCA_028723545.1 Caryophanales bacterium
TCAATTTTGAACTTCTTACATAACTTTTGAAATTATTATCAAATATTGATAAAGCTTGTGAATAAATATCATTAAAATCATTTGAATTAAATTTCATTTTTGAACTTCTTACATAACTTTTAAAATTATTGTCTTTTAAGATAAGTTGGACAGTTAAACCAATTTTATTAACACTTTTCGCATGTTTAGAAACTTCTTTAGATGCAATTTTAATTGCTTCATAAATTGTGTCTACATCATTTGTGTCTTTTTCTAATGTATGAGAATGAGAAATTGATTTAGGATCAAAATGTTCAGTTGAAACAACATCATCGCCTTGACCATTAATCCAATCTTTTATCCCATAATAAAATTTTCCTAAAATATTAAATAATTGTTCATCAATTTCTTCATTATTAATTCTTTTGGCTAAATCACCAATTGTATTAATACCAATTTCTCTTAATCGAGGAGATGTCTTTTTTCCAATTCCAAAGAAATCTTCAATTTTTAATGGATATAAAATATTTGGAATATCTTTATTACGGATTATTGTTATTCCCATTGGCTTTTTAAGATCAGAACCCATCTTAGCCAAGAATTTTGTTTTCGCTACACCGATTGAACACATTAAAGAAGTCGATTCAAATAATTTTGTTTGAATATTTTTAATATATTCAATTGGGTTGATATTATTTTTGATTTGTGAAGTTATATCAATATAGCATTCATCGATAGATACTGGTTCAATTATTGTAGAGAATTGTTTTAAAAAATTAAAAAACTCAGTACTTTTTTGATGATAATATGGATAATCACCATTCAATAAAATTAAATTTTCACATAATTCTAAAGCTTTAAATACTGGCATTCCGGAACGAACACCATATTCACGAGCTTTATATGAACACGTTGAAACAATTCCTCCTCTTCCTACATGCCCAATCGCGACAGGCTTTCCAATAAGTGAAGGATTTTTAATTTCTTCGCACCTAACAAAGAAATAATTTAAATCGATGTGAAGTATTACTTTTGCCATAATTAAATAATAATCAAAGATTATTGATTGTTCAATAATTATGTTAACCAAAATAAGTAAAGAATCAAAGATTCTTCATTTATATCTTTTTAATATCGTCAATAATTTGTTCTGGGGTTAAATGATATTTTTCTAATTGTTCTAATATCGTGCCTTGTTTAATAAATTCATCACTAATTGAATAAATGTGGGTAATACCTTTATAACCGTATTCAATTAATTTTGTTGAAATAAATGACGCAAAACCACCTTTTGTTGAATATGGATTATAAATAACAATATTTTTATATTTCAAACAATCAATCAATGCTTGTTCATCATATGGCTTTAAATATAAACAGTTATAAAATGATGCATCAACATTGTTATCGTTAATTAATTTTAATAATTCGTTTTGTAAAGGTCCAATTGCTAAGATAACAATGTTATTTGATTCAGATTTCTTTTTTAATATCCATTTTCTAAAGGAAATATTAACATTTTTATCAACTTTTGGATTAGAAACATAATTACGCGGAAAACGAATGAAAAATGGACCTCGATTGTTAAATGATTCATTAAATAAAAGATTAGCTTCAGTAACATTAGAAGGCATTGTCAAAACAATATTTGGAGTGTTAATTAAAAATGATTCGTCATAAATTCCTTGATGAGTTTCCCCATCTTCTCCAACAAATCCACTTCGATCAACTAAAATAGTTGAATTAATATTCATTCTCGCTAAATCATGAGAAATTTCATCAAAAGATCTTTGCATGAATGTTGAATAAATAGCGATAATTGGATGATATGAACATAAAGAAAGAGAAGACGCCATAACGAAAGCATGTTCTTCAGAAATCCCGACATCAAAAGATCTATTTGGATATTGTTCAAAAACTTTTTCTAATTCACTACCTTTTAAGGTAGCTGGCGATATAACAACTGTGCGTTCATCGTCTTTCATTTTATCAAATACAAAGTCAGCAAAAATTTTTGACCAAGATTTTGTTAAGTGATGATCGTTTTTCGGTAAAGAGGTTTCAATATCAAAAGGCGCAACACCATGCCAAGTGCCTATTTCATCATTTTCTGCTGGGGCATAGCCTTTGCCTTTTATCGTATTTACGTGCAAAATAACCGATTTAGGCGTTTTTATTGCTTCCTTAAGGGCTTTATCTAATGATTTGAAATTATGACCGTTTACAGGCCCAATATAATAATATCCCAAATCATTAAAGAAGTTATGAGGGACAAGGATAGCAGAAATCCAATTCTTGATTGTTCGAGTTATTTTAAAAATAAAACGGCCAAATTTTGTTTTGGATAATGAATTAGTGTATCGCTTCTTACTGTTTAAATACCCTTTTGAGGCAGATAATTTTGCAAAAACAACACCTAAACCACCAGTAGGCTTTGAAATGGACATCTCGTTATCATTAATAATGATAATAACTTTATGATTTGAATGAGGAATATCATTTAATGCTTCAAAAGATAATCCATTAACGATAGAACCATCGCCAATAACAGCGACGCAATTATAATTATCATTAGATAAATCTCTCGCAACGGCAAAACCATATGCAGCCGAAATAGAAGTTGAACTATGACCAGCTTCAAAACAATCATAATTCGATTCATCCATTTTTTGAAATCCAGAAACTCCATCAGATTTTCTTAAACGTTCTAAAGAACGACCGGTTAAAATTTTATGAGTATAAGATTGATGACCAACATCGAACACGACTTTATCTTTTTGGAAATCGAAGTGACGATGAAGAGCGATAGTTAATTCAACAACACCTAGATTAGAAGACAAATGGCCACCATTAATTGATGTTTCTTTAATGATTTCTTTACGAATATCATCCGCTAAGATATCTAATTGTTTATAAGAAAGAGTACGAACAAAATAAGGATCTTTAATATCCTTTATATTAATATTATTAACTCTGTTAATATCTTTCTTTTTCATAATACTATAAAACTACTAATTATAAACTAAAATAAAACTAATAACTAATTTAAATACAAAGTATTTATTTTGCTAATTTATTAATTTTTTCCTCTGCTTCTTTTAAAGCTTGTTCTAATTGATCAATAATTGTCTTTCCTTGTTCATAAAGAGCAATTGATTCATCTAATGGTAATGTTTGGTTTTCGATTTTATTAACAATTTCTTCTAATTGTTTTAAGCTTGCTTCAAAATCAATTTTCTTATTATCTTGCATTTCCCTACTCCTTATTGTCTTTATTTATGACTTTTGAGGTTATTGAACCATCTTTAAATTGTGTTTTAATGTTATTTCCGACTTTTATTTCGTCGACTGATTTTATTATATTCCCATTTTCATCGCTTATTAAGGCAAATCCGCGTTGTAATACTTTATATGGATTAATTCCTTGTAATTTACTTTTAAGCGCCTCAAATTGGCTGTTTTTCTTATCAAATATTCTTAATAGCGAATTATGTAATTGCAATTTTGTTTGCTGTAATTGGTTTATTTTTGCTTCATATATCGAACCTGGATTGTTGAAAAAGGAACGATTTTTTAATAATTCTAATTTATTAGAAAGATATTTAATTCTTCCAGATAAATTATCGTACATTGATTTTTGATAATCTGCGAATAGTTTTTCTAATTCTCTTTTATCAACTGTCGCTAATTCGGCCGCTCCAGTGGGAGTTGAAGCACGTTTGTCCGAAACATAGTCGACTAATGTAAAATCAATTTCGTGTCCAACTGCCGATATAGTTGGAATTGGTGAAGAAGCGATTAATCTTGCTAACGATTCATCGTTAAAGGCATATAAATCTTCATTTGATCCACCACCTCGACCGATAATAATCGTTGTTGGTTTATAAGTTAAAGCCAAATTAAAGGCTCTTATTAAATCTTGACTAGCGCCTTCTCCTTGGACTTGTGTTGGTATTTTAATTATTTCGACAATTGGATATCTTCTTAATAAATTTGTTTCAATATCCGCCATCGCAGCACTATTTTTCCCAGAAATTACAGCGATAGATTTTGGAAAAATATTTATTTTTCTTTTTCTAGATTCATCAAATAATCCTTCAGCTTGCAATTTCTTTTTAATTTTTTCTAATTCTAGCAATTGAGCGCCTTTTCCAAATTTTTGAATTGCCTGCGCGTAAATTTGATATTCGCCTCTAGCAACATAAACATCAATGTAGCCAGAAACAATTACTTCGTCCCCGTCTTTAATATCATTATCAACATAATTCGTGTATGATTTAAACATCACACCCTTGATATATGAATTACTATCTTTAAGTGAGAAATAAATATGTCCAGTTGGATGTTTTTTATAGTTAGATAATTCTCCTTTAATTTGCAAACCTTTTAAAACGAAGTCACTAGTGACTTTATCTTTAATATATTGGTTTATTGAGGTTGGAGAAAATAAATTATTAAGCATTTTGTAATGTTTTATCTAATATCGCGTTAACGAATTTATAATCAGTTGAATCCAGATATTTCTTTGCTAATTTAACTGCGACATCAATAACGACTTTTTTATCAACATCTTTAACATAATAAAAATGAGAATATGAAAGAATAAGTAAAGCTTGTTCTAATTTATTGATTCGATTAAATGTCCAGTTAATCATATTTGCTTGGAATGCTTTAGTGATTTTATCTAAATTTTTTAAAGAATATACTAAAATTTGCTGAGAAAACAATGGGACATCTTCAAAATCACAATCATAAGCGTCCATTAATAATTGTTTTACATCTAATTCTTGTTTTAAATCGATTAAAACGAGAGCTTGATATAAAATCCCTAAAATTTTTTCTTGTTCTTTATTTCTAGATAATTCAAATTCCATAAATTTTATTCCTTAAATGATAGATGTAATATTAATTGTAATCGCAAACGGAACGGATTCAGTATATTCTTGAAGCGCATTACTAATTTCTTGTTGAATGGCGACTGATACTTTAGTTGGATTAGCGTTTTTTTCAACAGAAATATCAACCTTAACTTCAACTTCGCCATTGCGATGGAAAGTTACATCGATTGGTGTATCGATTGAGAATAAGCGTTTTTTTGATTTTGATATTGTCGCTCCTTGAACTCTTTCAACAGCTTCAATCGCGATTGTCTTGAAAACATTGCGATTAATCGCAAGTTTCCCATAATTATTGTAATTTTGAATTGTGTTATATTCGGCCATTATTTATTAATAACCTCCTTTACAACGCTCGCTAAATGTTCTTTAGTGAAATCAAATTTCTTAATTGCGTCTTTATTAGGTGCACTTGTGCCAAATGTATCAATGCCCATCACTGTATCAGCATATTTATACCAGCCTAATGTAGATAACATTTCGACAGCAATTGTTTTAGCTTTTCCAAAGCGAAGAACAGAATCTTTATATTGTTTATCTTGTTTTTCAAAATATTCAACGCATGGCATAGAAACGACATCGACATAAATGCCTTCACTTTCTAATAATTCTTGAGCGGAAATTGCAAGTGATACTTCTGATCCAGTCGCAAGAATAGTTCCGACAGCGTTTTCTTTTTTGCTTATTATATAAGCACCACGAGAAATATCGTATTGAGAATTTTTATTTAATGGTAATCCTTGACGAGATAATATTAAACATGTTGGAACGTCTTTTGATAAAAGAGCTAATTTCCATGCTCCATATGTTTCTCTAGCATCACAAGGACGAATAACTGAATTGTTTGGAATTGAACGAAGCATTACTAATTGTTCAATTGGTTGATGAGTTGGGCCATCTTCTCCGACCGCAATAGAGTCATGTGAGAATAAATATATATTAGGAATTTTTGATAAGCATGACATTCTAATTGCGCTTTTCATATAATCAGAGAAAACTAAGAAGCATCCACCATAAACTTTTAAACCACCATGAAGTAACATACCGTTATTAACTCACGCCATAGCGAATTCTCTAATACCATAATTGATATTTCTTCCTTCAGGATGTTCATAAGAGAAATTCTCACTATTAATTTTAGTCATAACAGATCCAGCAACATCAGCAGATCCACCCATTAAAAATGGGACATGATTAATTAATTCGTTTAAAGCTTTACCAGATGAAACTCGGGTTGAATCGCAATTATTATCTTCAAATGTTGGTTCAGAAGGTAAATATTTTTCAATATTGCCATTAATGGCATCTAAAAATGTTTCTGCATCTTTTTTATTTTGAGATTGATATTTAGCAAATTGATCATCATAAATCTTATTCGCTAATTGTCCACGACTAATAAATGTATTTTTATAATATTCATAAACTTCGTTTGGAATATAAAATGGTTCATAATTATATCCATAGAATTTTTTAGCATTTAATCCATCTTCTTCTCCAAGTGGACTACCATGAACTTTTGATGTTCCTTGTTTAGCGCTGCCAAATCCGATAACAGTATGGACAATGATAAGAGTAGGCTTATCTGATTTTTTAGCATCGATAATTGCTTTATCAATAGCGTCTAAATCGTTTCCATCTTCAACTTCTAATACATTCCAAGATGATGCGATGAAACGTTGACGAGCATTTTCGGAATTAGATAAATCTAAAGAGCCATCTAAAGTAACTTTATTGCTATCGTAAAATAAGATTAATTTATTTAATTTATGATGTCCGGCTAAAGAAATAGCTTCTTGTGATAATCCTTCTTCCAAGCAGCCATCACCGCATAAACAATATGTGTAATGATCAACTAATTGATTTCCGTCTTTATATTGAGCTTGAACAGCGCGTTCAGCCATCGCCATACCTACTGCTTGTGCAATTCCTTGGCCTAATGGACCAGAAGTTGAATCAACACCAACTGTATGTTTATATTCTGGATGACCAGG
>JAQYER010000015.1 GCA_028723545.1 Caryophanales bacterium
CGCTAATATCTCTTCTAAAGAAGGATATTGGATATATTTAATTTCATCAACGCTTTTTTTAATTATTTTATAAATGTCTAAATAATTAATCTTGCCTAATAAGAACAATTTAACTACAGCCTCATTCGCTGCATTTAACGCGACTAATTTAGAACCGCGTTCATTTATTAAATTAATCGCTAATTTAGTTAATGGATATCTTCTTTCGTCAAATTCATAAAAATGACAATCGCTTAATAAAGATAAATCATTAATGCGAAGTAAATTATCTTCGAATTTACCTTCTAATAATGCATATTCAATTGGGCCATGCATATCTGGTTTTCCATAATCGACAATATATGTTCCGTCTTTTAATTTAATATATGAATGAACAAGTGATTCTTTATGCATTGAAACATGGATTTTAGATATTGGAAAATGAAATAAATAATATGCTTCAATAATTTCAAAGCCTTTATTCATCATCGTCGCACAATCAATAGTTATTTTATCACCCATTTTCCAATTAGGATGTTTTAATGCTTCTTTCGCTGTTTGATATTGTAATTTATCTAATGGAACATCTCTTAATGCTCCGCCAGAAGCAGTTATGTATAATCCTTCAACATCGTTTATATCAACTACACTTAGGCATTTAGCTAAAGCAACATGTTCTGAATCAATTGGATATAATTTGCCGAAGCCTTTGTTTAATAAATCATTAATTAAATGACCGCCAGTCACTAAAGCTTCTTTATTAGCGAGACATAATATTTTATTTCTTTTTAATATTTCAATCGCAGGAACTAATCCAGATATCCCAACTAAAGAATCAACAGCGATATCAAAATCAATATGATCAATAAATTTTTTAAATCCATCTTTTGATGAATAAAATTGAATATTTGGATATTTATTTTGATAAAGTTGTTTTTGATTATCATCAATTAAATAAACACATTTAATATTTGTAAAACTAGTTAATAATTCATCGATATAGTCAACATTATATCCAACAGAAAAACCAACTAAATCAAATAAATTATTGTGTTTATTAATAATATCGATTGTTTGTTTTCCAATCGACCCACTCGCACCTAACAAAAGAACTTTTTTCATATTACGCTAATAAGTTCCAACCATTAGAAATTAATGTTAATAAAGCTGCTACTGCTCCACCTGTAAATAACAAACTATCAATACGGTCAAGCATTCCACCATGTCCTGGCAAAAGTTGAGAGAAATCTTTAATGCCATAGTCACGTTTAACAATTGAGAAAACGAAATCTCCAACAAAAGCAACAAGAGGCATGACAATACTAATAAGAAGTAACCAATACCAATGATCCAAATCAAGATTTGGCATAATTGGATGTCCTAATTTTGCAACAATTAAACCAAAAGACATTGAAACAATCGCGGAAATAATAACCCCACCAATAAATCCTTCAATTGTTTTATGAGGAGATACACGTGGATTAATTTTATGTTTGCCAAAGAAAACTCCAACAAAATATGCACCCATATCATTAAATGTTGCTCCGATAAGAACATAAATGATTAGGAATGATGAATATAAATATTTGAAAGCATTAGTTTCAACTAAATTAGCGTTATTTCCAATTGCATAAGATGGCAATATTCCTTGCGCAACTGATTGCTTAATTGAAGAAGAATAAGCTTCAATTGGAGCGTATCTTAAATAGAAAATCGATTGCAAACATATTCCAACAATAACAATCATTGAGAAATAATAGAAAACAGTTTTCAAATCGTAAACTTGGTCGGCAAATGAAATACAGAAATAGAAAATTGCGGAAATAATAACTAAAATAGTTGATAAACGGATTTCTGTAAAATAATTACTTGGTAATGTTTTAATAAATTGCCAAACATCAAACGCCCCACCTTCAATTTCATTTTTGGCAGCGTTGACATTGTTTTTAATAAAAATCCAGAACACAAATAAGAAGAGCAAGACATAAGTCATTGAGAAAACTAAGAATCTTAATTTTCCTGATGGTTGATTAGTATTAATGATTTCGTGACCACAACAAATTGTGACGAAAATCATTAATATGAAGAAATACCATCCACCTAAAAGAACACAAGGAACACCAACAGCGAACATAATTATCGCTGTAATAATTCTTGTTCTCATTGAATGTTTAGTTTGTTCACTTAATTTATTTGTTTCTACTGTCGGCTTTTTATTTGTCATTTGTTAAGCCTCCAAAACGACGGTTTCTTTCATTATATATCGATAAACACTCTTCAAATGCAGCTTGTTTAAAATCCGGCCAATGAACAGGAGTAAAAACAAATTCAGCATAAGCATTTTGCCATAATAAGAAATTTGATAAACGATATTCGTTAGAAGTTCTAATCATTAAATCTACTGGAGGTAATCCTTTTGTGTACAAATGATTTTCAAATAATTTTTTATCAATATCATCAATATCAATTTCATTATTTTTTATTAATAAAGCGATTTCTTTTGTGGCTTTAATAATTTCATCTTGGCCACCATAATTTAGACAGATATTAAAGACGTATTTATCAAAATCTTTAGTTAATTCAATCGCATTATTACATGTTTGTTGAGTTTTTAAAGGTAAGCGAGTTATATCTCCAGAAATAACAACGCGAACTTCATCTTTAATTAATGTTTTGATTTCTTTTTTAAAGAAATGTTCTAAATAAACAAAAAGATGATTTATTTCTCTTTTTGGTCTTTTCCAATTTTCGGTTGAGAAAGCATAAAAAGACATAACTTTAATATTGTATGCTTTGCATAAATTAAAAACTTCAATGATGCGGTTGCATGCTTCTTTATGGCCTAAATGACGAGGAAGACCACGTGAGGAAGCCCATCGACCATTGCCATCCATAATGAAGGCAATATGGTTTAATGGCTTTGTTAATGTAACATTTTTAATTATCTTTCCCATAGTGATTGCATTATACAATAGATATCAAATCAATAATAATAAAAAATTATTATTCATACGAAAAAAGTCGATTTTGTTTATTATTTGTAAATAAAAATAGGCCGAAGCCTATTTTTATTAAATTGCCATGATTTCTTTTTCTTTATTTGCAAGAATGTCTTCAAGATTTTTGCTAGCTTCATCAACTACTTTTTGAATTTCTTCTTGAACACGCTTTTTATAATCATCAGTCATTTCATCTGATTCTTTAATGAAATCATTATATTCACGACGAATATTGCGAATTGCAATTTTTGCTTCTTCACATTTAGCTTTAGCTTTTTTTACTAAATCACGACGTGTATCTTCGGTTAACGCTGGAATAATTAAACGAATTGAATCACCATCATTAATTGGATTAATTCCTAAATCACTTGATGCGATTGCGGCAACAATTGATTTTAAATCACCTTTATCATATGGCTTAATAAGTAATTGACGTGGTTCAGGAACTGAAACAGAAGAAATTTGATTAATCGCAATGCGGTCACCATAATATTCGCATTCAATACGATCAAGCATAGCAGGAGTAGCTCTTCCAGTGCGAAGTGTAGTTAAGTCTCCTTTAAAAGATTCAACTGTTTTAGCAAGTCTTTCTTTGCATTCGATTGTTAATTCATCCATATTAATTATCCTTTCTTAATTGTTGTTCCAATATCTTCACCATTAATGACTTTTAAGAAATTAGTTGAGTCATTCATATTAAAGACACGGACATCAATATTTTGATCCTTAAGCATTTCAACGGCTGTTAAGTCCATTACTTTAAGGTTTTGTTTTATAATATCACTGCATTTGATTTCTTTGTACATTTTTGCATCTTTATTGAGACGTGGATCGCTATCAAAAATGCCATCTACCCCATTCTTAGCCATAAAAATGGCTTCAGCGTGAGTATCGATGGCTCTTTGAGTTGCACATGTATCGGTTGTGAAAAATGGTTTTCCAAGTCCACCACCGCAAATAGTGACATATCCATTATTCAAATATTCATTAGCTAATTCTGGAGAATATGTTTGAGCAAATTCTTTAACAGTAACAGCTGTCAATACTTCTGCTTTTCCACCGAGATTTTTAATTGTTTCGCGTAAGGCGAATGAATTAATAATAGTCCCGAGCATACCCATATAATCACCGGTAACACGGTCAATACCTGTTGATTCAATAATTGAACCACGACAGATATTGCCTGCACCGATAATAACAACAATTTGAACACCTAAATCTTGGATTGATTTAATAGCGTTTGCCGTTTCTAAAAGAGCGTTTTTAGATAAGATGCCACTCTCTTTATTATTTGCAAGAGCTTCACCTGATAATTTAATAACTACTCTTCTATACTTCATAAAAAACTATTTTGCTTCTTTCATTACTTCTTCAGCGAAGTTATCAACACGTTTTTCAAGTCCATCGCCTAAAGCATAGCGAACAAATTTGACTAATGTAACACCGACAGATTTTAAATATTGACCAACAGTTTGTGTTCCATCACCCATTAAATAAACTTGTTCTTCTAAAACTGATTCAGCGAGCATTTTGCGGACTTTACCTTCAACAATGCCTTTTAAAATGTTTTCTGGTTTATTAGCGAGTTTTTCATCATTTTTCGCTGCTTCTAATGTAATAGCGCGTTCATGTTCTAATACATCAGCAGGAATATCTTTCATTGAAATGTATTGTGGGTTGTTAGCGGCAATATGAATTGCTAATCCTTTAGCAACATCAGCGTTTTTGCTTGTAACAGTAACGACAGCGATTTTTCCACCCATATGGACATAAGCACCAAATTCTTCACCGTCTTGTTTTTCAACAAATTCAAAGCGACGATAATTGATTTTTTCACCCATTGCAACAGTTGCATCAACGAATAATTGATTGGTGATTTCTTTTGCAGAATCAATGTCTTTTGCATTGGCTTCAAGAGTTTGTTTGGCAACATTTTCCACTAAAGCGTGGTAGCGATCTCCTTTAGCAACGAAGTCAGTTTCGCATTTAACTTCGAGGATAATTGCTTTGTTACCTTCAACATATGTGCTTGCCATACCTTCTGCAGCAATACGAGATGCTTTTGCAGCTTGTTTAGCAATACCTTTTTCACGTAACCAGTCGATAGATTTTTCAACATCATTTCCTGATGCTTCAAGAGCTTTTTTGCAATCCATCATACCCGCACCAGTACGTTCGCGGAGAACTTTAATAAGTGCAATTAAGTTTTCGCTTGCCATAATTATTTTGTCTCCTTTTTTTCTTCAGCTGGTTTTGCTTCTTCAGCTGGTTTTTCTTCAGCTTTCTTTTGAGCAGCTTCATAACGTGCTTTTTTAGCAGCTAATATTTTTTGTTGACGTTCAGCTTTTTCAGCACGTGCTTTACGAATAGCAGCTAAACGTTCAGCGTTTTCTTTATCAGCTTGGCGAATAGCATCTTTCATTGTGACTTCTTCACCTTCATCTTTAACGTGAGCAATTTCAGTGATTGATCCTTTAGCTTCAACAATAGCGTCTGCTAAAACTGTCATAATGAGTTTGATTGATTTTACTGAATCATCATTTCCTGGGATAGCATAATCAAGTGTATCTGGATCACTATTTGTATCAGCAATACCAAATACTGGAATATTTAATTTGTGTGCTTCAAGAATTGCGTTGTGTTCAACTTTTGGATCAACGATTACGATAGCGTTAGGAAGTTTTCTCATTTCCTTAATACCGCCAAGGTTCTTTTCGAGTTTTTCTTTTTCTTTCTTTAATAATGCGACTTCTTTTTTAGGAAGGCGATCAAATGTTCCATCAGTTTCAAATTGTTCAAGTTCTTTTAAGTGGCGAATACGTGATTGAATTGTTCTGAAGTTTGTTAAGCAACCACCTAACCAACGATTTGAAATGTAGAATGATCCACTTCTTAAAGCTTGTTCTTCTACGATTGCTTTTGCTTGTGGTTTAACACCGACAAATAAGACTTTACCATTGTTGGCAACGATTTGTTTTAATGCTGTATATGCGTCAACAATAGCAGCAGCTGTTTTAGCTAAGTCAACAATGTAAATACCATTACGTGCACCATAGATGTATCTTCCCATTTTAGGATTCCATCTACGAGTTGGATGACCATAGTGAGTTCCAGCTTCTAATAATTTTCTCATGGTAATGATTGGGGCATTTTCGTCATGCATTACCTCTTCCATGACGTTAGTTTCTTCAGCAGGAACTGCGACTTCTTCTGCTGGAGCAACTGTTAAGTTTTCTTCGTTCATTTTTGAACCTCCATTTGTTTAATCCTCCACTACTTCGAACCACAACCCTACATAAAGTAGACATTGGCGGTGGAATCCATAGTGTGTGTAGTCTCTATAAAAGAGCGTGCCTATTTTATCATATGTAAATACATATAACAAATATTTTTAATATTTATTTTTCTTTTTCGCTTTTGGGTGAAAAGCTTCGAATTGGTTTTTTAAAGCTTCTTGGGTCACGTGTGTGTAAACTTGTGTTGTATCTAATGACTCATGTCCTAATAACTCTTGAATAACGCGTAAGTCCGCTCCACCTTCGAGGAGATGTGTAGCGAATGTATGACGTAGTTTATGAGGGTGCAAAGATAAAAATAAGCCAGTTTTTGCTTCGATTTCTTTTAAAATATATTCAAGTCCACGAACGGTTAATCGCTTTCCATTCGCATTTAAAAATAAACTATCTACGTTAAAATCATCCTTATTTTTCTTGATTAAATCATCACGAAAATTATCACAATATTGTTCTAAAACAACTTTACAAGATTTGGAAAACGGAACGATTCGCTCTTTATTTCCTTTTCCAATTATCCGAATTGTTCTTGTGCGAAAATCAACATCATTAATGTCAATGTTAACTAATTCCGATGCACGAACCCCACTTGCATAAAGAAGTTCTAAAATAGCTTGATCTCTTGGTTTTAAATAATCTGTTCTTTCATTATTTTTCGATAATAATGTCTCCACATCTTCTAAATATAAAGTATCAGGATATTTAATTGGATTTTTTGGAGATTTGATCGTCGTAAATGGATTTTTCTTAATATAATCTTTCTTTTTTAGAAAACGGAAATAATGTCTTAATGCACTTAATCTTCTCGAACACGATCTTGCTGAAATTCCTTCTTCCAATTCTTTATTTAAAAAGTTGCGAATAATAATATTATCAACTTCTTCAATCGTCGAACCTTCGCTTAAAAAGAAATCATAAAATTTTTCAATATCTCGTCGATATGAATCAACTGTTTTCTCAGAATAATTGTAGACGTATTGTAAATCTTCAAGGAATTCTTTTAATTCTAAAGTCATGCGTTAATTATAACAAAAAAGTAAGCAGTTGGCTTACTTCTTGTATGATTTGTATTTAATTTTTTCTTGATATTTACAATTAGGATAATTTGAACAACCTAAGAATCTAGAATATGGGCCTTTTTTCACAACCATATCTCCACCGCATTGAGGGCATTTCTTTACGACTTTTAATTCAATTTTTGGTTTTTCAACTGGTTTAATATAACGGCAATTTGGATATCCTGAACATCCAACAAAATTACCATTAGGTCCTTTACGAACAATTAAAGGCTTTCCGCATTCAGGGCAATTTTCACCAGTATATTCAATTTGTTGTGGCTCTTTTTTAATATAATTACATTTTGGATAATTTGAGCAGCAAACAAATTCACCGTATTTAGAATGTTTAATTACTAATGGGGAATTGCATACTGGGCATATTTCTCCTGTTTCAACATGCGGATCTTTATACATGATTTCAGAAGCTTTTTGATATTCCGAATTGAAGCTATTATAAAAAGAATTAAGAATATCAATTTTCGTTTCTTTTCCTTCTAAAATATCATCTAATTTAGTTTCCATATTTGCAGTGTAAGTCGCATCAACAATATTAGGGAAATATTTATTTAAAACATATGAAGTACGCATTCCGTTCTCGGTTGGGAAAATAATGCCTTTGTTTACTTCAATATATTCTCTTAATTTCAAAATGGAGATGGTAGAAGCATAAGTTGATGGTCTTCCTATGCCTTTTTCTTCCATAATTTTAACGATTTTAGCTTCGCTATAACGTTCAGGTGGTTCAGTGAATTTTTGTTCATTGATAATATCGGTAATTGGATATTCTTCCCCTATTTTAAATTCCGGTAAAGAAATATCTTTTTTCTTTTCTTCTAATAAAGCAGTAAAACCATCAAAAGACGTTTTTGAACCTTCTAATTTAAAAGAGACATTATTGGAATTAAAGATTACAGTTGTAACATCTTCTTGTTTAGGCGCCATTAAAGAAGCAATGGCTCTTTCATAAATTAATTTATAAAGTTTATATTGGCCAGCAGTAAGATATTTTTCCATTTTTTCTGGAGTGCGTTCATTTGATGTTGGTCTAATCGCTTCATGAGCCTCTTGGACATATAAAGCTTTTTTACCTAATTTACGTTTTCCTAAATATTGTTCACCAAATTTGTTTTTAATATATTCTTTTGTTGAATAAACATAAGTATCAGATAAAGCGGTTGAATCAGTACGAATATAAGTAATTAAACCAACATGTTCTCCACCGATATTAAGACCTTCATATAATTCTTGAGCGAGTTTTTGAGTAGTTGTGGTTGAAAAATGATAAGCATTAAATGCTTCTTGTTGAAGAGTTGATGTTTTAAAAGCCGGTTTACTTTCAATGCTTCTTGTTGAAGAAGTAACTGACGATACTTTGACTTTATCAGTAATGCTTTTAACAACTAAATCATTATCATCTTTATTAGTGATTTTAAAATTCTCATTATTAAATTGATAATAATTAGCTTTAAGAGTTTTATTGGCTTTGATTTTAATTGCTAAAGTCCAATATTCCTCAGGAACAAAATTAATAATTTCATTTTCGTGATCACAAATAATTTTTAATGTTGCAGATTGAACTCTTCCCGCTGATTGAGAATTCATCTTCTTCTTTAATAAAGAAGAAAGTCTAAAACCAATAATGCGGTCCATAATTCTTCTCGCTTCTTGAGAATTAACTAAATTCATATTAATTAATCGTGGATCTTCTAATGCTTTAGTAATTGAAGAACGAGTAATTTCATGGAATTCAAGACGCTTTGTTTGATTAATATCTAATCCTAAAATTTGGCATAAATGCCAGGCAATCGCTTCTCCTTCGCGGTCAGGGTCGGTTGCAAGAATGACTTCACTAGCTTTATTTTTTTCTTCTTTTAATTTATTGACAACACCCATCTTACTTTCACTAATTTCATAAGTTGGGATGAATCCATCTTCAATGTTAACCCCTAATCCCTCTTTACCACAAATGGCTAAATCACGGAGGTGACCTTTGGACGCTAAAACGTTATATCCTTTTCCGAGATATTTCGATATTGTTTGGCATTTATTTGGAGATTCAACGATAACTAATTTCATAATCGCGAATAAATATAAAGTTAATTCAACCGGTTGTCAACACTTATAATTGCTCGATTATTTATTAAAGAAATATATAATTCTTTAAGATTTTTTAATTATTTTTTGTATATTGTCATCTCATCGATAACATCTTTTGCGTTTTCCACTAACGCAGCTCCTTCTTTAATTAATTTGTTGCATCCAGAATTCAAATTTGCCATATGAGGAACACAGCAAATATTTCTTCCGTTCATTAATCCATCCGCAACAGTTATATATGTTCCTGAGTGTATTCCTGCTTCTGCGACAACAATTGTGTTCGATAATCCCGCAATAATTCGATTTCTCCATGGAAATTGTTCTGGAGTTGGCATTGATTTATTTGGATATTCACTAATTAATAAGTGAGATAATTTTATTTCATCATACAATTCTTTATTTTCTGATGGATAACAATAATCAATTCCTGATCCTAATATAGCAACAGTTTTGCCTCCTCCTTCAATCGCTCCTTTATGGGCAATCGAATCAATTCCTTTCGCAAGACCACTTACAATTACATAACCATTTTTAGCCAAATCTCTCGCAATCGAAAAAGCCATATCCCCACCATAACTTGAATTTTTTCGGCTACCAATTAACGCAACATTTTTATCATAGTCGCGAAGAATTGAAAAATCGCCATAATAAAAAATCACTAACGGTGGGAAAGCAATCGCTTTTAAAAATTCTGGATAATCTTCATCCAAGATAGTGATATATTTGCATTTTAATGAGTTAATTGTTTCTTCAACTTCTTGATTTGAAGCTTTGATAATTTCCTTATTTTTAATAAATTCATATATCTTATGAAAATCGCCATTAAAAATAATGGATAAATAAACAATAATTTTTTTCGCATCCATTTATTTTTTTCTCCTTTGTATATTAGTAGGATGAAAAAATGAAAAAATGCTAAAAAAATAAATTTTTATACCTTTTATATATATGCGCGCGTAAGACACTAAGGTCTTTCAAGAGTGAATCGACAAATAATTCCTTTTTTGAATTCATTTAATAATAGTGTTTCAACTTTAGAAACATCCACTATTCCTTTATTCAATAATCCTCTTCTTAAACCAATTTGATTAATAATTTGATAATTATCATCAAGATTATTTAAATTGTATTTTTGAACAAATTGTTCTTTGTGATTTGCTTTTAAATAATCAATTACCTTCATTGCTAATTCATCATTTGGAAGAATATTTTCATTAATTGAACCGATAAGTGCTAAATTGATCGCATGCTCTTTGTTTTCGTAATTAGAAGGTAATATTCCAGGAGTGTCTAATAATTCGAATTGATTAGAAACTTTAATCCATTGTTGTGATTTTGTATGCCCAGGTGTATTTGCGACAGAAGCTGCACTTCTTTTAGCGATCTTATTAATTAATGTTGATTTTCCAACATTTGGAATTCCAACAATCATTGCTCGAATTGGTTGTGGTTTAATTCCTTTTTTCAATTCTTTTTCTCTTTTTTTAATTCCTGATTTACTGGCAATATCGATTAATTTTTTAACGTCTTTATTATTATTTAAATCAACCGAAATTACTAAATTGTCTTTTTTAAAATATTCGATCCATAATTCAGTAATTGTTGGGTCAGCTAAATCGGTTTTTGTTAAAACGATTAAGCGGTCTTTGTTTTCGGTAATTTTATACAAAAATTCATTTCGTGATGAAAGAGGAGAACGAGCATCAAGAAGTTCAATAACACAATCAACTAATTTAACTCTCTCTTGAATTTGGATAAGGGCTTTTTTCATATGCCCAGGAAACCAGTGTATGTCTTTTCCCATTTTATAAAAACCTCGGCCAGTGTTTGCGAATATTAATTGGTTTATATACGCCATTTTCAACTGTTATTTCACATTTGCCTTCGATAGCGACTGCTTTTCCTTGAATAGCTGAATAATTAATTGGTCCTATTTTTCTTGAATCATTTGAATGATTTCCGATTCGATTATCTCCCATTACAAATATTTCATCATCACTTAATGTTATTGGGTTATTTTCATCAGCGTATTCATCAGTATAACTTCCTTGATGAACGAAATAATCATCAAGAGGTTGTTCAATTAATTCAAATTGCTCAGTTTCATTATTTAAAACATATAAATTGCCATTGTTTTCTTTATTGACATCATCTTTTGTTATATAAAAAGTTTCCCCTGGCATAACAATAATTCTCTTGATTTTATAATCGTATTCATCTTCACCATAAAAACAGACAACAATATCAAATCTTTCTAAATTTTCAATCGTTTTTTGATGACTATCCATGATGCCATAATCAAGATTTTTATATGTTGTTATTTTTTGATGAGCGTCTCTTTCACCAACTAATTCTCCATTTTCATAAGCAGCTTGAGAATTTAAAGTTGGATACATTGATTGGCCATTAACCCAAAAAGTTTGGTAATAATTGTCATGAAAAATTGTAAAACCAATTAAAAGAACTGAAAACACTAAAACAACTGACAATATTGCAGCGATTATATTTGATAATGTTTTTCCTCGTCTTGATTTAGTTTCCATAGACTTTATTATAATGATTTTTTAATAAAACTAAAGATTGTTTTATTAAGGATGACAGATTTAAAAAAATAAAATACCCAGCAAAGCTGAGTATTTATTATTTTCAAAATCTTAATGAAGTTAGAATTAGAGAATTTCTTTAATTCTAGCAGCTTTTCCGGAACGAGAACGAAGATATGTAATCTTGTTGCGACGAACTTTACCTTGTTTAACTCTTTCGATTTTTGCAATAACTGGTGAGTTAACTGGGAATGTTCTTTCAACACCGATACCACCAGAAATTTTTCTGACAGTAAATGTTGCGCTTACGCCGGAGCCACGACGTTGCATAACGACGCCTTGGAAGACTTGAATACGTTCTTTTTTGTTTTCGATAATACGTACGCTAACTTTAACAGTATCACCTGATTTGAATTCTGGGATATCATTACGAATTTGACGTGCAGTAATTTCATTAACAATATTAGTGTTCATTTCTTTACCTCCTTTTGACAAATAATTTGTTTCAGACGTTCATATCTAGACTCGAAAGCGGGACGCCTATATCGTGTTTTCTGAACACGCAAACAAGAATATACCAAAACTAATATTAAAATGCAAACAATATTAAACACATTTATCACAATTAATCGTTATTTAAATTATATTTAGTGAATAAATTTTCTTCCAAATTGGATATTTTTAAAAGTGTTAAGTAAAAATACTTGACACTAACGAAAAATAAAGATAATATTTACTCGGTTTAACAAAGGAGATAATTTTATGTCAGTCAAAATTAGATTAACAAGAGTTGGCCGCCACAAAGATGCAATTTATCGTATCGTTGTTGCAGATAGCAGATTTGCTCGTGATGGCCGCTACATTGAACAAATTGGCTACTATAATCCAGCTAACGGTGAAGAAAGCGCTACTATCAATGAAGAATTAGCAATCAAATGGTTAAATAATGGTGCTAAACCTTCTGATTCAATCCGTGCTTTATTCAATCGTAAAGGAATTATGGCTAAATTTGCTGAAAGCAAAAAGGAATCAAAATAATGGATTATTCAAACATTATTCACACTATTTGTGATCCATTTCTTCATAATCCAGATTCATTAATCGTTCGTGAAGCTCCAACTAGTGATGAAAAATCAGTTACTCTTCTTATTTATGCAGAAGCAGAAGATACAGCAAGATTAATTGGCAAAAAAGGCGCCGTTGCAAATGCATTACGCGAACTTATTTCTGTCGCAGGAAAAAGTGAAAATAAACGCATTTTCCTTAAATTTGAATCATACGGTGAAGAAAAAGAATAATGGATTATTTAACAGTCGGACATATTGTTAAAACAATAGGTCTTAAAGGTGAATTAAAAATATATCCAACTACTAATTTTCGTGACTCTCGTTTTAAAGCGAAGAGTCACCTTTTTGTTTTTAATGAAAAAACAAATGAACGTATTGAAGTCATTGTCAAAAGCCATCATAAGAATGGGAATTTTGATCAATTATTTTTTGTTGGATATTCCACTATTGAATCAGTTGAATGTTTCGTGGGTCAATCATTACAAGTTGTTAAAGACAACAAATTGTTAAAAAAAGATGAATATTATTATTCTGATTTAATTGGCCTTGATGTTTATTTTGATAATGGCCAATACATTGGAAAAGTCAAGCGCGTTGAAGAATATGCTTCATATCAAACATTAAGAATTGAAAGCGAACAAAAAGATGTTTTAATTCCTTTTGTCAATGCTTTCATTATTGACGTTGACCTTGAAAAGAAAATAATTAAGGTCAAATATATGGATGGGTTAAAATGAAAATAACAATTTTAACTTTGTTTCCTAATATGTTTGATGGCTTTTTAGATAATTCGATTATCAAAAGAGCGATTTCAAAAAACATTGTCGAAATTAAAATTGTAAATATTCGTGATTATACATTAGATAAATATAATCGAGTTGACACTCCACCGATTGGAGGAGGCGCTGGACTTATTATGAAATGTCAACCAGTCGTTGACGCAATAAAAGACAATTCTAATAGCCAAACATATAAATTATTAATGTCCCCTCGAGGCGAACAATTTAGCCAGCAAAAAGCCACTGAATTATCAAAATTAGATGATTTGTTAATTGTTTGTGGACATTATGAAGGAATAGATGAACGAGTTAATAATTATGTTGATGAATTAGTTTCTATCGGTGATTTTATATTAACTGGTGGCGAAATACCTTCAATGGCGATTTCTGATGCAATTATTCGTCTTCTCGATGGAGCGATTTCAAACGAGTCATTAACTAATGAATCATTTGACAATAATTTATTAGAATATCCTCAATATACTGAACCTTTCGATTATGATGGTTTAGTTGTACCTCAAATTTTATATACTGGAAATCATCGAGCGATTGAAAAATATCGACGCAAAGAATCGCTTCGATTAACTAGAAAATATCGTCCTGATTTATTCGATAAAATCAATTTGACTAAGCAAGATAAAAAATTATTAGAAGAAATTGATAACAATATTGATGAACCAGATTGGATGAAAAAAGCCCTTGATAAAGGGCATAAATTCACTAAATAATTAAAATCCGGATAATCCGTTCATTCCTGGAGGGATACGACCGGATTTTTTATATTGTTGCAAACGCTTCATCATTTCTTTTGATTGCTCGAATTTCTTTAACATTCGGTTGATATCAGCGTTGGTTTTACCGCATCCTTTCGCAATGCGAACTTTACGTGAATTTTTTAATATTTCAGGATGAAGCTTTTCTTCTTCCGTCATCGAATTCATAATTGCTTCAAAGGTTTTCATTTCTCTTTCAGCAGCTTGTTGTTGTTCTTCGCTAATATTAGGCATTCCAGGAATCATTTTCATTAATCCGCCTAAAGAACCTAATTTCTTAACTTGTTTTAATTGTTCAAGCATATCAACTAATGTAAATGATCCATTCATCATTTTTGAAGCCGCTTTTCGTGCTTCTTTTTCGTCGATTTCCGTCTGAACTTTTTCAACAAGAGACATGACATCTCCCATTCCTAAAATACGATCCGCCATACGGTCAGGATGGAAAATATCTAAGTCAGTTAATTTTTCACCAATACCGGAAAATTTAATAGGAATTCCTGTTAAGTGTTTAATTGATAATGCCGCCCCACCACGAGCGTCACCATCTAATTTTGACATAATAATTCCGCTTAATTTTAATTTTTGATTAAATGTTTTAGCGACATTAATTGCGTCTTGACCTGACATCGCATCCACTAATAAAAGAATTTCATCTGGTTCAATAGATGATTGCATTTTATTTAATTCTTCCATTAATGGTTCATCAATTTGAAGACGACCAGCTGTATCAACAATTAATACATCATAATGTTCATTAAATGCTTTATTTTTAGCTTCTTTAGCAATATCGACTGGATTATAATTTGTTCCTTTTTGATATATATCAATATTTAATTGGTTAGCGATTTGACTTAATTGATCAATAGCGGCTGGACGATAGACGTCACACGCTGCAAACAAGACTTTTTTATTTAATTTATTTTTCATTAAATATCCGAGTTTACCAGCAGATGTTGTTTTACCAGAACCTTGCAAGCCAACAAGCATAATGACTGTTGGTTTATTTCTTTGATATTTAATTTCTGATTCACCACTACCTAATAATGATTCAAGTTCATCATGGACAATTTTAACGACCATTTGAGATGGATTTAATTTTAAATATACTTGCTCACCGATGGCTTTTTGTTTGATGTTTTCAGTGAATTCTTTAACTACTTTAAAATTGACATCGGCTTCAAGAAGAGCAATACGCACTTCTTTGAGCATGTCGTCCATATTCTTTTCTGTTAATCGAGATTGACCGCGTATTTTTTTAAATATAGCGGAGAATTTATCAGTTAATGATTCAAATGCCATTTTTCAATTTCTCCTCTAATTGTTCAATTATTTTAATGTTTTTAACATTATTTTTCTTTTCTTCTTCAAATGTCTTGCATAATTTTAATGCATCTTCATATTCATTTAGTTTTTTAATCGATACTTTTATTGCATCAGACACTGCTGTTCTAGAAATATTTTTTTCTGATGATATTTCGGTTAATGATAAATTAAAAACATAATAAGATTTCATTATTTCTTTTTGTTGATTAGTTAAAAGATTTCCATAAAAGGAAAGAAGATTATTAATCTTAATCATTTCATCTAAATCATGCTTCATCTTCTTCTCCTAAACATAGACCGTATAAATATTTATCTAAGTCAAATTCTTCTAAATCTTCCATTTTTTCGCCTAAACCAATGAATCGAACTGGGATTCCTAATTCATCACGAATCGCTAAAATAATGCCACCTTTTGAGGTTCCATCCATTTTAGTAATAACAATTCCAGTTAATGGAGAACAATCAAAGAATTGTTTAGCTTGAGAAACACCATTTTGTCCAGTAGTAGCATCAATAATTAAAAATGATTCATGTGGAGCGCCAGGAATTGCTTTATTTAATACACGAGAAATTTTGCTTAATTCATTCATTAAATTCGTTTTGTTTTGTAGTCTTCCAGCTGTATCAACAATTAATAAATCAATATTCTTTTCAATGGCTTTTCTCGCTCCATCATAGGCAACACTAGCCGGATCAGCGTTTTGTTCTCCGCAAACGAAATCGCAATGTAAACGATCAGCCCAAATATGAAGTTGCTCAACTGCGCCAGCTCTAAAAGTATCAGCAGCACAAAGCATGACTTTTTTGCCCTTATTAATGTATCGATACGCTAATTTGGCAATAGAAGTAGTTTTTCCAACACCATTAACACCGCTAACCAATAAAACTGTTGGCCCTTCTTCCTTGAAGGTAATTTCATTAACAATGTTACCGCCTTGGGTAGCGTAACTTAAAAACATTTTATCAACAAGAAGTTCGTTAATTTGTTTTGGATCAGAAATTTTCTTTTCTTTTGATTCTTCTAATACTTCGTCGATTATGCGAAGAGTTAAATTAACTCCAACATCAGCTTCAATTAATATTTCTTCTAAAGATTCGAAATATTCAGCATTAACTGTTTTATATGATTTAGATAAAGTGTCTAATTTCGAAGCAAAATTATGACGAGATTTTTCCATTCCCTTCACATATTTTTCATTCTTTTCGACATCTTCTTTTTTCTTAAATATTTTTTCTTTTAAAAATTTAATTAATCCCATGGTTATTTATCTGCTTTCTTTGATAATGCTTCTTTAGCGGCCATTTGTTCCGCTCTTTTTTTGGAAGAGCCTTCTCCAATTCCTAACGTAATTCCATCAAAAACAACTTTAATTACAAAATGTTTATCATGTGATGGACCAGTTTCTTTGATTACTTCATATGTGACTGATTCTCGATGCTCAGATTGAATAGCTTCTTGTAAACGAGATTTATAATCGATTGTGTCTTCTTCATCATATTTTTGAATATCGCGATAAAAAACTTTAATAATAATTTCCTTCACTGCTCTCAAGCCTTGGTCTAAATAAATCGCTCCAATAAATGATTCAAATACATTTTCCAATATCGCATCAGCTTTTATTAATTCGAGATTAAAAGAATTTCCAACGCGAATATATTCGTGAAATTCATATTTTCGAGCGTAATTTGATAAACCATTACGAGAAACAAGTGATGCACGTAATTTGGTTAAATTACCTTGATTTAATTCTGGATGAGCTTTAAAAGCTAATTCAGCAACAAAGAAATCTAAAACACTATCACCAAGAAATTCTAATCTTTCATAATCACAGTGCTTTGTTTTAGCATCAGCATTAAAAGAAGGATGAGTAAAAGCTTCCTCATATAAAGAAATATTGTTTGGCTTAATTTCAAATACCTCTAATAATTCTTTGATGTCTTTCATTGAACAAATTCCTTTTTAATTTGATTTACTGCATCATGTTTCGCTAATTTATACGCAATTTCGATCGCGCATTTAAATGAATCAGGAGTGCTATTTCCATGAGCTTTTACAGCAATTTTATTAACACCAATTAATAATGCTCCACCAACTTTTTTATAATCCATTGTTTCTTTAAATGAAGTGAATCCTTTTTTAGCAAATAAGTATCCAATTTTTGAAGAAGTTGATGAAGTAAATGCTTCTTTAATCATTAATGACATTGTTTTAGCTAATCCTTCACATCCTTTTAAAAACACATTGCCAGTGAATCCATCAAAAACCGCAACATCAACATCACCATTAAAAATATATCTGCCTTCAATATATCCTTTAAAGCCTTCATAATCTTTACAAATTTGATATGCTTCTTTAGTTAATGGAGTGCCTTTTCCTTCTTCTGCTCCATTGGAAACAATATAAAAATTTGGATGAGGATTATCATATACTGCTTTGCAATATGCTTGACCCATTTTAGCGAATTGCGCTAATTCTTCAGGCTTATTTTCAGTTGATGCACCAATATCTAATAAAACAGTGTATTTGCCTTTAATTTTGGTTGGGAAAGGAGTAATTAATGCCGGTCTTAAAACACCATCGATCTTTTTTACTTTTAAAGTGTTTAATGATAAGAAAGCACCAGTAGATCCACTTGACACAATTGCGTCAGCGTTTTCGTTTAATAAAGCATCAATGGCTTTATACATTGATGATTGTTTATCTCTCATCGCTTGCATGACGCTACATTCCATTGGCAAAATAGAACTAGAAGCGATTATTTTACATTTATCTTTTAGTGGTTCTAATTCTTGTTCATCTCCAACAGCAATAATTTCTACATCTTTATGACTTTCAAGAAATTTTAAAATTCCGCCGACTGTAGCGTTAGAACCATTGTCTCCACCCATTGTATCAATAACTATCTTCATATTGTTTTGTATTATCTAATCATGACCCGGAATTAATTAGATAATACTTTTCTTTCTTCCGGGATAATAATCAATTATTGCGTGATATTTTTAATAATCATTCTTAAATTAATCGACTTATTAATCAAACTTGTAAATTAATAATTTTTAATAATTAATTTAATAAAAACGAATAAATACTTATATCGTTAAATCATATTTTATCAAAATCTATATATATTTAAAACTTAAACTAATAATTTAGTTTACAAGGAGAAAATGTAAATAGAAAGAAGGCTAATAATCAAAGCATTTTGGCATATAGATATTTAGCCAAGAGTTTATAAAAATTACGCTAAAGCGTTGAAATCATCTTCTTTTTCTAAAGATTTATAAGCTCGATTCACAATTTCGTAATTATCATAATCATTTGGATTAGATAATATTTCTTTCGCGTCATCTCTAGCGCATTCAAACATTTTAAAA
>JAQYER010000016.1 GCA_028723545.1 Caryophanales bacterium
AAAAGCAATGGAAGCCAAAGGAACTGGGCTTGAAAAAATATCTGAAGAATATCGAACATATGATAAATCACATCAACCATATATTTATTGTAAAAATAATAGTTTTAATATCGTTTTGCCTGATTTAACAAACGATTATGGTGTAAACATTGAAAATGAATCAATTTATGTTATTGACAAAATAAATAATCCAACAAGATTTGATATCTCTGTCCTTTCATATTGTTATTTAGCTAAAAGGAGTATGAAGGAAATAACAGAACATATTGGGGTATCAAATTCAACTTTCTTTAAAAGCACTGTTATTGACAATCTTGTAAGTCAAGATTATTTAATCGTTCATAAATTAGGAAATAAATATTGCTACATAACCAACGAAGAAAAAGTAAAAATAAGATAAAACACTTCAACAACTTCAAAAAGACTTTGAAGTAACTTTGAAGTAGACTTTGAAGTAACTTTGAAGTAAAAAAATCAACATTATATTTATTGTTTGTTTAATAAAGTTTTTGTAAAAAATTAGCTTATTTATTTTGTTGGCGATAAATATTATAATTTGAATTGTGAAAGGAACACAATTATGGAAGAAAAAACAAATTTTTTCAAAAAACATCTTAAAGCTTTTATTGTTTTATTTTGTTCATTAGTTGTCACCTTCTTATCTATGGGAATATCTCATGGAATCCAAACTGGATTTGGAAATATAGAAGTCACAACTGGTAAATTTGAAATCTCAGATGTTACAAGAACTGATAACCAAGTTATTCATGGTGAAAACGGATATTATCATCCATCTGAAGATG
The DNA here is from genome assembly GCA_028723545.1 of Caryophanales bacterium. Lineage (GTDB taxonomy): Bacteria > Bacillota_I > Bacilli_A > RFN20 > CAG-826 > Fiminaster. Next base: position 804 of record JAQYER010000016.1, read on the forward strand.
CGAATATTGCATATAAGCTTTATCGACCAAAAACCGCGACAAAAGATAATAAAGCGGAAGCGGTCTTATTGTTACATGGTTATCAAAATGACCACGAAACATCAGCAGCATATGCGGTTGAACTTGCTAGAAGAGGCGTTGTCGTCTTAGCAATTGATGAATATGGACATGGTACAACCGATGTTGGTGCTGCTGATAGAGGATATGTTTCACAAAAAGTAACAGTAAACTATGCAGATGGCGTAGAAATTAAAGATATTGGTGGACAAACTAGATATAAAGTATTGATGAATTTCTCTAATTTATCATTCTTTAATTCACAATTTACTACATCAAGTGATGGATTATCTTTAAAAGATTCATCTATGGGTGGTGTTGCAGCATATGCTTATTTATCAACACTTGAATATGTTAACCCAACAATGATGGCGGTTTCTGGACACTCAATGGGTACATGGGCTTCATGGTCTGTTGCGGCATTATATTCTGGAACTCCAATTGCTCCTCGTGCAGTTGTCCTTCAATGTGGTGAATTATTTTATAAATCTGCTTATGATTCAAATAATATTACATTTAATAACGTTTTATTATTACAAGCAAAATGGGATGAATTTAATTATTTCAGAGACTATATTAAAGAAACAGTTAATGATTCATTATTAGATTCTCCATTACGTAAAGAATTTTTAACTGGTTCACAAACAGGAGATCCTGTTAAATGGAACACTACATATCAAGATTCTGATGCTGAATGGGCATTAGGAAAAGCAAGACGTATGGAACTTCTTTATACTAACCATCGTCTTACAACTCATGATGCACATGGTATGAGAGTTGCAATGGATTGGTTCCAAAAAGCTTTTGAAACAACTCCTCTTGTTGGTATGACATCTCATATGAAAGATTCTACTTTAGCCAGCACAAATCAAGTATTTATGGTTAAAGAATGCTTAGTATTATTGGCAACATTATCTGCCATTGTATCAATGTTCCCAATTTTCCACTTAGTTACAGAAATTCCATTCTTTAAATCAGTTAAAGGACATATTGTCAATCGTCCAGAAAAAGCTAAATCAGGATGGAAATGGTGGAAAGGCGCTCTTATTACAATTGGTGTTGCAGCAGTAACATATCCATTCTGTACCCAATTAGGACATGGATTATTCCCACTCCCTGAAAACGTCTTTAGAATGACTATTGGTAATGGTTTCTTAATTTGGTATTTAATTTGTATCATTATCATGCTTTGCACAACAATCATTCCTTATTTCATTAATAAGAAGAAAAATAAACCAAATGCCGATTTTGCTGATATGGGATTAGCAAGAGAAGAAAATCCAAATAAAATTGACTGGAAATTATTTGGAAAATCAGTTCTTGTTGCCTTAATTATGGTGGCATTTATGTATATTCAAGTTGTAATATGCGAAAAAGCATTTATGCTTGATTTCAGATTTATTTGGCCATTCTTTAAAGGATTTACATGGACTAGATTATTGCAATTACTTGTCTATTTACCAATGTTCTTATTGTTCTACATCCTTAACAATTCAAAAATCTTTGGATCTCTTAGACATAAAGACGCTGATGCGGAAGGATGCAAAGGATTCTTCAAATCATGGTGGAGAAATGCTTTATGTATGTGTGGTGGAATATTAATCTTAATGCTTATTGAATACATTCCATTCTTTATTGGAGCAGGACCTGGTGTTGATTTATTATTCTCTCCAACATTTGGTGGACCATTTATGTCATTAATGATTGTCTTTGTTCCACAAATCATTGTCTTCAGTTTCATTTGCACATATTGTTATCGCAAAACTGGTAGTGTCTATCTAGGAGCAACCATTGTCGCTTTATTAGCATGTTGGATTGTTACTGGTGGATCCGCAATGTTATAAAAATAAATTAACATAAATTCGAAAATGGCCGCTTGAAATATAAGCGGCCATTTTTGTTTCAATAAAATAACTTTTAATATTCATTAAAACAATTGTATAATTAATTCGCTATGGTGGAATTAATTGAAGCAAAAATATTAGATAAACTCGCCCCAAAAGAACCTGTTACTTTAACTTTTGGAAATAGTTTAAATGAAATATCTTATGAAAAAAGATATATTTTTAATTTCTTATTGTTAAAAAATCAAGCTCTTGATAGTGGTGAATTTATTGTTAATGATAAAACTATTTATCCAAATGACAATGGAGATTTTTCTTTATTCTTATTAGCGGTTAATTCACAAAATATTTGTTTGTCTTGTGTTTTTTCTTCGTTAAGTGAAGATAAAGATTTATTAGTGAAATCAGTTCAAGAACAATTATGTTTGCTTCGTGAATTACCATTAATTAATGAAGAACAAAAATATTTTAAAATTCACAAAATATTTGAAACATTATTAAATTTTAATCCTGCATATATTTTAATTGATAAAGGAAATGATATTAATAAGTCTTCAATACAATTAATTAATAAAGCTATTTTTGAATATTCATATAAGATGACAATTATTACATTAGATGCAAATAATAGTGTCGATTCTTCAAACAATAATGCGTTTTCAAATTTATTTAATTCAAAAAATAAAGAAGAAACAAATTATAATTCAATAACAAATAGTAACGTTAATGACGAGGAAGATAATAATTTTGATTTTATTGAAGTAGATGGAAATGATTCAACAATTAGAAAAGCAAAACAAAAATCTGTTCGTCCAATCAATAAAAAAATTAAATCAAAAGAACCAGTTAATAAATATCTTCCTGAGGAAAAAGAAAAGAAGATTATTGATTTTAACTACATTGCTAAATTATTTAAAAAAGAATGGACTTCTTTCTTATTTATTATTTACGGAACATTATCAACAGTTTTCTTTGTCTTAATTGTTCCATATCAATTTAGTTTAGAAAATAACGCGCTTCTATCAACAGTTTTCCTCTTAGGTTCTATTTTATGTTTTGTTGTTAATTTCCTTATTATTTCTTCTTTATTTTCATTTATGGATAAAATTCCTTATTCGAAAAAAAGAACGAATTATTCATTAACATTTACTCTTATTTCAATTGTATTGGGCGCTTTATTAGCGGTTGGATTATTATTCTTACTAAAATCCAAAGACATTTTAGTAGTCAATGAAAATTATCAAAATGTTTTCTTAATTCCAGGCATAATTATTTCAATAATTATATTAATTATTCCGTTTTTTATGTATCCAATTCGACAAATATCAGTAAAATTAAAAGCATTATTCCCTTCTAAAAAAGAAGAAGGAGAAAAATAATTATTGCAATTAAAACCCTTTTATATAAATAATTATA
>JAQYER010000017.1 GCA_028723545.1 Caryophanales bacterium
TATGAAAACACAAATTTTTAATGACGGAAACAAAAGGGCTTCGGTAATATTTGCAAATCATTTTTTAATTTCAAAAGGCGAAGGATTATTAGTGATTCCAGAAAATAAAGTTCCAGAATTTAAAAAAATGTTGGTTGCCTATTATGAAGATAGAGATAATGGTGAAATATTAGAATTTATGAAAAAATTTTGTTGGAAAAATTTTTGATAGGGTGCAAATGACTATTAATTAATAAAAAAAGCACCCCATAAAGCATCAAGCCAGATTAATTTTGATGCATTGTATCAACTTGTTTAAAAATATTTTGTTTGAGGTGTGGACATTTTTAAAGCATAGGTTTGATACCAAAGAAATAATGGTTTCAAGCCTTTTTTTTGCATTTTTTGCCAATCCAGGTTTGAATTTACGATTCTTAATCATTCTAAGTGTCTTTTCTAAAAGATGTTAGAAAACGAAAGAAAAACATTGGATAAATATTCACTAAATATCAATAATGTTCTAACAGATATTACTCATAATTATTGATTTTTCTCTCATTTTATACCATAATTTACGAGAAATGAGTTAAATATGAGAGAATTTGATTATAGTAAATTAAAAGATAGAACATGGAATAATGAAATCCTAATTAAGGTTGCAAACATCCATGAAGCTAAAGGAAGACAAGAACACTATTTAGCTCAAAAACCTGAGGAATTAAATAGATTAGTAGAAATTGCTAAAATACAAAGTACTGAAGCGAGTAATGCAATAGAAGGTATTAGAACAACAGATTCAAGATTAAAACAACTCGTTAGTGAAAAAACTACGCCAAGAAATAGAAATGAAAAAGAAATAGCTGGTTATAGAGATGCTCTATCTGTTATACATGATAGTTTCGAATATATTCCGCTAACACCTAATTATATTTTGCAACTTCATAGTATTTTATGTTCTCATAATGATGAAGTTAATTATGGTGGTAAATACAAAAATGTCCAAAATTACATAAGTGCTATTGATGAAAATGGAAAAAGTTTTACATTATTCACTCCACTTTCTCCATTTGAAACACCTATGGCAATGCAAAATCTATGTGATGAATATAATAAAGCTATAGAAAAAAGAGATGTTGATCCTCTTGTATTAATTCCTATATTTATTCATGATTTTTTATGCATCCATCCATTTAATGATGGTAATGGTAGAATGTCTAGATTGCTTACAGCCTTACTTTTATATAGAAGTGGATATTATGTTGGAAGATATATATCTTTAGAAGCAAAGATATCTAAAATAAAAGATTTATATTATGATGCTTTATTTGAATCTCAAAAAGGATGGCATGAAGGTAATGATGATCCTACACCTTTTGTCAAATATTTATTAAGTATTATTGAAATGGCATATGAAGATTTTGAAGATAGAGTAAAACTTATATCTAAGAAGGCATCAGCATATGAATTAGTAGATAACGCTATAAAAAAGAAACTTGGAAAAGTTACAAAATCAGATGTTGCAGAGCTATGTCCAAGTCTATCTATTAGCGCTATTGAAAAAGCAATCGCTAAAATGGTAGAAGAAGGAAGACTTGAGAAAATGGGTTCTGGTAAAACAACATATTATGTGGTTAAACTATAGTTGCTCTCATTTTGTAAGCTGTTTTACGAGAAAAGACTAAAATGTGAGAGAAAAAAACGATGCTTTATCAAATAGATATGGCATCTTTTTTCTTGTATAAAATTTGTAATTCATACTTAAGTGTCACAAATTAAAAATTATTTCAAATTTGTGACACATAATTATGGTTTTCGGTAATTGGAAAATTGCACTAAAAAATAACAAATTATTGAGTTTTTGTAATTTAATTTTAAAAATGCGAAAGGGTGGTATCTTTTAAGCGTACAACTAATACCAATACAGCGTTATTATTATTTTTAGTGTAAATGTATCACAAACGTGATTCAATAATATCGAAAAATTATGAAAAGTGAAGTAGTGCACGCTAGAGTTCAATCTAATGTTAAAGCGGAATCAGAAAAAGTTTTAAGTGTTATCGGTATTACATTAAGTCAAGCGATTGATTTATTTTTAAGACAGGTAATCCTAAAGAAAGGGCTTCCTTTTAAATTAGATAGTGAGGAAAAAGAAGAAAATGATATTTCTAAACTTGCATATTTAATTAATACAGTTGATGGAAAAGAACCATCTTCAAAAGCTAAAAAAATAATTAATTTATACGCAAGAGGTGATATTGATTTAGATACTGCTAAATTTGCTTTGACAAAGATCTATCAGCAATGAAAGATATTTATGTCTACCCAGATACCTTTGTTTTAATTAATAAGTTAAACATCAAGACATCAAAAGAATTAGACGAAGAAGAAAATGCGTTAGTTTCTTTAAATATAGCCAATTTATTGATTAATCCATTCAAAATTAAATCGGTGTTCGATATTAAAAAAGAAACTGCTAAATCTTCTAAGACGCAACAATAAGAAAAAGGATTTATTGTGAAGTTTTTTTAAAATAAAAGTGAAAATGTTCCCAAGTCGTGGGCAAATAGTGGATTTTTTCGTTTGAATATTTACAAAAATGTTGAAATTCAAATGAATAATTTGTAATATTTGTTTATGGAAAATATACTAAGAAACAAATATTTGGCAAGAATTAGACCTTATTATGAATCTAATTTAATAAAAGCAATCACTGGTGTTAGAAGGTGTGGAAAATCCGTTATTTTATCGCAAATAATTGATGAAATCAGGAATAGTGTTGATTCCGCTCATATAATAATAATTGATTTAGAAAGTATCGAAGGTAGAAAAATTAACACTTGCGAAAAGTTGGAAAATAAAATCTCAAATCTGATAAAAGACAAGGATAAATATTATATTTTCATTGATGAAATTCAAAACATTAAAAATTTTGAAGTCTCTTTAGCGGCTATTAGAGTCAGTTTTAATTGTTCTATTTTTGTTACAGGAAGTAATTCAAAACTCTTAAGCGGAAAATTACAGGACAAACTAACCGGTAGAGCAAAGGAATTTGAAGTATTACCATTTACATTTTCTGAATATATAGAATTTAAACAAATGAACCATTTACCTATTGATTACGATGATGATTTTATGGACTATTTAAAATTCGGTGGTATGCCTCAAAGATTTAATGAAAGTAATGAAATGGAAGTTAGAAGATATCTTAAGGGTATATTTGAATCAATTATTGAAAAAGATGTATTTGGTACGCATAAGAAAATAAATAAAAATGAATTTAAGCGTGTAGCTAATTATGTTTTGTCTGAGTCTGGAAAATCATTCTCTTCGATGTCAGCCGCTAAAGCCTTGGAAAGAGGCATAAGCAATGAAGAAGCAAGATCAAAATCGATTACTATAAATAATTATTTGGATTATTTAACTGAGTGCTATTTAATCACAGAATGTCAACCTCATTACCAAAAAGGAAAAGAAAGATTAAATGGAAAAAGAAAATATTATCCTGTTGATACTGGTATGAAAAACTCCTTGGGAGCGATTGTCGATATAGATGAGACATTTTCATTAGAAGGAGTCATCTATAACGAGTTGATATCACGGGGTTATGAAGTTTTTTATGAAAAGTTAAGAGATGGCGAAATAGATTTTACACTCGTCAACGGAAATAAAAAATGTTTTATCCAAGTTTCATATTATATGGAAAATGAATCTACATTAAATCGAGAATATGGTGCTTTTGATAAGGTTAGAGATAATTCGCCAAAATACGTATTCTCTTTGGATAAAAAAGATACTTCTAGAAATGGCATCACTCATATAAATATTATCGACTTCTTACTTAATAAAGTTGATTTAATCTTTTCATAATATTCGTTTGAATATTTACAAAAATGTTGAAATTCAAACGATAGATGTGCATTAGTTCTATCACAAATTTAAAAATCAATGCACTAGTTTTATATCTCAAGGACATTATAGAAATCATAGGTTTGATACCGAACGAATAATAGTTTTAAAAATATTTATGCATTTTTCTTCATTATCTTTATAAATTGTTATCTAACAACCATAAAAAAATATCAAAAAAAGATTATTGAAAAAATATTGACGATTAATCGTTAATTTCTTTTTAATAAATTAAAACTACACTAAAATTATTTAGAAATAATATGATTAAAGTCATCCATCTAAAGAAAACATATATCGATAAAAATAAAGTCAAATCAAGAGGATTGGAAGATGTTTCTTTTTCTTTACCGAATAAAGGGTTTGTTTTTGTTTTAGGCAAATCTGGATGTGGTAAATCAACATTATTAAATCTTCTTGGCTTATTAGACGACAAAACAAGTGGAAAAATATATATTGACAATAAAGATGTTGATGAATTTAGTGAACATGAAAAATCATATTATCGTTCATCTTATTGTGGATTTATCTTCCAAGATTATCAATTAATTAATGAATTAACAGTCAAAGAAAATATATCTCTAGTATTAGAAATAAAAGATGACTTAAAAGATTATGAAGAAAGAATTGATTCGATTCTTTCATTAGTGGGATTATCTTCTTTAAAAAATAAATACCCTTTTGAGTTATCTGGTGGGGAAAAACAAAGAGTTAGTATCGCGAGAGCGTTAATCAAAAATCCAAAAGTCATATTCGCTGATGAACCAACAGGTAATTTAGATAAAATGACTTCCAAAGTTATTTTAGAAATATTGAAAAATATTAGCAAAAATTGTTTGGTCTTTATGGTAAGCCACGATGAAAGTGCGGCCTTAAAATACGCAGATAGAATAATTACTTTAGAAGAAGGAAAAGTAATTGGAGATAAACAAAAAAGAAATGATTATGTAAATAAATTAACAATTATTGACAATCGTCTATATCTTCCTTTCGCAAGAAGTTTAAATAGCGAAGAAGAAAAAATTATTAATGATAATATAGCGAGCAATGAATTAATTTTTGATCAATTAGATGATGGATTTATTAAAAATAAAGAACCAATAATTGAAGAAAATAATTTTAGTTATCAACATATAAAATTCAATACTAAAGCGAAAAACAAATTAAGAAATACATATTTAAAAACCGATAAATTATCTTCTATTTGTAATACTTTGATATTTTCATTATTTACTGTTTTATTAATATTAATCCAAACATTTCTTTCATTTTCTTCAGCTGATTTTTATTTAAACGCGATAAGAGATGAACAAGAATGTGTATTAATTTCTTCAATTAATAATTATACAATTGAAGCAAGAAGTGCATTTATTCCATTAAGAGAAAAAGACAAAGATATTATTTTCAATAATTATAGTGGTAATAAATATCCTGTATATAACATTACGCCATATTTCGCTAATGTTGGTGAACCAGATCGATTTGAACAAGGTTCCGCGATTAGAACAGAATTGATTTTTAATGAGAATAAAATATATTTAGGTTACACGAATGGATTAGCAATTGTTGATGAAGATTATTTATTATCAAGATTTCAAAATGAAGATGGAGAAATCGAAGTTTTAGCGGGATCACTTTCTAATTGCAAAGATAGTTTGTCAATTATCATTACTGACTTTTTAGCCGATTCAATATTTGATTGTCGAAAACAATACGGAAATAGAGATTACAATTCTTTAATTGGAGATTTAAGACAATATCTTACTGATACTAATGAATATATGCCCACAACCAACTGCAATATCGGATGCATTATTAAAACAAATTACCGTGAAAAATATAAACAATTATTTGATACTTATGATGAATTAATCGAACAAGGAATGCCAATTAATGAATATAATTCTTTATTAAAAAGCGAACAATATAATAATTATCAATCCGATGTTTGCTGTGGTGATTTATCATTAGTGTTTTCCTTAAATCAAAATTATTTCTCCCAATATAGTGATAATTTATTATCCGTAAGACAATTTGTTAGAACAGGAGATGTTTTTTATTCAACTGATGATACATTTGATAAAAGCGATATTTTTGTTACTGTATCGCATGCGAAAGTGGATAATTCGATAAATGATTATGAAATTAGACTTGGATCACAAGAAAGCAGTTACCTTAGAAATTTATTTCAAGCTCAAGATATAATTAATAAACAATTTACTATTTTTAAAATTGATGGATTTACATATGATGGTGATTATTCATCAAGCATTAATTTAAAAATTATTTCTTGTGATGCCGAATTTAATCTCGTTAATGAATTCACTTTTAAACAATTAATGAAGATGCAAACATTTGTGTATGCTTATCTTCTTCCAAACAATATTGAATCAAATGTTGCAATTGAAAACGCGGTTAACAATAATTACGCAATATTGGATTTAAATCGTGATTCGTATCGAATAACAAATAAATCATTATATTTATTTGGAGATATATTTATTGTTTTAGAAATAGTGGTTATCGTTATATTAGTTGCATATTTCGCTATATATTCAATTAAATCAATTAAAAATAAAAATTATCAAATTGGAATATTTAAATCATTAGGAATGAGGAATAGAGATATTTTTAGCGTCTTCATATTTAAGAATTTATTATTTGTGGTTGCCTCATTAATATTAACAAGTATTCTTTCATATCCATTCTTTGCCTTAGCGAATAAACTTCTTACTATTTCTTTTAGAAACTTCACTAAAGTTAGTTATTTTTCTATTGAAGTATTTTATTTCCATTTCGATATTTTTGGTTTCATATATTTAGGTATATTATGTTTATTCTTCATATTCACTTTCATTCCGCTTTTAATGACCAAATTTATTACTCCAGCCAAAATTGTAAATAATAAAGAGGACTTAAAATAATTTATGATTAAGGTAGAACATTTAAATAAAACATATGTTGGCAAAAATAAAGAAAAGTCGAGAGGAATAATCGATGTATCTTTTATTCTTCCTTCAACCGGCTTTGTTTTTGTTCTTGGAAAATCTGGAAGTGGCAAATCGACTTTGCTTAATTTGTTAGGAAGTTTAGATAATAAAAATGGTGGAAAGATATATATTGATAATAAAGATTTAGATAATTTTAATCAAAAAGAATTATCTCTATATCGTTCTTCATATTGTGGTTTTATTTTCCAAGATTATCAATTAATAAATGAATTGACAGTCAAAGAAAACATTGCGTTAAGTTTAGAAATAATTAATGACACTGAAAATATTGAAAATAGAGTTAATGACATCATTAAAAAAGTTGGATTAGAAGGATTTGAAAATCGAAATGTTTCAAATTTAAGTGGTGGACAAAAACAAAGAGTTAGTATCGCACGAGCGTTAATTAAAAACCCTAAATTAATTTTATGCGATGAACCAACTGGAAATCTTGATTCAGTAAATGCGACATCTATTTTAAATTTGTTAAAAGAAATAAGTAAAAATCGTCTTGTTTTCATGGTAAGTCACGATGAAAAATCTTCATTGTTATATGCAGATAGAAGAATAATTTTAAAAGAAGGATTAATCATTAAAGATGAATATCGTAATAATGATTATGATAATCGTTTTAAAATTGTTAATGATATCGCCTATCTTCCATTTGGGAAAACACTTTCAAACGATGAAAGAGCAATATTAAATGAAGCATTTAAAAATAAACAAATAAAAGAAATTAAACAATTAAGCGATGGATTTATCCCATTTAACAATATAGAAGAGAATGTAAAAGATATTGAATTAACTGATGTTAATATCAATAAGCACGCTAAAAATAAACTCACTAAATTATATTTTTCAAAAGGTAAAGTTTTTTCAATATGCAATATTGTATTATTCTCGCTTATTTCGATATTGTTAATATTAATTCAAACACTACTTTCTTTCGATTCAAATAAAGTATTTCTTGATAATTTTTCTTTAAATGAAAGAGAACAATTTTTAATTACCAAAATTAATAATGTTGGAAGAGGCAACAGTGGAACGTATCTTCAAATGAGTGAAGAAGATAAAGAAAATTTATTCGCAAATTATGATGGAGAAAAATACGAAGTAAATAATTTTACTCTTTCGTTTTATGTTGGAAATGGTGATGAATTAGAAGGTGGAAATGTTACGACTAGAAATCATTATTTCAATCAGCATCAAGTATATATTGGAAGCACAAGTGGCACCGCAGTTGTTGATGAACAATTCTTGTTAAATAAATACCAAAATGAATTTGGTGAAATCGAAGTTTTAGCTGGATCTTTAGAAAATTGTACATCTTCATTATCATTAATTATTACTGACTATATTGCTGATTCAATTATTGACACATATAGTGATGTCGATAATAGTTATACTTATGACGATTTAATTGGAAAAATTCATTTATTCAGTAAAACATATTTTACAATATCAACTTGTTATAGTGGTGAAGTAGGGTGCATTATCAAAACTAATTACAAAGAAAAATATCAAGAAGTATTTGAAAAATACGAAATGATTAAAAATGACGATTTTGATATTTCCAAAATGCAAAATTTAATTCTTTCAGATGCTTTTAGTGATTATCGAATCGATGTATTAAATAGTGAAATTACCTTAGGTTATACATTGAATCAAAATTTTTTAAGTGATTTAAAAGAAAATGTAACAACGATTCGAAATTATACTTATGCATTTGGAATATTTGCATCAACTTGTGAAGAAATAATCGATCGAAGTTTTCAATATAATGGAGGATTTTTTTACATTGATGATAGTTTAGGCGATGATGAAATCGTGACCAGTATCAGAAATGAAGAATATAAAAAGCTTTTTGGAACAAAAGAATATATCAATAAGGAAATATATTTTATTAAAAAAGATGGAAACACAATTGATGGAAGAACATTAAGTTCACATTCATTAAAAATAAGCGGGAACGCTAAAGCTACATATATAAACTCTAATAACGTTAAAAAATTTGTTTCTATGCAAATATTCAATTACGCATATTTAATACCAATATCATCTAATAGTGACATTGTCATAAATAATGCTTTAAATTCATCTTTAAGTATTGTTGATTCAAATTCTGAAATATATATTCTTGTATCAAAAACAACGAATCTTTATGGTGATTTATTTAGAATATTAGAAATAATTATAATTGTGTCATTAATTATTTATTTTTTAATATATTCGATTAAATCAATTAAAGATAAATCATATCAAATTGGAGTATTTAAATCGCTAGGTATGAAAGATAAAGATACGACTTTTATCTTTTTAAGCAAAAATGTTATATTTGCTATATTGACAATATTATTAACATCTATTTTATCTTATCCTTTCTTTGTTTTAGCGAATCATTTAATAATTAATGCATATTCATCATTTACTAATTATTTATTATCATCAATTAATATTTTCTATTTCCATTTTGATATCTTTTTAATCGTTTATTTATGTATTATTGCTTTCTTTATCATATTTACATTAATTCCTCTATTTATTTATAAACGAATTAGTCCTGCCAAAATTGTTAATAATAAAAACGAATAATCAATTAATAAAATATATACGGCAAAAAAATTAAAACATATATAAAGTATTTAATTTCTTGCCGTTTAGTGATATTTTTTTTGCATGAAATATATAACAGTAAAAGAATATTCAGAAAAATGGAATATTTCAGAAAGAACTGCGCGTAATTATTGTTCTTCCAAAAAGATTATTGATGCTTATCAAGATGGTGGATGTTGGTTTATCCCTGAAGATGCAGTTTTACCACGTCGAATTAATCGAACTAATTCCAATTTTAATTCCCTTAAATGTCGATACACGGACATGGTTTTAAGGTCAATTGTCGATACACGGACATAAAAGAATCACACTAAATGTTTAAAAGAAACCAGGGAAAACATATAAAAGAAAACTGGGAAAAGTTGATATTTAAAAGGTTTAGTTGCTTATTTCCATTATTATTAATTGTCCGGACGCTAGTTCCATTCAATCACAAATACAAAATATTTGACTAACATACTCGACAAATATCATTATTTATTGTAGAATATGCTCGACAAGGAAATTTTTATGAATCATGAAACTTTGAAAAGAATTATCTTTGATCAACACCAAGTCATAAAAGGCGCTGTGATAATCGATAGGAATATTGTTTTAGAAAAAAACGTTAATTATGTTTTAGTTGGATTAAGAAGAGCAGGCAAAACAACATTGCTTTATAAAAGAGTGCTAGAATTAATTAACGAAGGTGTTGATTGGAATCAAATTATTTACATTAATTTCGATGATGAAAGGTTGCTTGAATTCGCTGCTAACGATTTTGATGACATTCTTTTAGTAGCAGAAGAATTATCAAACAAAAAACATTATTTTTATTTCGATGAGATTCAAAATATCGATGGTTGGGAAAAGTTTGCCAATCGCATTGCAAATCAAGGATATAAAGTTGATATTACTGGAAGCAATGCAAAAATGCTTTCGAAAGAAGTGGAAGCGAGACTAGGTGGAAGATACATTTCTAAGGAAATCATGGCATATTCTTTTGATGAGTTTTTAAGAGCTAATAAAGCAAACAAAGAAGGATATTCTGTTAAAGAGATTGGACAAATAAATAGTTTATTAAATGATTATTTTGTTAATGGTGGTTTCCCCGAATCTGTTAGTTTTAAAAACAAAAGAGAGTATGTTTCGAACGTTTATCAGAAGGTTCTTTATAACGATATTATTGTTCATAACAATATAAGAAATGAGAATGGCGTCAAACTGATGATTAAAAAAATTGCTGAATCGGTAAAGCAAGAACTTTCTTTTACTAAAATTCAAAATATTATTACTAGCATAGGATATAAGATATCTAAGGATATAGTTATCGATTATTGCGGATATTGTAAGGACGCTTTTCTCTTGTTTACACTAGAAAATTATTGTGCTTCTTTTTTAGATAAGAATAGCAATCCAAAATATTATTTTATGGACAACGGAATTTTAAATCTTTTCTTAGATAATAAAAGAAGTTCGTTATTAGAAAATATAGTAGCTCTACACTTATATAGAACTCACAAAGATTGTCTTTACTACTTCAAAAGCAATAAAGCTGATATTGATTTTTATCTTTCCGAACTTAATACCGCAATTCAAGTAGCGTATTCAATCGATGAAAAAGATGTTTATGATCGCGAAGTTAATAATTTAATCGCTTTTGCGAAAGCTAATCAGTCAAAATCCAATTTGATAATTATAACTTACGAAGAGGAAAAAATAATTGAAATCGATGGATTTTTAATCAATGTTGTACCACTAAAAAAGTTTTTACTTAATTAATGGTATATCCTTCAAACTGGGCGCCTGTGTTTAACTCTCGTGTCTATACAGTTTCTCTAAGGGAGTTTTTGAGTAACCCTATAAAACGTAAACGTCGTTAAATAACACCTAGACATTTAAAAACCGACACATGGGATGGCGTCGGTTAAATTCCGATATGGCGGAAAATAGCGGATTACATCATCTTTTGAACTTCTTTTGAATATGGAAGTAAGTTATCAATTGGCTTATCTTTTATATTCTCTAAAACAACGATTTTGATGGTTGCTAAATATGAAAACATCAAAAATCTTCAAAAAGTAATAAAAAACACGTACATTTATGTACGTGTCTCGACAATCAATGATGGCGGAGTAGAAGGGATTTGAACCCCCGCACCGGCAATACCGATCTAACGGTTTAGCAAACCGCCCCCTTCAGCCTCTTGGGTACTACTCCAATGCTTGTTTATTATATATAAAAAAATTAATAAATAAAAGCATTTTTTGCCAATATGCAAATATGCTTAAAAACATTTATTATTGAGATAGATATTGTATAATAGAATCATGAGTGTAATTGATATTATTAAAACCATACCTTTGGCGTCTAAAATCTTTTTTATTTTGTTTATTGCTATTTCTATTTTTCAAATAGTGTTATGTTTCCAAGAAAAGAATTTTTTAAGAAAATTAGTTAAACCTTTTTGTTTATTGTTTTTAGCCATTTCAATAAATATTGCTTTACCACATCATTATTTCTTGTATCTTGCTGCATATTTAGGAATGGTTGGAGATATTTTCTTAATAAAAAATAGGCATAAATTATTTTTTCCATTAGGGACGATTTCTTTTTTAATTGGCCACATCTTTTTCTATGTTGAAACAAATTTATTGTTAATTAGAATCGGCTCACCAATGCCACCTTATTTCCATTTTATATATTGGGGATTAGTAATTCTTGTTACTTTAATAATTTGTCGTCCCGTATCAAAGAAAGCAAATATGAAATTTTTTACCGGATTAGGTGGCTCATTTTATTATGTTATTCTTGCTTCTTCTCTAGTAATGTATTCAATCGCGACCGCGCGAGTATTTGATAAAGGATTAAATAATTATTTATGGTTATCAATAATTGGAATCGTTTTCTTCATCATAAGCGATATTACATTAGGATATACATTATTTATTAAAGATATAAAAAGACGTGATTTTTACATCATGTTAACTTATTTGTTAGCAGAATGCTTAATTCTCACATCTTTCGCATTGACTTATTTTGGAAATCCTTCCGTATTTATTCTTTGATTAAATCGTTTTCTTTTAGATATTTTAATAATTGTTCAACTGCCTTCGCACGATGAGAATATTTATTTTTAATATTTTCTTCCGCTAAACCAAATGGAACACAAGCCTCATATGAATAAAAGATAGGATCATATCCAAACCCATGTTCACCATAAGGCTTTTCTAATATTTTTCCTGGACAAATTCCTAAAAATTGAATTGGTTCATCGCTAACATTTAATAAAGTAATGACACATTTAAAATCAGCGTCTTTATTTTCAAAATCATTTAGTTTTTTAATAATTTCAAGATTCGCATAAGCATTTCCTCCGCATTGTTTTGCAAATCTTGCAGTGTGAATTCCTGGAAAATTATTTAAGCTATGAACTTCTAATCCAGAATCATCGGCAATAATTGGCATTGATGTAAATCTTGAAACGCTTTTTGCTTTGATTAAGGAATTAGCAAAATAAGAATCTCCATCTTCTTCTGCGTCATCAATAATATTTTTGTCTTTTAATGAATAAACTTTAATACCATGTGGTTCAAGCATCTTTCGATATTCTTCTAATTTATGATTGTTATTGCTACTTAATAATATTTCAAACATATTGATTCCTCATTTTCTTCAATATTATAGATGGAAGTTGATAAATAATCATCAATTAAACTTTTTTAATTTTAATTAATGTGGTATATTAAATTCGCTAAGACGGAAACAAGTAAAGAACATCCTCTTAATTTAGAGAGTTGCTGGTTGGTGAAAAGCAAATTAATGATATTCTTGAATACATTCCTGAGCATGCTTCTTTGAAATAATAGTAGAAGAACCGGGTCCTTCCCGTTATAGAAGAAGATAAGGGATATATTATTATATCTAAATAGATGGTGGTACCACGTTAATGACGTCCTCTAATTAGGGGATTTTTTATTTTTTAGGAGTAAAAATTATGGGAATTTATGAAGAATTACAGGAAAGAGGATTGATCGCTCAAGTAACTGATGAAAAAGAAATTAGAGATTTAATCAATAATGGTAAAGCAACATTTTATATTGGTTTTGATCCAACTGCCGATTCATTACATGTCGGTCATTTTATGACTTTAGTGTTAATGAAACGTCTTCAATTAGCGGGT
Organism: Caryophanales bacterium; assembly: GCA_028723545.1. Taxonomy (GTDB): domain Bacteria; phylum Bacillota_I; class Bacilli_A; order RFN20; family CAG-826; genus Fiminaster. Next base: position 13,651 of record JAQYER010000017.1, read on the forward strand.
AATAAACCAATCGCTTTATTAGGCGGAGGAACTGGCCATATTGGTGATCCAACTGGAAGAAGTGATATGCGTTCAATGCTTTCGAAAGAAACAATTGATCACAACTGTGAATGTTTTAAAAAACAAATGGAAAGATTTATTGATTTTAGTGAAGGCCACGCTTTAGCGTTAAATAACGCTGATTGGTTATTAGGATTAAATTATATTGAATTTATTCGCGATATCGGTCCATGTTTTTCAGTTAACAACATGTTAAGAGCGGAATGCTATAAGCAAAGAATGGAAAAAGGATTATCATTTTTAGAATTCAATTATATGCTTCTTCAATCATATGATTTCTATTATTTACATGAGAATTATGGATGTAATTTAGAATTCGGTGGTGATGATCAATGGTCTAATATGCTTGGTGGCACTGAATTAATTCGTAAAAAAACTGGTAAAGATGCCTATGCGATGACAATTACATTGTTATTAAATAGTGAAGGAAAGAAGATGGGAAAAACATCTTCTGGAGCGGTATGGCTAGATAAAAACAAAACTACTCCATTTAATTTTTATCAATATTGGAGAAATATTGATGATGCGGATGTAATGAAATGTATCAAAATGCTTACTTTCATCCCTCTTGACGAAATTAGAGAAATGGAAAAATGGGATGCATCTAGAATTAATGAACAAAAAGAAATACTTGCTTATGAATTGACTAAAATGGTTCACGGTGAAGAAGAAGCTAATAAAGCTAAAAACGCCGCAAAAGCATTATTTAGTGGAGAAGTTGATGAAAGCACATTGCCAATTAAAGAAGTTCATTTAGATAATTTCATTAATCCAGAAAGAATTACTGCCGCGGATATCTTAGTCGCCTCAAAATTATGCAATTCAAAAAATGAAGCTAGAGATGCATTAAAAGGAAAAAGCGTCACAATCGATTCTGAAATAGTGGACTTATCATATGTCGCAACTATTGAAAAATTAAAAGAAGGAATTGTCGTTAAAAAAGGCAAAAAGAATTTTGTAAAAGTAATTCTTAAATAATTAATAAATAATCATCTGTTAAGCAGGTGATTTTTTAAATATAAAAAAACAACAAATATGTAATTTTTTAGCATAAAATATAAAATAATTAAATGTTAAAATAATAAAAGAAGAAAATAGTTATGGTTATTAAAAATTTAAGAATAGTTACATTAAATGGTGTTATCGAAAACGGTTATATCGAATTCAATAATGAAAAGATTTTAAAAATCGGAACAAATTATGAAAAAGAAGCAATTGATGGCAATAATCAAATTGCTTTACCTGGATTCATTGATGTTCATATTCATGGTTCGTTAGGATATGATTTTATGGACGCGAATAAGGAACAAATTAAACAAATCGGAGATGTGTTATATCAAGAAGGAGTTACTTCATTTTTAGCAACTACATTAACAAGCGATTTAGAAAGCTTAAAAAAAGCCGTCAAAAATCATTATGAAGCTAAAGAAATTACTCCAAGCCTATTAGGCACCCATTTAGAAGGACCATATATTAACGCTAAATATAAAGGCGCTCAAAACGAAAAATATATTCGTAATCCATCAATTGATGAATTAAATGAATTAATCAAAGAATCACATAATAACATTCGTTATATCACTTTAGCGCCAGAAAATGATAATGCGATTGAATTTATAAAATACGCAACAAAATGTGGAATCACATGTTCATTAGGTCATTCTGATGCGACTTTTGATGAAGCTATTAACGCTATCGATAATGGAGCGACCAATATTACTCATACTCATAATGCAATGAGTGGATATCATCATCGTAAACCAGGCCTTTTAGCAGCAGCAATGTTTAAAGATAATATTTATACTGAAGTAATATGTGATTTAATTCACGTTTGCGAAAACACATTAAAAACATATTATAAAATTGCTTCATCAGATAAATTTATGATTATTACTGATGCTTTACAAGCTAAGCATTCAACAGTTGATCATTTCCAATTATTTGGACTTGATTGTGTAAATCAAAATGGGGCAGCATATTTAGTTAATGGTGGTAATCTTGCTGGATCATTATTAAATTTTGACCAAGGAATTAGAAATGTTTATAAGACTTGCCAATGCTCTTTAGTGGATATTATGAAAATATCATCATATAACCAAGCAAAATCACTTCATCTAAATGATCGCGGATTATTAAAAGAAAATTATCTTCCAGATTTTGTTTTATTAGATGAGAACTTAAATATTAAACAAGTATACAAATTAGGAAAGTTGGTATATGAAAATGATTAAACCAGTACTTGATCTTGAATTTAAACCTGCTGTTATTGAATTAAGGGAATTTAATAAAGAAGTTATTGAAAGCGGACATAGCAATCGATTAATTATTTCTATTAAGAGAAATAAAGGATATATTTATTCTCGTGAATTTTTAATTTTTGAAGACGGATATAACGACGAAAGAAACATTTTTATTATCGAAAGATTTATTAAAACTGTTTTATGGATTTGTGGTGGATATGAAATTTATATTGCTGGATCAAAGAAAGTTTATGAAGCGATTAAAGAAGCGTATTCTCCAACTGGATCACGAGCTTTTGATTATGATTTCATGTCAACTGTTTATGAAACAAATGTCAAAGTAATTGAATCCACTATTGAAGATATTCCTCATGAAATATCTGCTGAATTTTCTATCGGCGGTCATTTAGAAGGAAAAAGAATCGGATTTGACGCTGGAGGAAGCGACCGTAAAGTATCAGCGGTAGTGGATGGAAAAGTTATTTATAGTGAAGAAAAAGTTTGGCTTCCAAAATTAAATGAAGACCCAAATTATCAATTTGATGGAATATTTGATTCATTTTATACTGCCTATCAAAAAATGGGTGATGTCGATGCAATTGGCGTTTCAACTGCTGGAGTAATTATTGATAATAAACCAATGGTTTCATCTTTGTTTATTAAAGTAGATAAGAAAAAACATTTTGAATTTATTAAACAAATTTATATTAACGCCGCTAAAAAACTTGAATCAATAGTGGGACATCAAATACCAATTGAAGTCGCAAATGATGGCGATGTCACCGCTTTAGCAGGGTCAATTGATTTAAAAGATGGTGGAATATTAGGAATTGCCATGGGAACAAGCGAAGCAGCTGGATATGTTAACGAAGATGGTAATTTATTAGGATGGATTTCTGAATTAGCTTTTGCTCCAATTGATTTTAATAAAGACGCAATGAAAGATGAATGGAGTGGCGATTATGGGGTTGGTTGCAAATATTTATCCCAAGATGCTGTCATTAAATTAGCCAAAAAAGCCAATATTGAAATCGATGAATCATTAACTTTAGCGGAAAAATTAAAATACATCCAAAAATTAAATGAAGAAGGAAATGAATTAGCCAATCAAATATTTGAATCAATTGGCGTCTATTTAGCGTACGCAGTCGCTTATTATGCTGAATTTTATAAAATAAAACACGTATTAATATTAGGAAGAGTAACTTCCGGAAAAGGTGGAGACACCATTTTAAAAGTTGCTCAAGAAACATTACATAAACAATTTAAAGAATATCAGAACATTGATTTTTCAATGCCAAGTGAATATATGCGTCGAGTTGGACAATCAATCGCCGCTGCTTCATTAGCAAAAAAATAAAAAACACTAACTCGTTTTGAATTAGTGTTAATGCTAATAAATGGAGCAGGTGACGGGAATCGAACCCGCATAATCAGCTTGGAAGGCTGATGTTCTACCACTGAACTACACCTGCAACACTGGCGGACCAGACGAGAATCGAACTCGCGATCTTCTCCGTGACAGGGAGACATGTTAACCGCTACACCACTGGTCCTTTGTTTGTGCTTATAGATAATAACACAAACTAATAATTATTAAAACAGAAATTTTAATCTTTTAAAAAATTTATTATTGCTGGTAATGGTTTATATCCTAAATCTTTTTTAATTAATTCCCCATCTTTGAATAAAATGATAGTAGGGATTGACATAATTCCATATCGACGAGCAATATTAGGGAATTCATCAACATTTATTTTTAATAAAGTGAATTCAACTGTGTTTTGTGCTTCTTCTAATACTGGTCCAAGCATTTGGCATGGTCCACACCAGTCTGCGTAAAAATCAACTAAAACTTTTCCGTTTTGAATTAAATTTTCATAATCTTTTTCGTTTTGTAAATAAATAGCCATCTTTATTACCTCCAACTATAATATTACATTAAAAATCAAAAAAAGAATAATTATATGCATTGGAAAATAAATATAACATCCATATTGAAACCACTTTTTATTATATCCTCGTTGACCATTATAAAAAATTAATAACAGTCCAGATAAAATAGAATAATTTTGAAGAGAATAATTATAAATATCTAAAATGTGATAATTATTTATAAAAACAAACCTTCCTAAAACAAAAATTAATAAATTAACAATGATTAAGGTTGATAGATTATATGAATTTACCATCACATGATATTCTTTCGTATTTTGAATTAATTCAATTTGTTCATCATTAATATTGTTTTTCTTTTTCAATAAATAATTAGTAAGAGGTTTTGAATAATAAAAACCTATTGCTAATAAAAGTCCAAATAAAGAATAACCTGGTCTAACATAAAATGGTAACCATAATACTTTATTAAAATATCCATCAATTGGAGTATTTTCATATATTTGTATACCAAATGTAAATAAAATATAAGCGATTGGAATTATCGATAAATATGAATATTTGTTTTTAAAATTCAATAACATTAATATCAAAGCAATAATAAATATATCAACAAATGGTGAATAAGCATTTTCAATACTAGCGGTAAATAAATGATATATTAAAGCTTCAGGTATCATAATGATTAACACCATAATTCCTAAACGAAATAAATATTTATAAACATTTTTTGTATGGCGAATTCCTTCAACTAATAAAAAGATAAAGATTGGAAAAGAAATTCGTCCAATAATTCGAAATAGATATGAAATTGTGTAATAAATATCGCTTCCAAAAACATTTGATGTTGATAAAGTATTTAAAAACACTCCAAGATGATCAAAAGTCATCGAAATAATCGCGACAATTTTTAAAATAAAACCACTAAAAGAGAATGAATTTCTTTTCATGATATACCAGATAATTTTTCAATAAAATTTAACAACAATGTTGCAAAAATACTATATACGTTATTTAAGATATGCGCGAATAAGCCACATCCAAAACCAAATTTTTCAAATAAGAATGTAAATGTTAATCCAGCAAAAACATATGGAGGTAAATTAATTAATTCATTAATCAATATACTCCAATTCGAAGTCTCAAAACCAACAATAATTGAATTAAAATCAAAATGGATTAACGCGAATATGAGAGCGGATATAACATAGGCAAAAATGGAATTAATTCTTTTTAAAAATGAGAATAAACCCGCACGATACGCTAATTCTTCACATAACGGTCCAATAATGCCTATAACAATTATTGATAATAATGGATAAGTAACGACTAAATTTACGACACTAGATTGATTAATATTGTCTGATACATCAATTTGTAATAATTGAATTATTATTGACCAAAAATTAGAAAAGACAAATATTGCGCCTAATCCAGCTAAACCAAAAACATATGTTCTCCAACCTTTGAATGAATTAAAAATCTTTTTCCAATCTTTCCAAAGAATAAAAGACATGGCAATGCCTAATATGAAATAAGATCCAAAATTTATTATAGCGCTTAAAATTGCTTCATCAGAAGTGAATAATCTAGCGAGATACATTACTAAATAAGCAATGATTTGAAAACCTGCCCAACCGGTAAAAAATAATAATAATTGTTTCCAAAAAGGAAAGACAATTGATTTAGGGTAACGAGTCGCATCGATATTTCGATTATTAATTTCATTGCAATTAGGACATTTTGGTTCCATTGCGTCATATTCGTGATTACAAATTGGACATTTATTTTTAAAATACATATATAAAATTATACATTCTTTATAAAATAAAGATATAATATTTTTTGCTATGATTACAATAAGAGAGAAAAATGAAGAAACATTAATCCGCGATAAATCTGAATTCATTGGAATATTGCAACATGTTAAATCGACACAAGAAGTTGAAGTAGCAATGAAAATCATTAAAGATGAATATCCAAAAGCTAAACATTATTGCTATGCATATAAAATTAATAATAAAACTAAGTGCAGCGATGATGGAGAACCGTCTGGAACAGCAGGTAGACCATTATTAGATGTTTTAGAAAAAAGAGATTTAGATGAAATACTTATCGTGGTCGTTAGGTATTTTGGAGGAGTGTTATTAGGGGCGTCAAGATTATTGTCAACTTATGTTGAAGCCGCGACTAAAGTAATTAATTCTTCAACATTATTCTCAATTGAAAATCGATATGTATATCATCTAGTAATATCATATAAAGATTATGACACTTTAAATCGAATCAAAAATAAATATGATTATCATATCGAAAATGTGACATATGATGAAAAAATAGGCATTGATTTATTAACAAAAGAGGATAATATTGAAGCGTTGATTAATCTATTCCCAAAAGCCGAAATAGATGTAATGGGAATTAAACAAATATATGTTAAATATTAAAAATAGGAGAACAAAATATGATTGAACCAAGTGAATATGAATTAAGAAGAAATAAATTATTTAATTTATTAGAACCTAACAGTGTTGCTATCTTTTTTGCTGGAGCAGCTCGTAAACAAAGTGGAGATTCATTTTATGAATTTGAACCAAATCGTTCATTTTATTATTTAACTGGCATTAAACAAGAAAAAACGATTTTGTTATTAGCGAAAACCGAAACTGGTAATCACACATATTTATTTATCGATGAAAAAAGACCAGATATTGAAAAATGGTATGGAATTAAATTATCAATTGAAGATGCATCGCATATTTCAAAAATTGACAATGTATTATTTACAAATACATTTGACGCGAAAATAGACATGATTTTTGGAAATGGCATGACTCATTTCGGATTAATAAGCAATTTGTATTTAGATCTTGAAGATGATTTAAAAATATTCGATGGAGTAACAACTATTTCTTATGGTCAAAGCTTCCATGAAAAATATACAAATATAAATATTTTAGATGTCCATAATTTCTTAACATCATTAAGAATGATTAAATCTCCAGCTGAAATTGAAATGATTAAAGAAGCAATTAAAACAACTGAATTAGGATTAAATAAAGTATTGCATGAAATCAAATATGGAAACGCCAAAAAAGAATATAATTTAAGAAATGCATTTGAATGCACAATTAAAGATGATGGTAATTCCACTTTAGCATTCCATTCTATTATCGCTAGCGGAAGAAATGGAGTTATTCTTCATTATCCAGAAGCAACCGGTAATTTAAACCCAAATGATTTAGTGCTTCTTGATGTTGGAGCTGCAAAAGATTATTATTGCGCGGATATTTCTCGTACTTATCCATTAAGTGGCAAATTTAGCGATTTACAAAAGAAAATTTACAATATCGTTCTTGAATGTCAAAAATTATCAATTGGCTTTTTAAGACCTGGAATTAGCATTGATGAATACAAACAATTTGCTAAAAATTATTTAGCGGAAGAATGTTTTGCGAAAGGATTAATTTCTTCAAAAGATAAAATTGATGAAGTTTATTATCATGGAGTGGGACACCATTTAGGTCTTGATGTACATGACCAAGCAGATAGAGATGTCAAATTAGAACCAAACATGGTATTAACTTGCGAACCAGGATTATATTTTAAACAATATGGAATTGGTATCCGTATTGAAGATGATATTTTAATTACGGAAGATGGTTCGCTTTGCTTATCTAGCAATATCATCAAAACAGTCGATGAAATCGAAGCATTATTAAAATAAAATCATTTAATGAACAAATAAAAAATCCAATCAATATCGTCGTCTATTGGTTGGATTTTTGTTATTAATTAAGATTATCTTCTGGATTTAAATATTAATGTTCTAATTGCGTAAACCAAAACGTAAATAAATAATAATCCAATAATTGAAATGCCCATGATAATAAAGAAATTAATATCAATTATTTGGCCTAAAAATTCAAATATTGCTTTAAATTGGAATGAATCATCTTTATATATTGGAGTAGGCTTAATATCAATTTCTTCTTCTTGAATAATTGATGTCGCTCCTTCTTTAATTCCATTATCAGCAGGAGTTTTATAAACTGTCAATCCTTCTCTTTGAGCATTTTCAGGCAAAGAAGATAAAACTCTAAATGTTGTAAAAGTAGTGGCAGAGTGATTATCAACGCTACGGAAATAAATACGAATTGAACCAACACATAAACCTTTGATAATGATATTAGAATATGTTGATTCATCAGAAAATAAGGCAGCTGGACAATCGCCAGTAAAAGAATCGTTCGCTAAATAATATTCAACATTTTTATTAGTAGCGTCTTCAGGCATGAAAACAAATTCAGTTTGATTTAATATTACTTCTTCACCAACTAAGATGTCATAACCAATGTCACTATCTTTTTTAATTGAAATAGAAGTAACTGAAACATCTTCAGCGTGCACCGCAAAAGAACAATTATTGTTAATAATTGATAATCCAAAGCAAGAAAGAATTGGTAATAAAATCAATGATTTTTTCAAAATATTATTCCTCTTTTGTCGATTTAGTAAATAATACCACAAATCCAATACTTAAAATAGAAATTATTGAAATCACACATATGATTGTTTCTATATTTGTGCTGTTATTATTCATTGATAAAACTGATTTTGAATTAGAAACAATTCCTCTAGACATAAAATCTTCGTAAATATCAGTTCCATATTTAGTTACGATTGCGTCATATCGGGCAATACATTGTTCGATATTTGTGCCAGAAACATTTCCAGTGCCATTTTTGAACAATAATCGATCTGAAGAAGATAATTGATAAAATTCGTTTTTCATATTTGTCCAACTATTTTGGTCAAAGGTAATATTTCCATCACCTGAGCAAGTAATATTATTTAAAAATGTTGTCGCGTATGTATCAGCATCAAATTCATTTGATAGCATTAATGTAGCTTTATAAGTTATTTTTGATAATGTTCCAGCGCTTAATGTCGTGTAATTATTATATGTTCCAAGAGTATAATTAGTTCCATTAATATCGAACAATAAACAATTATTGTCAATGTCATAATTCCATCCAGAAGAAGGTTCGGTTGTAGTTAAATTAAAATTAATATAAGTTCCAGAGACAACGACTTGGATATAAGTTTTTGTTGAATTTAAAGTGTAATACATATTATGGCCATTATATGAATTTGGTTCAAAATAAATATCAGCACCTGATGATTTAGTAGTGGAAGTTTCACCATAATAAACATAGTTAGCAGTATTACCGGTGAAATAATAATTAGTGGAAGATTTTTGATAATAAAGTTTATACGCAACATCATCTAAAAATGGCCAAGATGTTTGTTCAACTGGAGTATTAATAACAATATCGCATGTCGCAGAAGCATTTCCAGATGTTGCAGTTAACACTAAATTACCTTCATTTAAGGCAGTAATTGTGCAAATTTCATTATTGTCTCCACTAGTGGAGATATTCACTAATGAATTATTATTTACTGACCAAGTAACATTTTTTGATGCGGTAGCGGTAATTGTCGCAGCTTCATTAATATTTAAAGATAAAGAAGATTTATCTAATGAAATTGAATCGGTTTCAACATTACCAGATCCAGAACTAGATCTTGTATATAATTGAATGCCGGTTTGGCTTGATGTATATGTTGTAAATCGTGGCGAGGAAGAATTATATTGAATTTTTCCATAATTTGAATTAGTGCTCGTAATTGTGGTACTTCCATTAGAAACATTAATTTTCCAAGTGGAAGTTCCGGTTCCAGAAGTATTTACTTTTTTCTCAGCTGTTGACGATAATTTGCCATAGTCACAAGTTAAGACATAATTATCAGTTGAACCGCTTAAAGCAAATATAAGTGTTCCTTCACCGACAGTTTCAATTGTTGATAAATCAGATGAAAAGGTTGATGGAACACTAGTTAAATAAGTTGAAGATATTGTTCCAGCTGTAACATTTTTACTGTTGCACGCGATTATATATTCATTTCCAACAACTAAATCATCTGAATTATTTACTAAAGTAAATGATGAAGAAGAAGTGGTAGTTATTTCAGTTCCATATCCAGGAGTTGAATAAACATATATTCCTAAAGTACCAGTGATTGTTCCATATGTTGCGGTGATATTAACATATTGACCACCTTCAGTTCCTGAAACACCAGTTACTTTATTATTGCTAACTTTTGCAATTGAAGTATCTAAAGATTTCCATGTTACTTGATTAGTTAAATCTGATGTTGTTTCATCAGAATAAACACCAGTGGCTTTTAAATTAATATAATGATTTTCTGAGACAAGTTGACCATAAGTCTCATCAGCGGTAATAGTGATTTTCGTTAAAGTTTTATTTGAAACATAAGATGAACAAATTGATCTTGTTTCATCATTAGTGTTTCCCCAAATTTTACATGCATATTCAGGATGATCGATAAATGGGTTGCGGTTTCCTTGAACATATTCTGCTCCTTCATTACGATTCATTTCTCGTTGTTGAACAGGATACTCTAAATTCCATTTTAATAAATCGGATAATTTGCCCATTAAATTATCTCGATTTGAATTAGAGGTACTGCTATAAGAAAGGTCAGATAATGATAATGTTGAAGACGCGACACAACAATAAAAAATAATACGCGCACAATCTCCACGATAAGATTCTTCCATTCCAGCTGTATATGGATCCCATCCTTGTGAAGTATGATTCATTCCTTCAACATAGAAAGAATTACCGCGACTGGAATTATCGCTTGTAAAAGTTGGTCTAGTCATGTGGATATCGCCTTCGACGAGATTTCCACCATGAGATTTAGGCCAAACATGCTCTTTATTCATTTGAGATTCAGTTCCGGATTTTGCTTGATAAAATGCTGTATAAAGTCCATCACTTGCTCCAAAAGAAGTATAATAATCGGTATATTTAAAATAATCCCATAAACCATTATATCCAGGAGTGGCTTTTCTTTTTGAAGAATTAAGAGATTGTAAATCTGATAATAATGTTGAACTATTTTCATCGATTGAAGAATAATAAGTATCTCCATCTCCGTTTGTGTATCCACCTAATGCTGCATTTACTTCAACTGTCTCGTAATTGACATGTAAATTTGAAATTAGAGCAATAGATAAAGAACTAACAATAGTTGTTAATATTAATCCAATATGGTGTTTTTTCATAAAATAACCTCATTCGCTATTTATTATACATAAACCGAAATGTTTTTGAATAAAAAAAGCGAATTCAATTTGAATTCACTTTAATTATTAATTAAATTCTTTTAAATTTGAGCAATATTAATCCAAATAGACACAATATAGAAATAATAATAGAAGTACCATATATCGAACCTTTACATCCCTTGTCACTATTATTAAGTTCTTCATCATTTGGAGTATCTTCATTTGGGTCATCAATAGGTGGTTGAACTTCTTTAATTAAAACTTCAA
>JAQYER010000018.1 GCA_028723545.1 Caryophanales bacterium
CGCGCTTATAAAATCTTGTTCAGTAACATTGATATTATTGAAATTAATATTGAATTCGTATTCGTTAATATAAAATCGTTTATTTCTAATTTCATCTCTTGATGAAAAATCTTTTTTATTTGATGTTATATATGAATCAAATGTATGAATATTATTACAAGAATTAATTCCCACACTGGATACATTAATATTTAATATTAATTCACGATTATTAGCGACTATTTTAAAATTCTTTTCTCCGATATCTTCGCTTTTGAATGTGTAAGGTAATTGAATTTGTTCATCATCTAAATACACAACATAATCATTCACTAAAGTTTTGTTAAAATCAGATGAAATTTCATAAACATTGAAATCGTTATTTAATGATTCATTAACACTGTAATCATTTTTAAAATTTGATATTCCTAAATGATGAACAGAATCATTATCGATATCTAAATATGACACAGTGGATATTAAATCATTGATATTACCTTTGGAATTTCTTTTATTTCCATAAACATAATCTGCTAAATTGATAAAATCAACAAATGGATTTCGATTATGTTGTTCAGAATAAACAACTATATTGTGCTTATATTCATTGCGGTCTACTAAATAAGTATTTGCCCAATCTACTATTGTGGAAGAATTACCAATACAATGATCAGTTGAAGAAATTGAGCATACTTCTTCTCTTAAATAAACACCATCCCCCACTTTGAATTTATTATCGTTCCACGAATCTTTTCCATACATCACTGACATGTATAAAATCGCTCTTGAAAGCATTCCTTTATCAGTGTCATTTGGTTCAAAATAATTTGTCGTAAATTTAAAATCATATCCATCAACTTTTGATGATGCATAATTTTTAGAAATATCTTCTTCATCAGAAACATTGCCAAAATTTTTATCGCTTCGCGAAGAATTACCAGATGAAGAAGCTGCAAAAATATTATGGAAATCAGTTGCGATTCCAACACTAGATACTGCACTTGAAGTAATTTGACCAGTTAATAATGACGCACAGAAAGCATGTTCTCTATTCCATCCAGAAGTGTTTGAAGATGAATAAGTATTGTTTTTATATAAATCATTCGTGTTATATAAAACATTGACTTTATCTAATTGAAATTCATCTTCATCAGCGTTTTGATTAGTTAGCCAATTGTTATTATAATTAATTGGGTTAAATGTTTGTTCATCATAAATGATATTAAATAATTGTTGTTTTAAATCTCGACCATTATCCCAAGATTGTAATTTTGAATAATAGCCATCATAGATTTCGTTATTATTTAAATTATCATTTTTAATAATATTAAAATTATCAAATTCTCCAGACATTTTATCAAATTCATCATAAGTTGTACCATAATCTTTAACAATTGATGATGAAGTGGAATTAGAATCAGTATTAGAAATAGAACTTAAAGACGATGACGAAATATCACTACTAGAAGTAGATTTATTACATGAATTTATAAATAACGTCGCTAATAAAAGCGATAAAAATTTAATTTTAGTCAATGTTAATACCCTTTAAGAAATTTGGGAGAATATCATCAGCGATGTTATCATCGTTTTTCTCCTCTGACACTACTTTGTTATCGTTATTATCAATATTAATTTCTTCCATTGATTTTGTTTTAAATGGTTTATCGTATGATGGCACAACAGTGAAATCAAAATCTTTATCGAAATCAGATGCAATAACAGAAACAATAATTTGATCATCTAATTGATCATTAATTGATACACCAAATTTAACATCTAATTGTCCACCAGCTGCCTCAATAATATGGTCAACTGTTGTTTGTGCTTCATATAATGTAACGGCTTTTCCACATGTCACTGCGCATATTGCTCTTCTTGCCCCATTAATAGAAGCTTCTAAAAGAGGGGAAGAAATAGCGTTTTGAGCAGCATCTTGAGCTTTAGATGGGCCAGAACCAATTCCAAATCCAATTAAAGCAATACCAGAATCTTTTAATGTATTGCGAACATCAGCAAAATCCAAATTAATAACGGCTGGCATTAAAATTAAATCAGTAACAGTGCGAACTGATTGAGCAAGGACACGGTCAGCTTCAGAAAAAGCTTCTGAAATTGGGACAGTTCCGTTAACCATTAATAATTTGTCATTTGAAACAATAATAATTGAATCGACAGCATTTTTTAATTCATTTAAGCCTTCGACTGAATGAGCAATTCTTTTCTTTCCTTCAAACGTAAATGGTCTTGTAACAATCGCGATAGTTAACGCGCCTTCTTCTTTAGCGATACGGGCAATTACTGGCGCTGCACCAGTACCAGTTCCTCCACCCATTCCTGCCGCGATAAATACCATGTTCGCACCGCGAACAATGTTACGAATATCTTCACTTGACGCTTCGGCTGCTTGTTTACCAACTGATGGTTCACCACCAGCGCCTAAACCTTCAGTTAAATCTTCACCTAAAACAAGTCGATTTGGAGATTTGGAAGTCGCCAAAGCTTGACGATCAGTATTAGCGACATAAAATTCAACCGCGTTAATATTGTCATCAATCATTCGATTAACGGCGTTTGATCCAGCTCCACCAACACCGATAACGACGATACGCGCAACTGGTTCATAATTGTCTAAATCGTACATAGTAATTCCTCCAAATTAGTTTCTACTGACCAAACCTACTTTGTTTTCAACACTGGACAATGAGCCATTCTTATTGTTGTTAATGATTAATCCTCCAATGCAAGCACAATAATTTTCTCTTGACGCTCCAATTGTATTGCTTCGAGCGAAGGAAATTGATTGATTAGTTGAAAATTTTTGTTTAATTATATCTTGAACTCCTGGAATTCTAATTAATGAACCAGTGAAGACAAGAGGTAATATTTTAGCTTTCTTAATATCGTTATCGATAGATTTTAATAAAACTTCCATCGGAACTAAGAATTTATCAAAATAATCATCGAGATAATTAATTAATATTGTATTTAAATGTTCTTGAGTAAAATTAGTTGTTCGACCATATTCATCAGTTGATGAGGCAATTGGTGGATGAAAAGAAATATCTCTTTTATCAATTCCATATACATTAATCAATTCATAAGCTTTTTCTTTTGTAATGCCAAATGATTCAACAACTTTGTTAATTAACCCATCGATACCACTTTTGATAATTTGAGTACCATAAGGTTGACCTTTACCAATGCAAGAAAAAGAAGTCATTTGATATCCCATATCAATTAATAAATATGATTTTGGAAAATCTTTTTGATGTGAAATATATTCACTAACCGCGTATGGAGACACGACCATCGCATTAATTCTTATATCAGCATCCTCAAATACTTTTTTATATGAATCAACAATATCTTTTGGAAGAGTGTGAATAGATGCAAAAATTTCAATTGTTTTTGAAGTTAGTCCTAAAGGTGGGACAGTATATTTTGATGAATCCGCTAAAGTGAAAGAAGCAGGAATAATATCAACAATTGAAGATGTTTGTTCTTGGACATCTTTTTTTACTAAATTAACCGCATTATTTATATCTAATGTTTCAACAATATTCGTTGATGAAACAACATTTGTTGTCTTTCTTGATGAAAATACTTTAAACCCAATTGGAGGTAAAATGATCGTCGCATAATTAATTTTTAATTTCATTTTTAATTCTGGACTTTCAATATATGTAATTTGTTTGATTGCAGTCACTAAGGCATCGTGATTAACAATAATATTACCACTGACCATTCCTTTTATTTCTTTTGAAGCACTATAAATAATTACTGGTTCATTATCGATAACATGTCCAGCAACTAAACGCACTTTTTCATTAGTAATTTCAATGACTGCTTGAATTTTGTTCATATACATATATTTTATATATCTTTCCAAATTAAACAACAAAAAACGACTAATTTAAGACTAAAAAATGCTTTAAATCTCATTAATCGTTTTATTTATTAATTAATACAGTGTGTGTTTGATTATATGACTTCGCGTAAATTGGAATGATAACAGTCGCTGAAACCGCAGCTAAAACAAGCAATGTAACAAGAATATTGCGAGTCACATAATAACGACGTTTTTTGTTTGTTTTAACTAATTTGTCTTTCATAATCTAGTTCTCGTTAAGATGCGCATTTTCGCGCTTTTTGAACGACTATTAACCTCCATTTCTTTTTCACTTGGAACAATAATTTTATTGTTCACTAATTCATATTTTGGTTTTTCAATTTCATCTGGGAGCGTATATAAATTAAGACGGTCCCCTTGAACTTTAGCGACAGAATTGAACATGTTTTTAACAATTCTATCTTCTAATGAATGGAATGATATAACGACGATTCTTCCGTTTTTATCAATCATATCAATGGCTTTTTGCAAAGCTTCTTTTAAGGCTCCTAATTCATCATTTACTTCAATGCGTATTGCTTGGAATATTTGTTTAGCAGGATGGCCTTTTTTCATCAATTCTTTTTGTGGCTTACAACTTTTGATGATATCCACTAATTCGTCAGTTGTTTCGATTGGTGAATCAATTCGATTTTGAACAATTTTACGAGCGATTTGATAATAATATTTATCTTCACCATATTCTCTAAATATTCGACATAATTCATTTAGTGAATAATTATTGATTACTTCATATGCATCAAGACTTTGTTCTTGATCCATTCGCATATCAAGTCTGGCGCTTCCTTTGTAGGAAAACCCTCTTTCCTCATTATCGAATTGTGGAGATGAAACACCTAAATCCATTAATATTCCATCAACTTTACTAATTCCTCTTTTTTCTAATTCTTCTTTGAAGTTTCGGAAATTAGATTTAATTATTTCAAAATTTGATGAAATTTTTTCTAAGCGTGGTCGTGATTGTTCAATTGCTTCTTTATCTTGATCGAAACAATATAATTTTCCAGTAGTGAGTTTTTCTAATATTTTAGATGAATGACCTCCACGACCAAGAGTAAGGTCAACATATATTCCATCTTTTTTAATATTTAAGGCGTCGATGGCTTCATTTAATAATACAGAGACATGTTCTTCCATTTTTAGTTTTTGGCAATCGTATCGACAATATTTTCAAATTGATCTTCTTTTTGAAGTTGGTATTCTTTCCATTTGCTTTCATCCCATATTTCTAAATGATCAATAACTCCAAGAACGACAACTTTTTTGTTGATTTGATATTTTCTTAATACATCAATTGGTAATTGAATTCGATTTGATGAATCAATATTTAATTCAACAGTGGAAGATAACGCGATACGCAAGACATCTCGACTTTCTTTTTCTAAATATGATTTTTTTGATAATTGTTCGATGTATTGACTAAATGTGTCTTCTAAATAAATCGAAACACATCCATCAAAGCCTTTTAATAGATACAAAGTAGGAGTTAATTTTGTTAATAATTTCGAAGGCAAAAGAAGTCTTCCTTTGTCATCGAGATTATGATAATAAGTACCGAATAACATAATTTCCCCACTTTTCCCCACTTGGTATTTTAATTATATTAATACTCCGCTTAATTTGTAAACAAAAAATTGATAAATTTACAAAAAAGTTATGGAATATAAAAATATAAGCACGAAAGTATATAAAAAATATTCATTTATTTTTTGTGGTGATTTTAATCAAATAATAAAAAAGAGCCATTTTTTTAATGGCTCTAAATAAGATAAAATTTAATTATTCATCTAAATCAATATCTAATAATTTGTCGAAACGTGAATCAGTTTTATTTTTTTCAGATTCGAGATATTCATCTTCAGTATATACTTCGTAATTTTCCCCACCTTTTGGTAATTTTGCGCCTTTTTTAATTGGCCGAGTTGGAATTGAGGCGAATAATAAATCGATAATATACGGATCTAAATTAATTTCATTGCCTTTAAAATAAATGATGTCTTCTTCACTATTTTCATCTTCTTTATTTGAAGAAAATTGTAATGAAATATGGTCTTTTATATGTTCTTGGAACTTTTCTAAAGTATATGAACACACAAGTAAAACATCAGAATTAATCGTAATATTAACAGCGATAAAATCAGAATAATCAGTTACTTCCGCATCAGCGTTAAGATTAATAATTTTGTCTAATGGATATGATAAACGATCATAAAATTTTAAAACATCCAATGATTCTTTAAAAATAACGCTTTTACCAATTTTTAATTTTGATAAATCGATTTTCATAATTATTTCCTTAATGTAGCTTGGAATTTCTTTTCTAGATTAGCGATTATTTTTGTTTCAACATTATTAATTTCATCACTTGTTAATGTTTTTTCATTGTTTCCATAAATAATTGAAATCGCTAAAGAAACATAACCAGATTCAACATGTTCACCTTTATAAACATCAAACACTTCAGCGTTTTTAATTAAATTACGATTAGTTGATTTGATTTCTTTAATAATGTCTTCACTATTGATGTTATCTTTAACAACGATTGCTAAATCGTGACTGACAGTTGGGAATTTTGAAATTGGAGACATTTTCTTTAATCCAGTTGGAGTATTGAAAATTGTTTCAAGGTCTAATTCTAAAACGATTGGTGAATTTTTTAATGAATATTTTTTCAAAATAGTTGGATGAAGTTCACCAAATACACCGATATTTTTACCTTGTAAAATAATATTTGCAGATTTACCAGGATGGAATTCTTTTTCGTTTGAACGCACAAATGTATATCGATTTGGTTCGATATTAAAGCATTTAAATATTCCTTCCACTAATCCTTTCATATGATAAAAATTATATGGTTCAGATATAAGTCTGCCTTCGCGAAGATTTAGTCCATTAAGAATGATTGCTAAATGAATTGATTTATGATTAACCGAATATAAATCAGATACTTCAAAGAATGATAAATTTGATTCACCATGATTTAAATTATATTCAAGAACATTCATTAATGATGGAAGAATATTTGTTCTAACATATTCATGTTCATCGGTTAATGGATGCATGATGTGATAACTTTCATCTTTATTTAAAATATTGAAAGCATTGACTTCTTCTTTTCTAATTAATGAATATGTTAATTGTTCATCAAGACCACAATTTCTTAAATAATCGCGAACAATTCGCTTATTAAATACATTCTCATCTAATTTACCAACGCTTAATTTTGCGCTTGGTAATTCAGAAACAACATTATCAAATCCTAAAATTCGGATGACTTCTTCGCTTAAATCAGCTTTATCTAAAATATCAATACGTTGGAATGGAACTTTAACGGTCAATAAACCATCTTCATTAACTACATCTAAATGAGCTCTTTCAAGAGCGTTAATAATTTGTTCATCACTAAAAGTCGTGCCTAAACGATTATTAATATATGAGATTGGGCAAGATAAAATTGTTTGTTTAATTTCTTTTTCTAAATAAGTTTTTGTTTTAGAAATTTCTGATGCATCACATAGTGATGATAATAAATCCACAGTTAAATCCATAACATAATCATATTGATTTGGATTAATTCCTTTAACAAAACGCATTGATGAATCGGAAGATAAATTAAGTCTAATTGAAGTTCTTCTAATTGACGCGAAATCAAAATTTGCCGCTTCAATAACGATATTTTTAGTATTTTCATCAACCGCACATTCAAGTGAACCCATTACCCCACCTAAACACATCACGCGATTATTAGAAGTAATTACAATATCACCTTTTTGCAATTTATATGTTTTTTCATCTAACGCAATAAAATCACCTTCATAATCGTCTCTTACAATTAATTCATTTTTAGGCAATTTATCGAGGTCATACATATGAAGAGGTTGACCAGTTAAAAGCATAATGTAGTTTCCAATATCAACAACATTATTAATTGAACGAATTCCTTCAGATTGAAGAATTTGTTTTAACCATTTTGGTGATGGTTTAGTCTTAATATTTCTTACAACTCGGCCAGAAAATTGTGAACATAATTTTGTTTCAGAATTAATAATTAAATCATTTTCAACGAGTTCATGTTGACTAGGAACAGGTAAATTAATATCGCGTTCAAATAATGTTTTAATTTCTCTAGCGACGTTAATCATCGCATTGCAATCAGAACGGTTCGCTAATAATTTAAGATCTAAGACAACATCATCTAAACCGAATAATTCTAAGACATTTGTGCTTCCGACTGCGACTTCATCGTTAACTTCTTCAATGCCGTTAATTTGTTCATCACGTAAATATTTTGCTTCAACGCCAAGTTCTAATAATGAACAAAGCATGCCATTTGATTCATATCCACGAATTTTTCCTTTTTTAATTGTTCCACCTGGAAGAGTTGCACCATCTAACGCGACAATAACTTTTAATCCAACGCGAACATTAGGCGCTCCGCAAACAATATCTAAAACATTATCACCTACATTAACTTTACATAAATGTAAATGATCACTATTAGGCATATTTTCACATTCAACTACTTGACCGATAACTAAATTAGTGGCAATTGAACCTTTTTCAATTGATTCAACTTCAACCCCGGCAAAAGTTAATCGATCAGCGATTTGTTCAGGAGTTAATCCATCAATATTTACAAATTGTTTTAACCAATTTAATGATACTTTCATTATTTTTTCCTCCTAAATATTAATTTCTTTTGAATTGTTTGATGAAACGAACATCGCCAGTATATATGCGGCGAATATCATCAATGCCATATCGAAGCATTGCCACTCTTTCAATACCAATACCGAAAGCAAATCCTGAATATACATCAGGGTCATAACCAGCCATTTTTAAAACATTTGGATGAACCATACCAGCACCTAAAATTTCAATATAGCCAGTACCTTTACATGTTGGACAGCCTTTTCCTTTACATTCCATACATGAAATATCAACTTCAACTGATGGTTCAGTAAATGGGAAATATGATCCACGGAAACGGACTTCACGCTTTTCACCAAACATTTTTCTTAATACTAATTCAAGAGTGGCTTTTAAATTGCCTAAATTAATGTTTTTATCGACTACTAATCCTTCAACTTGGCCAAATTGATGAGAGTGAGTAACATCATCGTCATCTCTTCTAAAACATTTTCCTGGACACACAATACGGAGTGGTTTGCCATTCGCTTTATCCATCGCATGAGCTTGAGCAGGAGAAGTATGAGTTCTTAATAATGTTGTTGGATTAATATAAAAACTATCTTGCATTTCACGAGCTGGGTGATTAGCAGGAATATTCATTCTTTCGAAATTATAATAATCAGTTTCAACATCTGGTCCTTCAACAATTTCATAGCCCATTGAAACAAAGATGTCCATTATTTCATCTTGAATTTGATAAAAAGGATTAATTCCTCCTAATTGATAATTCATTCCAGGAAGAGTGATATCAATTGATTCTTTTTCTAATTTTTCTTTAATCAATAATTCGTTTAAATAATTTAATTTTTCATTGTATTTGGTGTTAATTTCATTTCGAGCGTTATTCATCGCTTGTCCAAATAAAATCTTATCTTCATTATTTAAATTACGAATTAAAGACATCATTGAATTTAATTCTGATTTTTTTGAAAGATGAGTTTCTTGAACTGTTTTGAGTTCATTGACATTTGAAGCGTTTTCAATTAAAGAAATAATTTTTTCTTTAAGTGCTTGAACTTTTTCTATTTCTTCCATTTTTATCTCCTTTTTTTATAAAATAAAAAGCACCAACAAGGAACGAATTTCTCCGTGGTGCCATCCTTATTCAATTAATATTATATTAATCGCTCTTAATTATTATCTTAACGGGATAAGCGTGGTCATCTACCATTGCTCCGAGGTGAATTCGTTCCTACTATTTAATGTGGGTTCCACTATTCCACATCTCCCTATAAAATAGTTGAGGAATTACTACTTCTCTTCAACGCGTAATTATTATATCAAATGAATTTAAAAATAGTTAACTATTTATAAAAATAACTTATTTAAAATGATATAAAACAATTCCAGATGCCACTCCGACATTTAAAGAATCGATATTGTCCATTTCAATTCTAATTTTAACGTCTGAATTATCTAATATGGTATTAGACACTCCTCTTGCTTCATTTCCAAATACTAATATTTCTTTATCGAATTTTGGGCATTTTTCTAACGGAATTGAATCTCTTAATGAAGTAGAAATAATTTTATATCCTTCTTCTTTTAATTTATAAATAAGATTATTGTCATCATTTAATACATTAATTTTAAATATTGCGCCTTGTGAAGCTTGAATTACTTTTTCATTAAAAATTGAAACGCAGTTGCTAGAGACAATAACATCAAAATAAGAGAACGCTAAAGCGGTTCTTAATATTGTGCCCATATTTCCTGGATCAGCAATATCATCTAAATAAATAATTTTATTTGATTTAATTGGTTCATTTTCTTTGATTTTACAAACAGTAACAATTCCTTGAGGATTTTTGTTTTTTGAGATTTTTTGTAATATTTCTTCATTAATAATATATTGATTAATATTTTCTGGAAGTGATTCAATGACGTTAAGCGTATAAATTTCAATGATTGAATTAGATAATTTAGCCATTTCAAAAAGGTGAAAACCTTCAACAATAAATGCTTTTCTTATTTTTCTTTCTTTTGAATCATATAATTTGATTAATTGTTTAATTTTATCGTTTTGACGTGAATTAATTTGATAAATCATTGAAATATTCCTTTCGATAATTTGTAACGGTATTTTTGATAATTAGGACAATAATAATTTAATTCTTGATGAAATCCAAATTGATGATCTTTATATTTGTCATGACATAATTCATGGATAACAACCGATTCAATTATTTCGAGAGAATAATGAACAAGATTTAAAGAATAATTAATACGATGAGTTAATGATGAATTAGATCCCCATCTCGATTTCATTTTTCTTACAGAAACTTGATATGGAATATTAATATTCATTTTTGTTTCGTTAATTCTAGTTAACTTCACTACTTCATTTAACAATAATCTTTTCAACACTTTATTTAATTGTTCTTCTTGAATTGGAAATTGTTCACGAGGATATTTAATTCCAAATATATAAATATATTCGGAAGTTATTGGCAATTCTTTGTTACGATTTTTTTCATATCGAGAAATTAATTTTAAAGCATATTGATTTAAAGAAGATAAACAATAACTATCTAAACAATATCTTGGAGCGGATATATGAAA
>JAQYER010000019.1 GCA_028723545.1 Caryophanales bacterium
CCCAGGATGCTTTAATAAAGAAACTTGGGATTTTAATCACGGTGAATTATTTACAGAAGAAATTGAAAACCAAATATTAGATTCATTAAAGCCTGATTATATTAAAGGATTAACTTTACTTGGT
Source organism: Caryophanales bacterium (assembly GCA_028723545.1). Classification (GTDB taxonomy): domain Bacteria; phylum Bacillota_I; class Bacilli_A; order RFN20; family CAG-826; genus Fiminaster. The sequence goes on from JAQYER010000019.1 coordinate 125, forward strand.
GGAGAACCAATGGAAAAGGAAAACCAAAGAGCGTTATTAAATTTATTAAGAAAGACTAAGAAGTTATATAAAGATAAAAATATATGGTGTTTTACTGGTTACCTTTTTGAAGATTTATTAGAAAATGGGAAACAGCATATCGAATGCACAGATGAAATACTAAGTTATATTGATGTTATTGTTGATGGAGAATTTATTGAATCATTGAAAAATTTAATGTTAGTATTTAAAGGATCATCTAATCAAAGAACAATTGATGTTCAAAAATCATTAAAAGAAAAACAAATAGTGTTGCTATTCTAGGAGAACAAATATGTTAGTAAGAATTAAAAAATTGAATGAAAATGCAGTCATTCCAAGCTATGGAAGTGAATTTGCGGCTGGATGTGATTTGTATGCATGTTTAGATAATCCAATTATTGTCAATCCACATCAAACAGTAAAAATACCAACTGGATTAGCAATGGAATTACCAATTGATAAGGTTGGGTTAATATACGCTAGAAGTGGTCTTGCAACAAAAAGATCTTTAGCGCCAGCAAATAAAGTTGGAGTTATTGATGCTGATTATCGTGGGGAAATTATTGTTGCAATTCACAATCATAGTGATGAACCTCAACAAATTGATAATCACGAAAGAGTAGCCCAATTAGTTATTGCTCCATATTATCAAGCAACATTTGAAGAAGTTGACGAATTATCTGACACGAAAAGAGGCACTGGTGGATTTGGTTCAACCGGAAGCAAATAAAATATTATCCAACTTATAAAATGTTGTATTATTGCAAAAAAGTTGTTTTTAAAATATTAATAGCATATAAAAGTTAACAGCGCTAACAAATTGTTTTATTTACTATGTAAATAAATAAAAAAATTTAAAATTTTGTTGGCGTTTTTTATTTTTCTTTTTTCTTATCTTATTCACCATTAATTAATTTGCTGTTATATTGTAAATATAACTTTTATTTTTATTTCTTGTTTTGTTGTAATTGTAAAATAATTTTACAGAAATTTTGCTTTTTTCCGTTTCATATATTCTTTCTCTATCGAAAATGACTATACTAGAAATATAAAGCGATTCGTTGAGAACGCTTAAAATTTACATTAAAAAGGAGACTATTTAACTATGAAAAAATGTAAAATTTCAGTTGTAGTAGCTGCCGCTTTAATGTCTGTTGCTGCTCTTGCAGGATGTGACAAAAAACCTGAAGTATCAGAAGTTGAAAAAATCATCGCACAAGCACAAGAGATGGATAAAGACGAGCTCTACCAAAAAGCTATGGAAGAAGTTAACGGCAAAAAATTCGTTGTTGTTGCCAACTCTTCACGTATGAAAAATGCTGCACCTGCTTGGATGAAATATTGCCAAGAACATTATAATGCACCAAAATTCACATTTGATTTCTCATCAACACAACCAAAAAATAACCAAATTTTCTCTCAAATTAAGTCAGATGTTACTGGTAACCAACACAACATCTCAATGACATTAATTCAAGATGGTTCTCAAATCAAATCAAAAATGACAAAACCTGGTTATTTATTAAACTATATTCCTAAAGAATGGAAAGGCAATGTCGAAACTGATGGCGAACCACTCGCTCTTCAATCATTATCAAAAGTATTCTGCTACAACACAGTAGCAAAAGAAGATGGTACAGTTGCAGCATATAATAACTGTTGGGACTATGCACAAGTAGTAAGCACTCAATTTATGGCTCCATCTTCAGAACCAGTCGGTCAAAACTTCTTATACATGTTAACAAAACCAGAATATGCTGCATATGTTAAAGAAGCTTATGATGCTTTATCTGCTGAAAGAAAAGAAGAAATTGATAAAGTTATTGCAGCCGATGGCGTTGACTCAGGTATTCCAGAATTAATGAAAGATAATGGTTTTGTAGATGATGCAAAATATTCTCTTGCTTGGATTTATTTATTCTTAAAGAGTTATACTCGTGTTACTGATGATGGTCCTATCGCCAATAACTTAACAGCTAAAGCAAACGCTGGATCAGCTGGATTAATTGTTTATTCAAAATTCAGATCAACAAACGAATCACCAGATGTATCAAATAAATGGATTAACATCGCTGCATATCAAGATGGATATAAAGGTTTCGGTGGATATATGTATAAACACTATCTCCAAATCTTAAAAACATCACCACTCCCATGGACATCATGTGCATTAATTCACTTCATGGTTACAGAACATGATGGATTCCAACCTTGGGGTAAAGATATGGGTGGTTATTCTTCAAACCCAGAAGTACAAGCAACATTCGATCACTCTAGAGATGGATATGTTACAAATGAATCTGGTGTAGAAGAACTCCTCTATCCTTGCAAAAACGATAAGGGTTATAACTGGTGGACAACAGAAGGAAAACTCGTTATCGAAGATGGCGAATATGCTTCATCAGTTGCTGGCGCATTATCAGACTGGATGCAATATTTATAATCTCTAATCTTATCAAGTGATAAAAAGAGGCAGTTTTTATAAATTGCCTCTTTCTCAAATTAAAGGGTGACTTTTATGAACGATACAATCAATATTCAAAAAAAGCCTTCTAAATTTAAAAAATTCCTCAATTCAACGTGGACTTATTTATCTAAACCACAAAATTTTCTTCTCGTTTTGTTAGGAATATTTATTTCATTATTTGTTCTTATTCCTCTTTTTTCAGTTATTAAAGATACTTTTGTAATTCATGAAGGGGCAACTGGAGAAGATATTGGTGATAATATTGCTGGTTCATTATCGTTTTATAGCTGGACTAAATTATTATTCGGAACTTACGCTAAAAAAATATTTTGGAAACCTCTTGCCAACACATTATTAATGTCATTATTATCTTGTGTTTTCGCAGTTTTATTTGGAGGAATTGTCGCGTATTTAATTACTCGAACAAATCTTAAATTCAAAAAATATATATCAAGTATCTTTATTTTCCCATACATTATGCCTCAATGGACACTTGCAATGGTGTGGAAACAATTATTTGATAGTATGGAAGTTACCGGAACAACAAATGGTATCTTTGCTCGCTATTTTGGAATTATAATGCCTCAATGGTGGGTGGCAGGTTTATTCCCATGTGCTCTTGTTCTTGGTTTGCACTATGCCCCATTTGCTTATATTCTTATCGGTGGAATTTTTAGAAATATGGATGCTAATTTAGAAGAAGCTGCCACTATTTTAAATACACCAAAATGGAAAATATTTTCACGAGTAACACTTCCTATGGTTACTCCAGCTATCTTATCAACAGTGCTTCTTGTTTTTTCAAGCGCAATGGGTTCATATCCAGTTCCTCACTATTTAGGTTATGCAAAAGGATTTGAATTCACTACACTTGCAACACAATATCAAGATTTAAATGTTAATAGTCCTGCAATGAGCTCAATCATATCTGTTATTATGATTGTTATAGGAGTGTCTATTTTACTTGTTAACCAAAAAGCAACAAGCGGACGTAAGCAATACACTACTGTTACTGGTAAATCAGGTCAAATTAGCCATGTCAATTTAGGAAAAGTAGGAAAATATGTTGTCGCTGTTATTTTAATTATTTTTACAGCCTTTACTTCTATTTACCCTATTATTTCTTTTGGTCTTGAAACATTCTGCGCTAACCCACACGATTATTCATCATTAACTCTTAAATGGTGGATTTCTAAAGAACACGGAATTGAAAACGGAATGTATGGTCAATTAGGAATTTTATTCAATAAAGATATTTGGAATGCTTTTGGAGGTTCTGTTTTAGTTGCGGTTTTTGGAGCGTTATGCGCTGGAACAATAGGAACTTTAGTTGGCTATTGTGTTAGCAAAAATCGTCGATCAAAATTCGCTAATTACGTAAATGGAGTATCATTCCTTCCATATTTATTACCTTCAATTTCTGTTGGAGCAGCTTATTTTGTTTTCGGATCTGCTTTAGGAATTTGGGACACATATTTATTGTTGATATTGGTCGGAACAATTAAATATATTCCATTTGCAAGCCGTTCTTCGCTTAATTCAATGCTTCAATTATCTGGCGAAATTGAAGAATCCGCTATTATCCAAGATACACCTTGGATTAAAAGAATGGTTAAAATTGTTATTCCAATTCAAAAATCATCAATTCTCAGTGGCTATTTATTGCCATTCATTACTGGCATGAGAGAATTAACATTATTTATGATGTTATGTACAGATACTCGTTTAGCGACATTGCAAATTGGATATTTTGATGAAATGGGATTATACGCATTTTCAAGTGCAATTAACTTGATTCTTATCATCTTTATTCTTGTTACAAATGAAGTAATTAATAAAGTGACTGGAGCAAGTCTTGATAAAGGTATTGGAGGTTAATTTATGCCTAAAATTGTCTTAGAACATGTTACTAAAAGATGGGGTAATTATTATGGGGTTGACGATTTGAACCTTGTAATTGAAGATAATTCCTTCATTACCCTTTTAGGTCCTAGTGGATGTGGTAAAACCACAACATTAAGAATGATTGCTGGACTTGAAACTCCAACAAGTGGAAAAATCACTATCGGAGATAAAGTAGTCTTTGATTCAGAACTCGGAATCAATGTACCGGCATCAAAAAGAAAAGTTGGATTCTTATTCCAAAACTATGCTTTATGGCCAAATATGACTGTCTATCAAAACATTTCTTTTGGTTTAAAAAATGTTAAAGAGGAAATGGATTGCTATGATGAAGATATTAAAATCTTAAGACGTATCAACGAAATATTGGCCAATCCAAATGAGTTAAAAGAAATCGTGTCTGAGGTATACGAAAAGAAAGCAAAAACAGAAGTTGATCGCACGATTTTAAAATTAATCGATACATATGAAGTATCAGAATTTACTGCTAAAAAATTGAAAAATTATGGTTTCAATGAAGCAAAAGATCCTAAAGCATTAGCCTTAGAAATTATTGAAAACAATAAAAAGAAGATTGAAGAAATCATTGCTAAATATAAAGCAAAGCAAATTGAAATTGATGATGAATCTCGTTTAATTAGTGAAGGACAGATTGTTCGCAAAGTTCGTCGATTAACAAGTGAAGAAATTGATTTAGCGGTTCGTCGTTCATCAAGAAAAGTAAAAATTGGCGAATTTATGAATCGTTATCCAAGTGAACTTTCTGGTGGACAACAACAACGTGTCGCAATCGCGAGAACTCTTGCCCCACAACCAAGCGTATTATTCATGGATGAACCATTATCAAACTTAGATGCAAAATTGCGTTTAGAAATGCGTAGTGAACTCCAACGCTTGCATATCACTACCGGATCAACATTTGTTTATGTTACTCATGATCAATTAGAAGCAATGACTTTAGCGACAAAAATATGCTTAATAAATAATGGCGTACTTCAACAATATGAGAAACCATTGGATATTTATCGCAAACCAAATAATTTATTTGTTGCCGATTTCGTTGGCAATCCTTCAATTAATTTAATTGAAGTAAAAGGAAAACAAAACGAATCAGGTAATATCGATTTATCTTTCTTTGATGGTTTAGCGAAAGCAACATTTGTTCCTAATCAACCAGTTGACGTATCTTCTTTCCATCAACTTCAATTAAAAATTGATGAAGAAAATATTAATCAAGAAAAAGCTAAAGTTGATAATGGATATGTTCCTAAATCGAACAAAGATTTGCCATTTAAATATCACATTCCAAAAATAGATGAATCGGAAGTTGAAGAAAAAGTTAATGTTACCGATGAAGATTATATTTTAGCTATTCGTCCAGAATTCATCGATTTTAATGGCAAAGATTTTGAAGGTGTAATTTATTCCGCTATGCCAGCTGGAATGGAAACAACTGTCAAAATTCGTGTTGGAAATTATTTATTAACTGGAGTTATTTTTGGCGATATTTCTTTCGCAATTGACGAAAAGATTTCATTCTCAATTAAAGGGAAAGGTATTCTTCTTTACGATCGTAGAACAACGAGAATATTTACTCTCGGCAAAATTGTAAAATAATATACTTTTGATATAATTATAGGGCCACATATTTGTGGTCCTATTTTTTATGAACATTTATTCTTTTGATTTTGATGGAACATTGCTAAAAGAGCATTTTGGCAAAATAAATGAAAACATTTATTCATTATTAAATAATCTTTTAGATAATGGGAATGTTGTTATTATTAATTCTGGAAGGCCCTACTATATTTTAAAAAAATATTTTATACCTTTAAAAAATGTTAATAATCTTTTTTATTCAATCGATAATGGAGCGGCCATTATTAATAACGATAAATATATATTAACTAAGAATACTGATTTTTCTGATTTTAAAATATTGAAAAAGATATATAAAGAAGCATCAATTTTTGCTTATGGATTAGATGATGTTTTATATACATTTGATGTTGACGAATATTGTGTCAGTGAACAATTAGTCAATGAAATGGAATTAAAACAAATTAATATGGAAGATGATTTATCAAAAATCGTTTTCCTTAAATATTTAATTTGTGGGCCAAAGAGGTTACTTGATTCATATGTTTATGATTACAAAAACGAACAATATCATTACATTAGAACAAAAGAAACAATGGTAGAAATAATGGATAATGACGCTGATAAAATGACCGCTATCGAATATGTTAAGTCATTATTTAATAACATTAATAATGTTTTTGTTTTTGGTGATGGAAGTAATGATGAAGATTCAATTAAAAAATATTGTGGAATTACTTTTAAAAATGGAACAGACAATTGCAAAAGATTCGCTAAATATGTTTCTTCATTTGATTCGGATCAAGGTGTTATTGATGCTTTTAACAATTTTGATTTATTAAAATATTAATATTTTGACTAAATATATATAGATAAGTAAAATAAATGATATGGAATTTGAAGATTATTTAAATGCTTTTAAACGCATTGACAAATTATTGATTGCTTCTTATATTTGTCTAGCTGTTGGAGCAATCATTTGTTTTGTTGCAATTTTTATTCCTTATCCAGCTTTTGTATATTTATTATGTATTGGATTTTTATTTATTTTGTTTTTCTTAATTTATATGATTGTTCGTTTCATTAAGAAAAAATATGGTTATCGTTTTGTTAAAAACGTTAAAGCTAAACCAGTTAAAATCAAAACTGTTAGAGCCAAGAAAATCAAAGATGATAAACAACATGTGTTATGTAGATGCCCATCTTGCGATAAGAAAATTAGATTACCTAATAAAAAAGGCATTCACGGAGTAAAGTGCCCTATATGCAAAAATGATTTTAAAATCAAGATTTAAAGGAGATGAATTATTATGGGTAGATTATTAAGAAAGATATTAATTCCAATTATTGTCTTGTCAACATTAGTTGGTTTACCTATTGGATTAGTTTATGGATGCTTCTATTCAAAAGATCGAGTTGAAGATATTGTTTATGACGAGAACTTTTCTAATGAAAAATATTTAAAAAATATTGCAGTTAATTCTTTTGAAAGCACGACTACTGACCACTCAATTTCTTTAAATATAACTAAAGAAGATATTAATAATTTAATCAACCAAGCGGTTTTGGAGCAAAGCTGGTTTCCAAAAGAATATGTCGACCAAACTTGTATATCTATTGAAGATGGACAATATGTTTTCACTATTGGAGCGAAATTCAAAAAAATATTTTCTACCGTTGTCAAACTATATACCAAACTAGAACATCGAGAAATTAATAACAAAAAAGCATTTGTATTTAATGTTGTGAATTGTCGAATTGGCAATTTAAATAAAATGGATGATTTAGCGATTTCTATTATGTCTAATTATTTATCCGATGAAGATTTAACTAACTCATTAAAAGAAAGTGGCTTAAATATCAATGTTGATTTATCAAATAAAAGAATCGTTTATTATGAAGATAATCTTATTAATGATATTGTCAAATTGACATCAGAAGCTCCAAATAATGATATTCAACTTATTATTAGCATTTTAAAAGATTTCCTTAATAACGAATATATTGATTTTGATTTTGAAAAATCAATTAATTTAAAAATTGACCTCGAACCTTTCGCGGATAATAAATACGGATTAATTGATGATTCAAAAAGTCAGAATTTAGATTTAACAAAATACGCGGATAACGTCGTTACTTTATATCAAAACAACATTATTGAACCTGATTATTTCCGTTATATGTTCCAATATTTCATCTTCGGTTATGAAAAAAGCGGAGACGAAATTAAAGAATATGTCAAAGATAAAGATTTTTCTTGTGTTGGAATTAATAACACAATGCTTTATCAAGGGGATTTGAAATATTCACATCGTGAATTAATGGATATTATCGGTGAACAAGAAACAAATATTTCCGACTTAATGTCTGGAGGGGTAATTTCTTTCATGAATGAAACTCAGGCCAATGAATATATTGCCGGAAGCGGATTTATTGGTTATACATTTTTATTAACAGACTATGATTACACAAATGTAAACTTTATTAGTATTGATAATTTTTATTGCAACATGTTTAGAAAAGATGATGTCGGATATTTAGATATTGTATCTGGTGTTAACTTCAATGGATATGAAACTAGCGTTGTCTTTGAATTAGCGGAAGATGTTTCATCATGTACAAATTATGAAATGGGCTTCAAAATTAATAATATTTATTTTGGAGAATATATTGTCGAAAATGAATTATCTGATTATTTATTTAAAATTATGTCAGATTGTTTACAAAACGATGAAACAATTTGCGTTGATTATGAAACTAAAACAATTGTTATTGATTTTAATCAATCATTAACTGATGAAATAAAGAATGCTGTATCATTAATTGGCACTCCTAAAATGAGAATTGAAGGAGAAGGCATTGAAGACAATAACGGAAGAGTTGTCGCATATATTGAATAAAAATAATTGATTTATTATTGAAATTTAAAAAAGAATAGCCACCACTATTCTTTTTTAATTCAATCAAGATTGAATGAGAAAATTACGCTAAATTGACAACCAAATCAAATCCAATCATTGGATTGCCATTATTTTTATTGTATAGCCCAGAATAAGTTGAACAATTTTCATTCGCGTTAAATTGGATACAAATTCCTTCATAGTTACCAGCTTCAGTTGGAGTTAATATTTTCCCAGTAACTTTGGCTGTTTCTAAATATAATTCAACGTTATTCATTAATTGTTCATTATATAAATCCATTGGACTATATACTGGAATGCATAAAACAACATCACCTGTTCCAGTAATTGTTAATTTTGAGCTTTTTGCATCATAAGTAGCAATAGATGTTCCCTTATGGATATATGGTGAAATTGAATCATCTAAAACTGGAACTTCACTAGAAGAAGATCCGCCTCCAGAAGAAGTTGAACTAGGATCTGCAACGATTTTTACATCAATTGTGCCCATTGCTTCAACAAATTCATTGCCAATTGTTAAAGTAACAACTTCATTAATTGCTTCTTCGCTATCTGTAACTACGAAGTTATTTGTTGATGAATCAAAAGAAATAATGCTTTCATTTGATGACGCAACAATCGATGCATTTCCACCGTTATCGATAGCGGTCGCTGGTAAATAATAAACTCCACTATCATCACTTAATGTTAATGAGCTATTATCTAATGTGGAACCAACAAATACTTCATTTTTATTTGAAGAAACATAGTCCCAAGTTTCTTGATTTAAATAAGAAGTAGTAATATATGCTTTTTCAGTAATTGATGTTGTGAATGCATTAGTGAAATCAATCATTGTGGATGTAGATGTTTCATGATTTCCAAAAACAATTTCATTAATTGATAATGATTTAGTTAAACTTGGTGTCGTTCCTTCGATTGGGCGGTGATTTGTTTCATCTAAGTTTTCGGCTTGATAATTTTTTGCTTCTAATGTTCCGCTTTTTAATACAAATGAAGTGTCAAATTCAGCGACAACACTATAAGATATACCGATTGAATATTTTTTAGTCGCGTATCCACTATAGGTATTTTCGAAAGCTTCAATTTGTAATAATATTTTATTTCCTACTAATAAAGCATTATATGTATCGATAACTGGTCCAGTAACACCATAACTTTCTTCTTTTGATTGTTTAAAAATTGCTCCCCAGTTATATGTGCTTGTTATATCTGCATATGAATAATTTTTCTTAATTTCATTCAATGTTTCAGTGTAATATTTTTTAGAATAATCTTTTTGTTGCCCATCCGTTAAATCTGGTAACACTTTTTCTCTAGTTGCAGAAGCATTATATTCATTAGAATATGTGTAATAGACATTATCGACTAAGCCTTCGTAATTAACAAAGCTTTTAGAACCTTTTGTAGTCTCACATTTATATTCATTGTTTGTGAATAAATGGGTTTTTGTTGTTTTGCCTGAATAATCACTTGATTCAGTAATAAATGAAACAATGTCTTTTTGATTATATTCAGAAAATAAAGTTTTTAATTTGCTAATATCACCTATTTTTTCATTAACGGTTTCTTGAGTTAATTCACCATCAACAATAGAACTAGAAGAATCACTGTTAGAGGAAGTAGAGTTAGAACCACTATCAGTAGAAGGTAATGTATTGCTTGTTGAATTTGAGCCACAAGAGGCTAAAAATAGAGGCAATATTAATAATAAATATTTAGATTTGGCCATTTTTTTATCTCCATTCATTAATTTAATTTCTTAATGATATTATTTTAATTAATAAAAATCAATTTTATATTGCGACAAATAAATGTATTGAAACATGTAAATCAATTGATTTTTAATGAAGCATTTGTATAATTATTTGACGCTTCTTTAATAAAAGTTGTTTAATTGTAGAATTAAAAGGAGGACAAAAATGAAAAAGATACACCACTTAATATGTCTAACATTAATGGCCATTTCTCCAATTACCACATCATGTAATAATAGTAGTGATTCAAAAGATTATTATGATTATGATTGGGTTCCAGGAGAAAACGCTTTAGTGACTACACAACCGGAAATTAAAAATCCAGTAGGAAAATGCACTGAAATCAATGAATTAAGAAGAAGCCAAAATAAAATTGGTTTACCTTCTCAAGGAACCGCTAATATATTAGTTGTTCCAGTTTGTTTTCAAGATGATGACGTAATTCAAGATTCAAATAATGATATTGATATTACAATTGATGAAAGTGATATTGAAAGAATTAATGACACTTATTTTAATTTAAAAAGTAAATTTGGATATCCTTCTGTTAGTTTATATTACAAAAAGAGTTCTTTTGAAAAATTAAATTTATCTGGTGTAGTTTCTCCTTTAATTCAATTGCCAAAAGAATATAGTGAATATCTTTTACAAGCTTCCGCGTTAGGAATTTCAAGTGTTCATAACGAAATTTTAAATTATGTTTATGATTATTTATTTAATGAAACACAAACATATTATTTAGGTGACTTTGATAGTGATGACGATGGATTAGTTGATGCAATTTCACTTATCGGAAATTATCCTTATGAATTGCAATTTTCGACAGATGAATATACTTATTATCATCAATTATTTAATGGACCTAATAATGTATATTTCCAAGATACGATTGATGATTCAACTTTAGTCAATTCATTTTCATATATTAGTAGTTCATTTATGGACGGATATTATTTAGGTCATGATAGTCGTATGTACATTTCATTAATTGGTTCAATGATTGGGTTAGATAATTATCTCGACTTAACTGGTAATTCATCCACTGGAATGTATCGCGCTCCAGTTGGATATTTAGATCCAATGAGTGGTTCACTTGGCGATCATAATCCATTTAGCAAATATCAATTAGGATGGATTACGCCTCGTTTTATTAAAAAAGAAAATATCCCTTCTGAAGGATTAGAAATAACAATTAATAATGATAATTCTGGTGACGCAATTATGTTATATTGTGGAGAAAAATCGTTATTTGGTGAATATTTATTTATTGATTTATACACTCCAACATGGGTGAATTTACTTGATTCGGTTAATAAATCAAGTTATGGAACACAAATATTTAATCAACCTTCTATAAGAGTGTTTCAAGTTGACTCAAGATTAGTAAGAAGTAATCACAATATATATACCGTCTATGAAGGTGAACCTGATTTTGATGAACAACTTGTTTTACCTAACGGAGAAAAAAGTCATTATATTTATGATTACGCATACACAAATAATTCAATTAATGAATATGCATCATATGGATTAAAAAATTATCCACTCGTTTCTTTATTATCGAAAAAAGGAATGAACCGTCATTTAACAAATTCAAATGAAAAATTAACGATAGATGATATGTTCTTAACTGGTGATAAAT
>JAQYER010000020.1 GCA_028723545.1 Caryophanales bacterium
AGCGGATATTCCATTAACAATCATAATGACCCTTCATTCATTATCAATTTTGATTAGAAAAATTAAATAACAATTAAACACTCACTCAATCTTCTAAAAATGAATTAGGGATAGTCGGGTGTTTTATTTTTTACATATGAAGACTCAAAAATGAGAGAAAAAATTCAAAAAATATAACAAATTATTTTTATTTTATTTAATTTATTAAATAATATCTATTTCATAATCGGTAAACTCAAAAAATACTTGCGTACGTGCATGTGATTTTGATAAAATCATCTCGCGTGTTATTCGCTGATGAGAGCAGCGCATACACAATAATTCGTATGTGGGAGAGCTAAGACGATTGGCTCATAAACCACATCACGGACAAAAAAATTCAAAAAAGAAGGAGGAAATGTCACGTGAGTAAAAAAATCGTTAAAGTAGTGAAAATGGAACTCCCTGGTGGCGAAGCTAAACCAGGACCAAAACTCGCTTCTGCTGGTATTGTCATGCCTAAATTCTGTACAGACTTTAATGCAAAAACAGCAGACCGTAAAGGTGAAATCGTTCCAGTCATTATTACTGCCTACGAAGACAAGAGTCATAGCTTTGTTATCAAGACTTCTCCAGTTGCTGGTCTCTTATTAAAGGCCGCAGGAATTAAGAAAGGTTCTGCCAATTCTAAAACTACAGTTGTCGGACACATTACTAAAGCCCAACTTAGAGAAATCGCTGAATACAAAATGCCTGACCTCAATGCTAACGATATCGAAGCAGCAATGAAAATTGTCGCTGGTAGCGCTAAAAACATGGGAATCGCGATTGACGAATAATTATTATGAAGCACTGTAAAAAATATAATGCCGCATTAACACTCGTCGATACCAAGAAGGTATATTCAATCGAAGAAGCATGCGAGCTTGTCAAAAAGACTTCTACAGTAAAATTTGACGCAACTGTTGACGTATCATTCCATATCAATGTTGACACAAAACAAGCTGATCAACAAATTAGAGGAACTCTCATTCTCCCACATGGTAATGGTAAGACAAAAAAGATTGTTGCGATCACTAATACTAAATTAGAAGAAGCAAAAGCAGCCGGAGCAGATTTTGCCGGGGGTAAGGAATTACTCGAAAAAATGAAAGTCGAAAACTGGTTCGATTTCGATGTTATCGTTGCAACACCAGATATGATGGGCGAACTTGGTAAAATGGGTCGTATCTTAGGTCCTAAAGGACTTATGCCTAACCCAAAAACAGGTACTGTCACAATGAATCTTGCACAAGCAATCAAAGAAATCAAATTAGGTAAAGTTGAATACCGTCTCGACAAAGATTCAAATATGCATCTTTCTATCGGACGTGTTAGCTTTGAAACCAGTGATCTCGTCGACAACTTAAAAGCACTTATTAACCAATTAATCAAAGTTAAACCATCTGCTGTTAAAGGTGTCTACGTTAAAACCGCTGTTGTATCTACAACAATGGGCCCAAGCATTAAGTTTAATTTCGGAGCTTAATCGCTTAAATTAAAGAGCACAATATACCAAAGACCGTAACGGCTAATAGCTTAATCATGTTACCGAGGTGTATGAAAATATCCCAAAGTATATTGGAGCCTCTAAAGAAATCACAATTTTTAAAAGGAGGTTAGAACACTATGAATCAAACAATTCTTGCATCAAAGAAAGAAGTTGTTGCCAACCTAGTCGACAAATTCAACACATCTAAATCAGTTGTTGTTGTCGAATATCGCGGACTCACAGTTTCTGAAATCAGCGAACTCCGTAAGCAATTAAGAGAAGTCAATGCTTCATTAAGTGTCTACAAAAATACATTAGTTCAAAAAGCTAATGATTCATTAGGACATGAAGAACTCGACCAATACTTAACTGGTTCTAATGCATACGTTTTCTGTAGTGACGTTATTGCTGGACCAAAAGTACTTGCTAAATTCGCTAAGAAAAACAAAAAACTCGGCATTAAAGCCGGTCTTATCGAAGGCACAGTCATGGACGCTGATGGTGTTAAGGAAGTAGCGAAACTCCCTGGACGCGAAGGATTAATATCAATGTTCTTATCATGCTTACAAGCACCTATCCGCAGTTTCGCTTGTACAGTTAAAGCAGTCGCGGATAGCAAATAAGCCAATATAAGGAGGAAAATTATTATGGCAAAATTAACAAACGAAGAAATTATCGCTTCATTAAAAGAAATGACAGTCGTTGAATTAAACGAACTCGTTAAAGCTGTTGAAGCTGAATTTGGTGTTACAGCTGCTGCTCCAGTTGCTGCCGCTGCCGCTCCAGCAGAAGAAGAAGCTGCTCCAGCAGGACCAACAGAAGTTACATTAATTCTTAAAGAAATCGGTGGAAGCAAAGTTGCTGTTATCAAAGCAGTTCAAGCTATCACAGGTTTAGGCTTAATGGATGCTAAGAAGCTCGTTGATGGAGCTCCATGCAACATTAAAGAACACTGCTCACCAGTCGAAGCTGAAGAACACAAGAAAGCTCTCGAAGGCGCAGGCGCTGTTTGCGAAATTAAATAATTTAATATTCGCATTTAATTAAATTCCTTTTTCGCTTAGAGGGTATAGTTTATGTCGCATTATTATATTAACGACGACAAACTAGAATCTAAACCACGGTTGATAAGTTTTACGATGGATGGTAAAACAATCTCCCTCATGAGTGATAACGGAGTGTTTTCTAAAAACGAATTAGATCAAGGGACGGAGATTCTTATAAGGAGTCTCCTCCCTCTTGATTTATATGGAGACATTCTAGATTTGGGGTGTGGTATTGGTACGATAGGCCTTACTCTAGCTTATCTACTCCCCCATGTAAATCTTATTTGTGTAGATGTTAATACGCGTGCGCTCGCACTTGCACAAGAAAATGCGAAACGTCTACAAATAAGCAATCGAGTACGCTGCCTTCAATCCGATGTTTATAGTGGGGTTGAAGGTCAATTCAATTACATTGTATCTAACCCGCCAATACGCGCTGGAAAAAAAGTTACTTACGCGATGTATGAAGGAGCGTTAGAACATCTAATTGATGGTGGTTCATTAATTATTGTTATTAGGAAGGCACAAGGAGCATTAAGTGCAAAAGCTTATCTAGAATCGATATTTTCTAACGTTAGGATTCTAGAAAAGAAAAAAGGCTTCTATGTTATTCAAGCAATTAAATGAACTAAATAATTGAAAAGGAGCAACTCATGTCAATTAATCCAAACGAAATTTATCCAAACAACAAAAGACTCCACAATGATCGTATTGACTTTTCAAAAGTCAGTGGAAGTCTCGAACTCCCAAACTTAGTAGAAATCCAAACTGATTCCTACAAATGGTTCTTGGAACATGGAATCGATGAAGTTTTTAAAGAAGTATTCCCAATTGCAAACTTCTCTGAAAGCCGTTTCTTCGATTACATTGATTGCCAATTAGACGAACCAAAATATACATATTTACAATGTAAGGAACGTGGATATACCTATTGTGCACCTCTTCATGTTAGACTTCGTTATCGTCCAGCTGAAGGCCAAGGTGAAATGGCATTATTCAACAATGTCTTCATGGGTGATATTCCATTAATGACCGAATCTGGTACATTCATTGTTAATGGTGCAGAACGTGTTATCGTTTCTCAAATCGTTCGTTCACCAGGAGCATATCTTTCTAAAGAATTTATTGGAAAGACTGGTTTCCTTACTTATAATGCTGACCTTATTCCTACTCGCGGTACATGGTTAGAACTTGAAGTCGAACAAAAAGAAAAAGAAAAACAATCAATTATTAATGTTCGTATCGACCGTCAAAAGAAAATGCCTGCTACAATTTTACTTAAGGCATTAGGTCTTACAAATACTAAAACTATTACTGATTTATTTGGTGACAATGAAATGTTATTAAATACAATCGAAAAAGATAGTTCAACCGATACATCATTAAAAGCTCTTTCTGAAATCTTCAAGCGTTTAAAACCAGGCGAACCAATGACCAACGAAGGAGTTGCGAACTTCTTAGTTCAAAAATTCTTCGATCATAAACGTTATGATTTAGGTCGCGCTGGCCGTTTCAAATACCGTGCGAAATTAGGTATATATAATCGTCTTGAAGGACGTATCTTAGCGCAAGATTTAATTGATGCCGATACAGGTGAACAATTATATTCTGCAGGTGATTTATTAACTAAAGAAGATGTCCAATCACTTATGGACAACGAATTCTTCGAAAGACATAACTGCGAAGAAAGAGTTAAATCAAATGAAGATTTAGTTAAAGCTTTATTAAGAAACGCTCCTAAAGGAAAAGATGACGAAGTTACAATCAAAGATTTAGATGATACATTTAATGGTATTGTAAACATCGTCAAAGTATATGTTGATGATAAAAAAGATAAAGTCGTCAATGTTATTGGTACTGATTTAAATTTAACTGCTCAAACAGTTACATATAGTGATATCATCGCTATCTTCTCATATTTAATGAATATTATGGATGGATTCGGTGATACTGATGATATTGATAACCTCGGTAATAGACGTATTCGTTGTGTTGGTGAACTTATTCAAACACAATTCCGTATTGGCCTTTCAAAAATGGCTAAGACAGTTCAACAAAAACTTTCTATGACCGCTGACGATAGTGAACTCCAAAATTCTAAAAAGATTGGAAATTTCATCAATATTCGTCCATTAACTTCATCAATCCGTGAATTCTTTGCTAGCTCACAACTTTCACAATTCATGGACCAAGTTAACCCATTATCAGAATTAACAAATAAACGTCGTATTTCTGCTCTTGGACAAGGTGGTATTACTCGTGATAGAGCTTCTATCGCTATTCGTGATGTTCACGAAACTCATTATGGCCGTATTTGTCCAATCGAAACTCCTGAAGGTCAAAACATTGGTCTTATCTCCAATTTAGCGTGTTACGCTAAAGTAAACAATTATGGCTTTATTACTACACCATATCGTTTAGTAAAAGATGGATATGTCAGTGAAGAAACTGAATATTTATCAGCCGATATGGAAAAAGACCATGCGATTGCTCAAGCTAACGTTACAATCGATAAAGAAACAGGAAGAATTCTTGATAAAGAAGTCATCGCCCGATTAAACGGTGAAAACATTATTTGTTCTCCATTACAAGTCGATTATATTGACGTTTCTCCAAAGCAAATCGTTTCTCTTGCGACTGCATCTATTCCATTCCTTGAACACGATGACTCTCACCGTGCTCTCATGGGTGCGAACATGCAACGTCAAGCTCTTCCATTATTGCATCCAGAAGCACCATATGTCGGAACAGGTCTTGAACATAAAATTGCTAAAGACTCTGGTCTTGCTGTTGTTGCTGTTGCTGATGGTATTGTTAAATATGTCGATTCTCAACAAGTTGTCGTTCGCGAAACTGGTTATGATCGCGTATATCGTTTATTAAAATTCGAACGTTCAAATAACGATACATGTATTAACCAACGTTCAATTGTCCACGTTGGTGATCAAATTAAAAAAGGTGATATTATCGCTGATGGTCCAGCTATGGAAAACGGTGATCTTGCCTTAGGACAAAACGTTACAATCGCCTTCATGACTTGGGAAGGTTATAACTATGAAGACGCTGTCATCATGTCAGAAAGACTTGTTAAAGATGACACATATACTTCTATTCACATTGTCGTTCAAGAATGTGAATGTCGTAAAACAAAACTTGGTAACGAACTTATTACACGTGATATTCCAAACGTTGGTGAAGACGCGAAAGCATTCCTTGACGAACGCGGAATTATCGTTCCAGGTGCTGAAGTCCGCGAAGGAGATATCCTTGTCGGTAAAACTACACCTAAAGGTGTTGTTGAAGCTTCAGCTGAAGAAAAACTTCTTATGGCTATCTTTAATGAAAAAGCCAAAGATCGTAAAGATTCTTCATTAAAAGTTCCTCATGGTTCAGCTGGTACAGTTCTTGATGTTAAGATTTTCACTCGTGAAAATGGTGACGATTTAAAGAACGACGTCTTACAAATGGTCCGTGTTTACATTGTCCAAAAACGTAAGATTTCTGAAGGTGATAAGATGTCTGGACGTCACGGTAACAAAGGTGTTATCTCACGTATTCTTCCAGTTGAAGATATGCCATTCTTACCAGACGGAACTCCAATCGACATCATGTTAAACCCACTCGGTGTTCCTTCACGTATGAACATCGGTCAAATTCTTGAAATCCATTTAGGTCTTGCTTGTAAGAAACTTGGAATCAAGATTGCTACCCCAGTATTTGATGGTATTACTAACGAAGAAATTCGTGAATTAATGAACAAAGCTGGACTTTCCGAAGACGGAAAAACAATTCTCTATGATGGACGTACTGGTGAAAGATTTGATGAAAAGATTTCAGTCGGTGTCATGTATATGATTAAACTTGTCCACATGGTTGATGATAAATTACACGCTCGTGCAACTGGACCATATAGCTTAGTCACACAACAACCACTTGGTGGTAAAGCTCAAAATGGTGGTCAAAGATTTGGTGAAATGGAAGTTTGGGCTCTTGAAGCTTATGGTGCTGCCCATACTCTTGAAGAAATTCTTACAATTAAATCTGATGACCGTGTCGGACGTCGTAAAACATATGAATCAATTATTAAAGGTGAAGATATTCCTGAACCTGGAATTCCAGAAGCATTTAAAGTATTAGTTAAAGAATTAAGTGCTTTATGTCTCGATGTTGAACTTTACAACAAAGAAGGCGAAAAGATTGATACTGACGTCCTTGCTCTTGAAGCACAAAAAGAAGAAAAGAGAATTAATAGAATAATTCGCGATCTTACTGCTTCAGAAGAAGCTACCGCAGAAGAACTTCTTTCAGATGAAGAAAAAGAAGTTAGCTACATAATTGGATAGGAGGCTTTATTATGTTTGATGTAAATAATTTAGCAAAAATCAGAGTAAGTTTAGCCTCACCAGAAGCTATTCGTAAATGGTCTCATGGTGAAGTTACAAAACCAGAGACAATTAACTATCGTTCTCAAAAACCAGAACCAGATGGCTTATTCTGCGAAAAAATCTTTGGACCTGCCAAAAACTATACTTGCCACTGTGGCCGTTATTCACGTCCACGTTACGCTGGCTTAAAATGTGAAAAATGTGGTGTTGAAGTTATTTCAAAAGATGTCCGTCGTGAAAGAATGGGACATATTGCGCTTGCAACACCATGTACACACATTTGGTATTTAAAAGGTATTCCAAGTCGTATTAGCTTAGTCCTTGATATTCCAGCAAAACAACTTGAAGAAATCACTTATTTCGTTTCTCACGTTGTTGTTGAACCAGGACAATCTGTTAATCTTGAAAAACGTCAATTCATCGACGAACAAATCGCTCGCGAAGTTTTCCCAAAATGTATTGATGAAATTCTTGCAAATCATCCAGAATGGACTGAAGAAACAACTGAATATCAATATGCGATTTCATACAAAGAAAGTATGGCTAATCCAAATGAAGCCTTCTTATTCGATGTATATTCTCGCTTCATTGAAAAACATTTAGGTGCAAAATTCGGTGAAGGTGCTGAAACAATTAAAACTCTTTTACAAGAATTCAGTGCGAATGACAACGCTTTATTAAAAGAAACAATTGCTACTTTGGAAAATAGATTAAAAACATCTACTGGTCCACAAAGAGCAAAAGATATTAAACGTCTTGAATGTCTTGAAGCATTTAGAACTTCTGGTAATAAACCAGAATGGATGGTTCTCGATGTTATTCCTGTTATACCACCAGATTTAAGACCAATGCTTCAACTCGATGGTGGACGTTTTGCAAGTAGTGACTTAATTGACTTATATCGTCGTGTCATTTCTCGTAATATCCGTCTTACTAAATTAATTAATATGAACGCTCCATACGTTATCTTAATGAATGAAAAACGTATGCTTCAAGAAGCGGTCGATGCATTAATTGATAATGGACGCCGTAACAAACCAATTACTGGTCCTTCAGGTCGTCCTTACAAATCATTATCTAACGTCCTTCGTGGTAAACAAGGTCGTTTCAGACAAAATTTACTTGGTAAACGTGTTGACTTCTCAGGCCGTTCAGTTATTGCTGTCGGACCAGATTTAAAGATGTATCAATGTGGTCTTCCACGTGAAATGGCGATTCAATTACTTCGCCCATACATCGCTCACGAATTATTAACAAGAAAACTCGTTGGTTCTCACAAAGCTGCTAATAATAAGATTGATCAATTAGATCCAATTGTCTTCGACATTGTTGAAGAAATTATTGGCAACCACCCAGTTTTACTTAACCGTGCTCCAACACTTCACCGTTTAGGTATTCAAGCTTTCCAACCTAAATTAGTTGATGGCCGTGCAATTCGTCTTCACCCATTAGTCTGTGCTGGATTCAACGCTGACTTCGATGGTGACCAAATGGCAGTCCATTTACCAATTTCAAAAGCTGCTCAAGAAGAAGCATTAAATTTAATGCTTGCTTCTAACAATATTCTTGGACCAAAAGATGGAAAACCAGTCGTTACTCCATCTCAAGACATGGTTCTTGGTAACTATTATTTAACAAAAGTTGAAACAAAGGATGAATTATTAGCCCGCGCTCAACGTCGTTTAGAAAAAGGCGATTACGAAGAATATGAATTATTCAGTGCCTATGGTAATGCTGAAGGTAAAGTCTTCCACAATATTAACGAAGTCTTAACTGCTTATGATACAAAGCAAGTTCACCTCCATACCCGTGTGGCTATTCGTGGTTCTGCTCTTCAAAAATCATGCTTCACAAAAGAGATGAATGAATCTTACCTCCTCACTACAGTTGGTAAAATTATCTTCAACCTTATTTTCCCTGAAGATTTCCCATTCTTAAACGAACCTACATTAGATAACTACCAAGATAAGATTGGTCCAAACGGACAACCATATAGCTTTAAATTCTTCGTTCCACGCGGAACAAATATTAAGGAATATTATGCTGAACATAATGATCCTGAATTATTAACAAAGCCATTTGCAAAGAAGAATTTAGGGGCAATTATTGATGAAGTTTATGCTCGTTATGGAACATCAAAAACTTCAGTTGTTCTTGATAAAATGAAAGACCAAGGCTTTGCATATTCAACCAAAGCTGGCTTCACAATCGCATTTAGTGATATCCCTGTTTTAGAAAACAAAGAATCATTTATTGATGTTGGTGACGAATTAGTCGCTAATTGTGAACGCTTATATGAAGATGGTTTATTCACTAAAGAAGAACACCACAATGCCGTATTAAAGATTTGGAGTAACACAAAAGAAGAAGTTAAAAACTCTCTTGAAAAACAATTCTCTAAAGATACTCGTAACCCAATTTACATGATGACCAATTCTGGTGCGCGTGGTAACATTGGTAACTTATTACAACTTTCAGGTATGATTGGTCTTGAAAGTACTGCAAGAGGTGAAACAATTGAAATTCCTGTTAAATCAAATTATCGTTCAGGTCTTTCAGTTTCTGAATACTTCATTGCTACTCACGGTGGACGTAAAGGTGTTACCGATACAGCGTTAAAAACTGCTGAATCAGGTTATTTAACTCGTCGTCTTGTTGACGTCTCTCAAGATGTTATTGTCCGTGAAGACGATTGTCATACAGACCAAGGATATGTCGTTAAAGAAATTCGTGATGTCAAACGTAATTCAACAATTACATCACTCGAAAGCCGTATTACTGGTCGTTATCCATTACATAATATTTATCACCCAACAACTGGCGAACTCATCGTTGATAAAGATACATTAATTGATGAAGATATCGCAAAAGTGATTAAAGATTCTGGAATTAAAGAAGTTACTATTCGTTCAATCTTTGGATGCCGCACTAAAAAAGGTGTATGTGTCCACTGTTATGGTCGTAACCTCGCAACTGGACAACTCGTCAATAAAGGTGAAGCCGTCGGTATTATGGCAGCTCAATCAATTGGTGAACCTGGTACTCAATTAACACTTCGTACTTTCCACTCAGGTGGTGTTGCCTCTGATGACGATATTACATCAGGTCTTCCACGTGTTGTTGAACTTGTTGAAGCCAGATGTCCAAAAGCACCAGCAGTTATTTCTAAAACTAAAGGTGTTGTTACAAAAGTCATTGAAGAAGCTTCACGTTCTGGTAAAGAACTTGGTTCACGCTTCATCATTACAGTTGAAAACACACTTGAATCTGGTGAAAAAGAAATTCAAAATTACACAACTGCATTCAATGCTCACTTAGCGGTTAAAGAAGGCGACCAAGTACAAAACGGTCAACCATTAACATTAGGTGCAATTAACCCACAAGAACTCATTCAATATGCTGATATCGCAACTGTACAAGAATACATTATGAGTGAAATTCATAAAGTTTATAGTACTGCATCTGTCGGTATTCAAGATAAGCACATTGAAATCATCATTTCACAAATGTTACGTAAAGTAACAATTGATGATGCTGGTGATACAGACTTCGTTGTTGGTAGTAAAGTTGATGTTGTTGAATTTACTGAAAAGAACGCAGATGTCTTATTTGAAGGAAAACGTCCTGCTCGTGCTCACCAAGAAATCCTTGGTATTACAAAAGCTGCATTAGCGACTAAATCATTCCTCTCAGCTGCTTCTTTCCAAGAAACAACAAGAGTATTAACTGACGCGGCAGTTAGAGGAAAAGTTGATGAATTACATGGTCTTAAAGAAAATGTAATTACTGGTAAACTTATCCCAGCTGGTACTGGATTACGTACAAAAGAAGAAGAGGAAACAATCCTTAATTCATTCTCTGTCGAATCTAAGATGGAAGAAATCGAAAAACGATACGTCGGAATTCACGATCGTCCAATCGATATTGAATAATCAAAATCTCATTAGGAGCTCACGAAAGTGGGCTTCTTTTGTTTTTATTGATAAATAAAAATGTTAATGAGATATTGCTAATATTTCATAAGTGAGGAAAGAAATTGAACTATATTTGTTGTAATAATTCTTATAAGCAACATAGTTATAAGCAATTTTAATAAATAATTGTTGACTAACTATTTTCATAATAGTAATATTTTAATCGCAAGCGCACATGACCCAATGGGTCTATTATTTATGAAGATAGATGATACACACGGGAGTGTGTGCAATAGGATTCATTGAAAGGAGAACAATCAATGCCAACTATTAACCAATTAGTTAAAAGCGGAAGATCTCGCGCGACAAAGAAATCTAAATCACCTGCATTAGGTAAAAGATGGAATTCATTAAAGTCAAAAGAAAGCGATCAACCTTCTGCACAAAAAAGAGGAGTTTGTACCCGTGTCGGTACTATGACTCCAAAGAAGCCTAACTCAGCCTTACGTAAATACGCTCGTGTACGTTTATCAAATGGTTATGAAGTTACAGCTTACATCGGTGGTGAAGGACACAACCTTCAAGAACACTCAACAGTCATCATTCGTGGTGGCCGTGTAAAAGATTTACCTGGTGTTCGTTACCACATTGTTAGAGGCACTTTAGATTGCGCTGGTATTGAAAAGAGAAGACAAGGTCGCTCTCTTTACGGTACTAAGAAGCCAAAAGCAGCAAAATAAGAATAATTTAGAAAGGAGAAACAATTTATGCCACGTAAAGGAAACGTTACAAAACGTGAAGTGTTACCTGATCCAATTTATTCATCAAAGCTCGTAACACGTTTAATCAATCGTTTAATGTTAGATGGTAAAAGAGGAACAGCTCAAACCATTTTATATAATGCATTTAAGAAGATTGAAAAAACTACTGGTAAACCAGCTATGGACGTTTTTGCCACAGCAATTAATAACATTATGCCAGAAGTTGAATTAAAAGTTCGTCGAATCGGCGCGGCTAACTACCAAGTTCCAGTTGAAGTCTCACCTGAACGTAAAGTTACATTAGGACTTCGTTGGTTAGTTAACTACTCTCGTTTAAGAAACGAAAAGTCTATGGAAGATAGACTCGCAAATGAAATCATTGATGCAGCAAACGGAACAGGTGCATCAGTTAAAAAGAAAGAGGATACCCACAAAATGGCTGAAGCTAACAAAGCTTATGCACATTATCGTTGGTAATTGTAATTATGGCACGTCAATACGATTTAGCACACACACGTAACATCGGTATCATGGCTCACATCGATGCCGGTAAAACCACAACTACAGAACGTATTTTATTCTACACCGGAAAGATTCACAAATTAGGTGAAGTTCACGAAGGTGCAGCCACTATGGACTGGATGGTCCAAGAACAAGAAAGAGGTATTACCATTACATCTGCTGCTACAACAGCATTCTGGAAAGGTAATCGTATCAACATCATCGACACTCCTGGGCACGTTGACTTCACTGTTGAAGTAGAACGTTCTCTCCGTGTTCTTGATGGCGCTGTTACAGTTCTTGATGGTAAAAACGGTGTTGAACCACAAACTGAAACAGTTTGGAGACAAGGAACAAAATATGGTGTTCCACGTATTGTCTTCGTTAACAAGATGGACGCTATCGGAGCTGACTTCGATATGTGTGTTGCATCTTTACATGAACGTTTAGCGGCTAATGCTGCAGCTGTTCAATATCCAATCGGATCTGAATCTTCTCTCCGTGGTGTTATCGACATCATTGAAAGAAAAGCTTGGTATTATTCTGATGACAAAACTGTCGCTCCAGAAGAAAAACCAATACCAGAAGAATACACTGATAAAGTCGAAGAACTCCGCATGAAATTATTAGAAGCACTTGCTGCTTTTGATGATGATCTCATGATGATGGTTCTCGAAGGTGAAGAAGTACCAGTAGATATGATTAAAGCAACTATCCGTAAAGCTGTTTTAACTGGCGAATTCTTCCCAGTATTCTGTGGATCTGCTTATAAAAATAAAGGTATTCAATTACTCCTCGATGGTGTTATTGATTACTTACCTTCACCAGTTGATATTCCTGAAGCAGAAGGTGAAGATGAAAATGGTAACAAAGTTAAATGTGTACCAGATGACAATGAACCATTACGCGCTCTTGCATTCAAGATTGCTACTGACCCATTCATTGGACGTTTAGCTTATGTTCGTATTTATTCAGGTGTATTAAAGAGTGGTTCATATGTTCTTAACTCTACCAAAGGTGGAAATGAAAGAATCGCTCGTGTTGTTCTCATGCACTCTAACCACCGTGAAGAAGTTGATGCTTTACACGCTGGTGATATCGGTGCAGTCGTTGGTTTAAAAAATACAACAACTGGTGACACATTATGTGATGAAAAACATCCATTAATTCTTGAAAAGATGGAATTCCCAGAACCAGTTATTGAAGAAGCTGTTGAACCAAAATCAAAAGCTGACCAAGAAAAGATGAGTTTAGCTTTAGCTAAATTAGCAGAAGAAGACCCAACATTCAAAGTTCATACAAACGTTGAAACAGGACAAACAATTATCGCTGGTGTTGGTGAATTACACCTCGACATCATCGTTGACCGTTTAAGACGTGAATTCAATGTTCAAGTTAACGTTGGTGCTCCACAAGTTGGATACCGTGAAACAATTCGTACAGCTGCTGAATGTGAAGGTAAATACATTAAACAATCAGGTGGTCGTGGTCAATACGGTCACGTCTGGATCAAATTCGAACCTAACCCAGGAAAAGGATTTGAATTCGTTGACGCAATCGTTGGTGGATCAGTTCCACGTGAATACATTAAACCAACTCAAGATGGTCTTGAAGATTCACTTAACCGTGGATTAGTCGCTGGATTCCCAGTAATCGATATTAAGGCCACCTTATTCGACGGTTCTTACCATGATGTTGACTCATCAGAAGCTGCTTATAAAGTCGCTGCCTCATTAGCGCTTAAAGAAGCTGCTAAGAAATGTAACCCAGTTATTCTTGAACCAATCATGAAAGTTGAAGTTACAGTTCCAGAACAATATTATGGTGATGTTATCGGTGATATTACACGTCGTCGTGGTAACATGACTGGTGAAACTCAACGTGGTAACGCAAAAACTGTTGAAGCTGAAGTACCATTAGCAGAAATGTTCGGTTACGTCACAGACCTTCGTTCATTTACACAAGGTCGTGGTAACTACACAATGCAATTTGATCACTTCGGTGAATGCCCAAGATTTGTTCAAGAAGAGATTATTAAGAAATCTGGAATGAGCAATCGCTAATTCAAATTAACACTTTGTGTTGATTTATATCAAAAGTTGCTATATTATGAAGTCGTTGAATTTTTAACGAAAAACATTTAAGGGAGGAAATTCTAACATGGCAAAACAAAAATTTGATAGAAGCAAACCACACTTAAACGTTGGTACTATTGGTCACGTTGACCACGGTAAAACAACTTTAACTGCTGCTATCACAACTTACCTTGCAAAACAAGGTGGTGCAGTTAAAAAAGCATATGACGAAATCGATGCTGCACCAGAAGAAAAAGCTCGTGGTATTACAATTAACACAGCTCACATCGAATACGAAACAGCTAACCGCCACTATGCACACGTTGACTGTCCAGGGCACGCAGACTATGTTAAAAACATGATTACTGGTGCTGCTCAAATGGATGGTGCTATCCTCGTTGTTGCTGCAACTGATGGTGTTATGCCACAAACTCGTGAACACATCTTACTTGCTCGTCAAGTTGGTGTTCCATACATTGTAGTATTCTTAAACAAATGTGACTTAGTTGATGACCCAGAACTCATTGACTTAGTCGAAATGGACGTTCGTGACCTTCTTAGTTCATACAACTTCCCAGGTGATGAAGTTCCAGTTATCCGTGGATCTGCTCGTGAAGCTCTCCTCAACGGAAAAGATGATTGCATTAAAGAATTAATGGATGCAGTTGATAGCTACATTCCATTACCAACTCACGATACAGATAAACCATTCTTAATGCCAATCGAAGACGTTATGACAATTTCTGGTCGTGGTACTGTTGTTACAGGCCGTGTCGACCGTGGTGTTGTTAAACTCAATGACGAAGTTGAAATCGTCGGTATTAAAGATACAGTTAAATCTGTCGTTACAGGTCTTGAAATGTTCCGTAAAACACTTGATTCTGCTATGCCAGGTGATAACATCGGTGCTCTTCTCCGTGGTATCAACCGTGACCAAGTTGTTCGTGGTCAAGTATTAGCAAAACCAGGATCAATCGTTCCACACACAAAATTCACTGCTTCTGTTTACGTATTAAAGAAAGAAGAAGGTGGACGTCATACAGCATTCGCTAACAACTATCGTCCACAATTCTATTTCCACACAACAGATATTACAGGTACAATTACATTACCTGCAGGTGTTGAAATGGTTATGCCAGGTGATAACGTTGAATTAACAGTTGAACTTATTCACCCAGTAGCTATCGAAAAGGGAACAAAATTCTCAATTCGTGAAGGTGGCCGTACAGTAGGATCTGGTTCAGTCACTGAAATCTTAAAGTAATTTACATTAATTAATTACTCAATAAGCTCATCCACAAGGATGGGCTTTTTTGTTGTTTTATTTATAATAAAAATAAAGTAAAATTAGAATTATGGAAGAACAAATAAATTTAGAAAATGAATCTCCAAAAATAATCAATGTCTTTCCAATTAATAAAGGAAAAAGAATTCTTCTATTTTTAGCAGATTTATTTATTTGTTTTTTAATTTCTTTATTAGCGTTCAATTTAGCGGTTTTTCCAATTGGCTATTTAGCGACTGATTATAAAAATATTTCGGAAAACATGAATCGCGCGCAACAAAATATTAATATTTGTTTAGCCAACAATTCTTTAGTGTATTTTGAAGAAAATGATGATAGATCTGATATTAATAAAGGCATGGAATATACATTTAATTTGTATATAAAAGATTTATTAAATAATGTGAAATATGATGATGTAAATTCCCATGATGTTTTTTATAAATATTATCAATCTAATAATGAAAGATATTTTGATTTATATATTCAATTTGATAAAAAGACAAATTATTTTAATATCAATAAGAATAATCAAACAATTCAAATTAAAAATGAATATATTGAACAATTATCTCCTTTATTAGTGTCTTTAGATTCTTTAAGTGATGATGGAATAAATATATATAACAATATGTTTAATAAATTTTTCCTTACTTATTATTCACAAATGCTCGCAGATATTGGAAATACTGATTTAATTTATAATTCTATTTCTTATATTGATAATCATAATGTCATATTAAATGGTAATAAAATAATGGATAATTTAATTATTATTTCATCAATTATTTCTTATTTTATAAGCATCGTTATTTGTTATATTTTAATTCCGTGTATAAATCGTTATCATAAAACTATCGCGTCAATGATAATGAAAATTAATTTAATCAATATTCATTCAATGAAAATATTAAACAAAAAACAAACAGCGGGATTTTCAATATATCGTTTCTTTACCAATTTAGCGTTTATTGTCTTTATTCCTTTATTTATTATCAATATCGAATATATTTTCAATTTAATGTTTACTTTATATCTTTCTATTGCCAGCATTATTATCATTTTAATTTCATTAATCTTTTTATTATTTAATAAATCAAATCAAACATTATGCGATTACGTTTACCAAGTTGCGTATATTAGTGATGATTCTTTAGATGAAATTTTTAAAGCAAGAGGATATTATATTTAGTATGAACAATATTGATGAAATCAATAACAAATTAAAAATTAACGAAATTGTTAAACAAACAATTGAAATTAAATATAAACCTGCGACTTTATTTCATCGCGTTATGGCGAATTTATTAGATATTATTATCGTCTTTTTAGTTGTTGTCGCGTTGTATTTAGGAATAAGACAAATTAGTATCAATACTTCAACATATCAAAACGCCTATAACAATTATCGAAAAGCTCAAATAGATTCATCATTATATTTTGATGATAAATCCAATTCATATCCTTCAATTATTTCTTATTTAGATGAAGGTAGTGGCATTTCTCAAATTCAAAAGCATCGTTATAGCAAAAACAGTGTCACTTCTTTTTATGAATTTATTATTCAAGATGAAAGTGTCACTGAAGATATTAAACAAAAAATTGATCAAACATATATTACATATTTCACTGATGAATCATTGTCTTTTAATGGCTATAAATATATTGAATCATTTGAAATAATAAATAACCAAATTCAAATAACCGAATGTGACTATTCTAGTGCGTTAGTAGATCAAGAAGTTCCACATGATGTTGAATATTATGTTAATGTTTATAAGCCATTTATTAATAATACTTTATTAACGATATTCGGAAATTATTCAACATTATATAAAGATAATATCGCAATTGTGGCTAAAATATTTATTCTTATCGATCTTCCAATCGCTTATGCTTTAGGAGGCTTATTAGTGTATCTAGTTCCTGCTTTATTTTTCAAAAGAGGTCATAAAACATTAGGAAAAGCTTTATATCATATTGGATTAATTGATTCTCGATATTTAAATGTTTCTTGGAAGAGATTTTTTGTTCGTTTCTTAATTTTCTATTTTGGAATATATTTATTATCAATTCTCACTATTGGAGTGCCTTTTATTATTTCAACATCGATGATGTTATTTACTAAGAAAAAACAAGGATTTGCTGATTATATGCTTGATTTAAGAGAAATTGATACATCCACAAATAAAATATATTATTCATTAGAAGAAATTAATTTATCAAATATTAAACCTAATCATGAACCGGTTGATTTTAAACCAGAAAGGGAATTATAGATGAAAAAATATTTATTGCCTTTATTATCAATATTTATTGTATCGCTTGCTAGTTGTTCACCATCTAATAGTCATGTCGATACTGGAAGAGAAGGATTTTTAAATTTTTACGCGATTAATGATTATCACGGAAGAATTTCTCATAATGAAACACAAAATCAAAATGGGATATCTTATGTATCTAATTTTTTAAACGAACAAAAATATAATCATGAACTCGAATATGTTTTTGTTAGTCCAGGTGATTTATGGCAAGACACATATGAAAGTAATTCCAATAAAGGTAAATGTCTTACAGAAGTCATGGAAGAAATGAATCTTGAAGCTTTATCTTTAGGTAATCATGAATTCGACTGGGGATTAGATACAATTAAAGAAAACCGTTCAATTGCTTCAAAATGTGAATTTTTAGGTGCGAATATATTTTATTATGATAACGAAAATAAAGTCCCATTAGAACAAGCGTCCGATTTAGCGTCACCTTATAAAATAATTGAAAGAAACGGTTATAAAATTGGATTAATTGGCATTATTGGCGAAAAACAAATTACTTCAATTACTTCATCAATTTGGGAAAATTTAACTTTTGTTGAACCGACTGAAGTAGTCGCAAATTATTCCGATTATTTAAAAAGTGAAGAAAATTGCGATTTGGTCATCTTATTAGCGCATGCGAGCATTGATGATTTATCATTAAATTTTAAAAATAAATTAACTTCTGTAAGTGATATTTCTAATAAACCATATATTGATGCTTGTTTTACCGCTCATTCACACAATCTTGAAAATGAATTAATTAACGATATTCCTTTTGTTCAAGGTCAATATGCTGGTAAATATGTATCCCATATTGAATTTGATATGAGAGGAGAAAAACCATTAGTGACCACTCACGAAACATTATTAGTGGAATCCACTAAAAGCGATCCGAAAGTTGACAAAATAATTGATAAGTACATAACTAAAGAATTTAAAGCAAAACGCGACGAAATTGTTTGTACTTTTGCTAATCAAACAAAAATAAATACAACGTACGCTGGAAGACTTCAAAGCTATGCAACATATGAATTATTAAAAGATAAAGCTACTGAATTAGGCATCGATTTATTATTAGCGATGAATAATGGTGGAAGAGATAATGCAATATTAAATAGTGATGGCACAGCGACAAGAGAAATGTTATTTAACATTACTCCATTCACTAACAAAACCATTATTGCAAAAGTAAGTGGCCAAAATTTAATGACCCAAATTCGAAACAATCGATATTATGCACCGACAAAAATAACATTAGTTGCTGATCAATATTATTACATCGCTTGTATTGATTATGTTTTACTTCATAAAAATTCCAATCGCAATCTTGATAATTTTCCATCTTTTGATGGTGAAATTATTTATGAAGAAACGCGTTTTCCAGATGAAATAATTTATAATTATTGCCTTGGGAAAACAATTGAAAAATCGTTTTTCACTCAAAAGGGATTTTCCAATTTATCATAAATTTTATATTAATTTATATGAATAAATAGTGGACTTTTTGCGATAATAATGACTGTGAACGCAATTAACACAATATTTGTTTTTGAAACAATTGATATTTACATATATAATATATGTATAAATCTCTAAGAGGAGAAATGAATTTATGAAACCAACTAAGATTCTAAACTCATTAACATTTATCATCATGTTGAGCGCTCTTTTTGGCACTTCATTATCTAATAATGATGCATTGATGGTAAAAGCTGAAGGAACCCAAAATGGTCAACAAAAATATGGCTATAACGAAGATGCTGAACTTGTTTCACCAGAAGAATTTAAAATTCAAGTTCAAAGTTCTTCTAAAACTGAAACTAGCCACTCATACACGATGAAATTCGTTTCAAGTGTATCAACAATTTTTACCCAAACAAAACCTTATAATGGTGTTTATTTAGCAACAAATGATCCATTATGCCCTATGGATATGGATGATTTAAAGAAATATGTTAAATACGATATTGATGTTAACAATATTAACGAATCATTAATCGCCAAAGATGAAGAGGGTAATCCAATTCTTGATGAAAATGGTATGTACACTTTTGTCGATAAAGATGGTGTTGTTCACGATTATTCATTTAAGATCCCTGTTTACGAAGCATATGTTTATCGTTTAGAACCTTCTGATTTACAATCTGAAATTGTCATTCCTAATTATGTCAATCGTTCAGACCGTTATATTTTAAATATCACTGAAATTGGTTCAAATGTCTTTAATCACTTCACTAAAAAAGATGGATCAACCCAATCATACTTAAAAAATATTAAAAACATTTATATTGGATCTCATACAACAACAATTCATGATGATGCCTTTAAAGCAATTACTGATGATAAAACCGATGTTAACATTAACGTTATTGGAGAACAATCTTCCTACACTTTAGGTGAAGATTGGTCTGGTAATGGTAATGTTAATTTTTCTTATAATTTAAATGAAGACACGATTCTTGATTCTAAAACAAAAGCACAAGTTCAAAAAATTTATGATACTTCATTAGTTTCTGATGATGATGGTAATCCACTTTATTATGATGAATATGGACGTCGAATCACTTCAGATGGTGTTTATGTTGATAGTGATGGTAATCCAATTTTAAATGAAGATGGTCAACCAACTGTTTATGATGGTGCGGCTTTAACATTAGAAAAATGCCGCTCTGTAAAAATTGCTTTTAATACTCCAAAACAATTCGTTGCTTCTTCTTCATTTGTCTTTGGCACTAAAGATCGTCCAATGGTATTAGAATATAGCTACACAACTAAAAACGGTGAAAAAGTTAAAGACTTCTATGAATTTGTTACTGATACAGTTGAAGGTGTTGGTAATGCCGCTGGTGTTCCAAGTGCTACTAAATATGTTGATATTCGCATTGATGAAGGTGAAGAAATCGATTCCGATTCATTAATTGTCCGCAACATCTTTAAAGATGGTGCAGGGGAAGGATTAGATGCTGACACATCATTAGAATCTGAATTTAAATGCGTTCCTGAAAAATTATATCGTTCTGAATTATCAATTGATCAATTCATTAATGTTCACGACCAAAAGATTCGCAAATTTGGAGAATATACTTCTTTCTCATTTACTGCTGATAAAGTTAAAAATATTTATCCTGTTATCAATCCTTCTTCTTGGAATCAATACCAAAATAAAGTGGCATCTGGAAATATTAAAATTCGTTATTCATTTGTAAACTTCAACGCTGCATCATATATCATTACATATTTAAAAAATGGTGAATTAGCAACAAAAACTGTTTCATTTAATGATTCAGCCGAAGATGGATTAACACTTAATTTCCATTTATTAACTCAAGATGAAAATAACGTTGTTACTTTCTTATTAAAAAACAAATTAATTGATGAAGATTTTAACGCTAATACAGTGAAAAAAGTCGAATACAAAGGTCTCTCAATTAAATTAGATTTAATGAACACTAAAAAAGGAACAACTCAAATTGTTACTAAATCTGATGTTGTAACTCGTTTTGGATATTTTGATATCCTTTCCGATAATAGTGATATCAATGTATTTAACGCTGATGTATTTATGATTATTTCTTCTATCTTATATATTGTCGTTTATGTAGTTATTGCTATCGTTTATTATTTCTATGCGAAAAACAAATATAAAAATGATGAATTTAGACGTGTTAATACCAAACGCTTCATCAAAAAATCTTTAATTAATTTTGTTGGTGGAGGAATTATTTATCTCGCTCTTAATTTCATTTTATTAAGATTCGGATTCTTCAATGTATCAGTAATTGTTTATAACCCACTTGATCCACTAGTAGTAATTGTTGGAGTTGTCGCAATCGTGGTATTCGGATTATTCATGAAGAATCTTGTCACATATATCAAGACTGAAAAAGAACGCCGCCGCGCGCTTAGATTAAAATTAAATGAAGACGTCTTAGATGACGGAACTAAATAATAAAAAAGGAGAATTCTTATTATGGAAATTAGAATTAAAGAATTAACAAAAATCTTCCCTGGTGACCCAAAGAAAAATATTCGTGATACAATTGCGGTAAAAGATTTGGATTTCACAGTGCCAGATGGAAAATTAGTTGGTCTTCTTGGCCCTTCAGGATGTGGTAAATCAACAACTTTATATATGATTTCTGGTTTACATGTCCCAACTTCTGGTGAAGTTTGGTTCGGTGATCAAGAAGTTACAAATCTTTCTCCAGAAAAACGTGGTATTGGTTTAGTTTTCCAAAACTATGCTTTATATCCACACATGACTATTTATAAAAATATTGAATTCCCTTTAACAAATCTTAAAGTTGAAGTACCTTTAGTTACTTTCTATCAATATACATTAACATTCTCATATACATTAAGAGAAAAAGATGATGTAGCAGGAATTGAAAAATCAATTACATCACTAGCTTATAAAATTGGTTTAAGAAAAGACCAATTATCATTATCATCTTCAGTTGCTGATAATAAATTAAAATTAGTCGTTGCATTAAAAGATGTTGCTCCATCAGTTAAGAAAACATTCTTAGAAAATATTGGACGTGTTGTCAATTTCGTTTTAGAAGGCGAAGAAGAAGTTCAAACAAGTGATGCTTTATTTGACACTACCTTTAGAGCAACAGTCGGCAATGTTAACGAAGGACAAACAGTTACATTATCAACTCACATTGGTCTTGGCCATGATTTCAATACAAGTACAATTGATGACACAATTAATGAATTCCGTGCGATTGTTAAACAATATGCTCATGTTGAATCTGCTGTAATTACTAATACTCAAGTTGGATATGAATTACTTGGACGTATTTTAAATGTCCCTTATTCATCATTAGAATCATTAAATGAACAATTAACACAAAGATTTAATAAAGTATCTTCAACAATTACTAGTGTTAATAACAAAGAATTAACTAAAAATGTAAAAGAATTCTTAAAACTTAAGAAAGTTAAATTTACTGACTTCAAAATTTATTTTGATAAGAAAAACACTAAAATCTATTTCAAATTATTAAAATTAAGCAAAGAAGAAGGACAAAAAGTTGTCGAAGAATTAATTTCTCGTCTTGGTTTACTTGATGTTGAAATGGACAATGTTCAAGCTGTTTCTCACCGTAAATTAACTAAAGAAGAAAGAAGAGATATTGTTTACGATACTGCTAAATTAGTTCAAGTAGAAGAATACCTTGAAAGAAAACCAAGTCAATTATCAGGTGGTCAACAACAACGTGTCGCGATTGCCCGTGCTTTAGTTAAAAAACCAAGAGTGCTTCTTCTCGATGAACCTTTATCAAACTTAGATGCTCGTTTAAGACTTCAAACTCGTGAAGAAATTCGTCGTATTCAAAAAGAAACAGGCATTACTACTGTATTCGTTACTCACGACCAAGAAGAAGCAATGTCAATTTCAGACCAAATCGTCGTTATGAAATTTGGTGTTTTACAACAAATTGATTCTCCACAAGAAGTTTATAATAATCCAGCCAATTTATTCGTTGCTCAATTCTTAGGAACTCCACCAATCAACGTCTTTAAAGGTAGATTAGATGGTAAGAAAGTTCTTGTTGGTGACGATGTTGTATATGAATCAAAAGAAGATTTAGGACAAAAAGATGTATATGTCGCTATCCGTCCAGAAGGTTTTGCTAAGCCAACAGGAGATAAAAAAGAACATCTCTTCCACGCTGATGCAGAAATGATTCAAGTTCTTGGACGTGATGTCTCTATTGTTGCTAAAAAGAAAGAATGCACAAAAGATACATTTAAAATCATTATTTCTAGCGAAGATATTACAACCGAAACTCATGTTACATTCGCTGTTAAACCATCAAAATTATTTGTCTTTGATGGACAAACTGAAGAACGCATTTATTTAAAATAACAAATCATTTTCAACATAAAAGAAAGGAGAATTAATAATGGCTGATATACAAATCAAATTAATTGATGAAAATAGTGGCTTCATTGAAAACATTAAATCTGAAAATAATGAAATAACAATTTTAGCTCACTATAAACCATCAAAAGGCTATTATCATGAATTCAAAATTACCGAAGCGGAATATACAAAAGGTAAACCAGTCACTCTTTATGATGAAAATGGTGAAAAATCTGTATTAATCGATGCTTCTTTATTCGAAAGAATTAATGAATTTATTTCAAGAAACCGATCATTTTCTATTGCATCTATCAGCGTTGATCCAGTGATGAATAGATTTCAAAATTTCGCTAATCAAGTCGCGAATTTATTTTCTAAAAATGAAGATTCTTCATTGGCAGAACCAATTCCTCAATATGAAGAAGGATATGACGAAAAAAGCAATACTATTATTCGTTTTGCCGGAAAGAAACCAACTAAAGCATATCAAATAAGCGGTATTGATGATGTTGCAAGCAAAAACAATTGGAAAGGATGGTTATATCTTGCTCCAATTATTATTCTTGTTTCTATTTTCTCTTTATATCCTTTAATTAATACTATCTTTATTTCATTTACACAAAATTATAAATATGCGACTGGGGTATTTGATGGATTAACATTAAAGAATTTCACTTATATTCTCGGTTTAACTCCGTCTAGTGCAGGCGCGTATGAAAGAAATTTTATTAATTACGCATTATTGAATACGGTTATATTGGTATTTGTAACTGTTCCTGTTTCTATTGTTTTAGCTTTATTAATTTCAGTTGCATTAAATTCCATTAAATGGTTAAAAGGATTTTTACAAACAGTATTCTTCCTTCCATATGTTACAAACGCGATTGCGATTGGTATGGTTTTCTCGGTTATTTTCGATAAAAACGGGGTTATTAACTATATATTTAATTTAGATTATTCGTGGGTTACTGGAATTGATGCGAATAGATGGAGAGCAATGATTCCTCTTTGCTTATATATTGTTTGGAACTCATTACCATTTAAGATTTTAATTTTCTTAT
>JAQYER010000021.1 GCA_028723545.1 Caryophanales bacterium
AATTCAAAACGCATTTGGTAATGTTTTAGTGTTGGGATTAGGAATTGGATATTATCAATTTATGATTGCTTTAAAAGAAGAAGTTGAATCAATAACGATAATAGAATCAGATAAAAACGCTATCAAAATATTTAATGAATGTATTTACCCTTTTGTTAAAAATAAAGATAAAATCCATATCATCAATACTGATGCGTTTGAATTTTTAAAAAATAACGATTTAAACAAATTTGATTATATTTTTTCTGATATTTGGCATAATGCCGGTGATGGATTACCTTTATATTTGAAAATTAAAAAATATGAAAAACTTTATCAGAATACTAAATTTGATTATTGGATTGAAACTTCTTTATTAGCGTTATTAAGAAGATA
The DNA here is from genome assembly GCA_028723545.1 of Caryophanales bacterium. Taxonomy (GTDB): domain Bacteria; phylum Bacillota_I; class Bacilli_A; order RFN20; family CAG-826; genus Fiminaster. The sequence goes on from JAQYER010000021.1 coordinate 376, forward strand.
TGTTTTAACAGTATTCGAAGAACAATTAGATGGTTCAACAGTTGATGATTATTTAAACGCCATTAATGAAAACGATGTAATTGTTAATAAATTATATTTTCTTCTAATTGATTATGAAATTAATAATGAAGATGATTTGAAGCAATTATTATCTGATAATTCATTAAAAGATATCGCTACTAAACTTGATTATTAACAAAAAAATACCAATCAAACGATTGGCATTTTTTAGTTGTTTAAATTAATTATTTATTAATTTTTTCGATACCAGCATTAGCCATAACAGTATCAATTAAGATTTTGGCACGTTTGACTGATAAATCTGATTTTACATCGAGATAAGCTTTGACATCAGCATATTTTTTAGCACTTGCGCCTTTTACTGGGATTGTGCTTGTTAAATAATCGTTTGGATTAAGAGCGTAATAAATTTTCATTTTCTTACCAGCAATTGTAATGTGAACATATTTTACAGTATGTAAACGATATGTATCACCATCAATTGAAATACGACTCTTTAAACCATAAGAAAGTAAATAAGCTTTGATGTCATCATATTTGTCTTTTAATTCGCGGTCTGAGCGGCGAACCTTGTCAACAAATGGAACACGTTCAATAACAATTTTTTGTTTTTCTTCTTCTACTGGAGTTGGTTCTGGTTCAACAACAGGAGTTGGTTCTTCAACTGGTTCTTCTTCGATAGCAACATATTTTCCATCTTCTACTTTGAAATATTTAGAAATGATATATTGATAAGAAGCTTCAAAAATTTCCCATAATTGATTTTCTTCAGTGAATGTTCCATCATTGACGCGTAATTTATAATAGTCGCCAGATCCAGCAAAGTTGCTTGATTCAAGATCGTGATCTTTTTTAAATTCAGCAGCTTTTTCAGCTTCTAAACGAATAAGGATAGAAGAAACTTCTTCTTTACCATATGTTAACGCCATATTGCAAACGCCAACATTATTTGAAACTGGTCCATTTTCTCCGTTAGCGTCTTTATTTTCAGTTGCTACTGGGTGTTCTTCACCAGCCATAGAAGCAACGTGTTCTTTAACCATATTAACTGTGAAAGTAACAGGTTCTGGTTTTTCTTCAACAACAGGTTCTTCAGAAACTTCTTCAGCTTTTTCTTCTTCAACTGGAGCTGGTTCAGAAGCTGGAACTTCACGAACAATTTCACGAACAACTGTTGTACCAGTTAATTTTTCTGAATAGACTTGGATAATTCCAACTAAACATGAAATTAATGAAATGACAAATGAAATAGCGATTAATAACGCGACTACCATTACGAACACCATTGATAATTTTGAAATAGAACCAAGGTGACCACGTAAGGCAATTAAGAAGAATGAAATTCCGTATGATGCGATTGCACCTGAAAGTAAAAAATTAACTGCAGATAATATTGATTTTTTCGCTTTCTTTGCAATAAAGAAGATGAATAATGCAATTACTGCGATAATTCCTAAATCAATAATAGCAGCAAGGAATAATGGGATAGTTGAAAGTGGGAATGATCCTACTTGGAAGAAAGTGACCATCCAAATTAAATAATCTAATGCTGGTTTTGCATTAGCTTTTGCACCAGCTGGTCCAAACGCAAAGATTAATGCAATGCCAATGATGATGACAACATTAACAATTGTGAGTATACCAGTGATACCTAAACCTTTTTTTGTGTTTTTGCTCATATTTTTGTACCTCTCGTGCTTAAAAATATACCACTTATTTATAAAATAACAAAATTATTTTTGCATTATCGCCACAAAAAATCGCTTCTTTTTTAAAATTCGAGAAATTTAACGAAAAATATCACTAAATCTTAAATATATTGATTCCTATTTCAACCATTTTTTGCATTTCTTCTAAAACAGCGAATTCATATTTACCATGGCAATTATATCCACCTACTCCAATATTTGGGCAAGGAACACCAAGGAATGAAAATGTCGCCCCATCAGTTCCACCTCTTATTGGGACAAATATTAATTCAGTATTTGATTTATTAAATGCAGTTTTTAAGATATCAGTTACTTCTGGGTTTTTATCAATGATTGGACGCATATTTGCGTATGAATTAGTCCAATTAAGTTCAATTTTCACACCAGGATATTTTTTAGTTAGTTTTTCAGCAATGTCGTAAAAATCTTTAGTTTGTCTTTCTAAAATATTAATATCGAAATTTCTTAAAATAAAATCAGCGTGTGATTTTTCAACGCCACCTTCGATATTGCATAAATGATGGAACCCTTCGTAATTTTCAGTTTTTGAAGGAACTTCATTTTCTGGCAATAATGAGATTAATTCATTTAACACCATTGAAGCATTAATCATAATTCCTTTTGAATAGCCTGGATGAATTGATTTTCCAAATACATCAATTTTCATTGAACGAGCGTTGAAATTTTCAATAGACACATATTTTGGATCTTCCCCATCAAATGTATAAGCGTATTTGCAACCAAATTTATCTTTATTAAAATGTTCTGGTCCTCTTCCAATTTCTTCATCTGGCGTAAATAAAATAGACATTGGTCTTCTTTTATCAATTGGTAATTTTAAAATTTCCTTGGCGATTTCTATAATAATCGCACATCCCGCTTTGTCGTCCGATCCAAGAAGAGTTGTTCCATCAGTAGTAATTATCGTTTTTCCAATACACTCATTCAATTTAGGAAATTCTTTTCTTGATAAGAATAATTTTGTGTTTCCTAAAGGAATATCATCGCCATTATAACTATAAATTACTTGTGGCTTAACATCTTTTCCACTGCATTCTAAAGCGGTATCAACATGAGAACAAACACCAATTGGACAATAATCAATATTGCCAGGAATCCAAGCATATAATCTACCAAATTCATCTATTTCATTATCAATTTTTAAATCATCTAATTGTGATTTTAATAAATTTAATAAATCATATTGTTTAAATGTTGAAGGTGATGAATTTGAATTCTCATCGCTTTGAGTATCAATTTTGACATATTTAAGAAAATTATCTAATAAATCCATAATCCACCTCTAATTTTTTAATTTTAATAATCGATTATATGCGTCTAAAGCATTATCAATAAAATAATTTGCAACACCTAAAAAATCAATTTTGTGAGCTTCGCCTTCGCCATGATAGTCTTTGATAATTGCAACGTTATACCATTGCAAAGATAAAAACATTCTCCAAAGATAATATGCTTCATAATCTTTAACTTTAGGTTTGCTATAAACTGCTTCTAAAAGTTTAATACCCATTGAAACATCATTATTTCCAAAACAAGCAATATCGTACATTTCATAATTGTTCATAGCAAATTCAAAATCAATTACAAAATATTTACCATCAGTTCGTCTAATTATATTAGAAGGTTGAAAATCATTATGAGATAAACAAATTTTTCCTTTTTCCATAATTTCGCGATTGTCAAAGACGATATTTCTTAACAAAGGATATTCTTCTCTTATATCTTTTAATCCGAGGTTTAATCTTTCTTTTTCATAACTTATTAATCTAGGAAAAGGATTGTAATATTCATCCATGAGAGAAGATTTTCTTTCAGATTTAATAATTCTCGCTACTTCGGAATAATCAATATCTTCGACTTTTTCTAAAGATTGGCCAGGAATAAATTCATTAACTTTAATTCCTGTTTCTTCTTGAAAAACATAATTTTTAGCAGTTATTCCTAAATCCATATATTTTAATACTGCTTTATGTTCAATATCACGACACACCATTGAATTTGATTGACCAGTTGGAATATATAAAACATATTTATTTTTGAATCTATCTTCCATAATAAAAGATCTATTCATCATTCCCCCGTGCATTTCAGACACAACTGATAATATTCCACGATACGCCGAAAGAACTTCATCTACACTAAATTCAAAATTATCTTCCATAATACCTCATTTCTAATCAACTGATTTTAAAGATTCAACCATTTTCACGCCTCTAGCTTTTAATGACAATATGAAATTAACAAATAAGCTTGTGCCAAATGTAATCGCAAATGAAATTAAATAAGTCTTTGGGAAAACAGTATATAAAAATTCAACTAATGGGGTTCGATTTACCATCAAAACTGCTACCTCTAGAGGTTTGCCTAATAATAAACCAAGTAATATTCCTATTGTAGTTAACACCATTATTTCAATTATTAACGACATCATAATTTCAAGCTGATTAAACCCTAATACCTTCATTGTCGCAATATCACGATTTCTTTCTTTAAAATTAAGAAGCGCTAAGTTGTATAAAACAACAACCGCTAATATAATTGCAAAACATTTTACTGCTAAAGTCATCACCGAAATAGAAGACATATATGAATTAATTGTATCGCGGTTTTCGTCTCTTGTGGTATATCCAGCAATACCTTCAATTTGTTTTATTTGTTCTCCAATGTTAACTGCTTCATTATAATCAGTAACACTAACCCAACCATTATTTTGGAATTCAAAAATTTCTCCATAATCCATAAAATCTTTATTTACAAAAATTCCATGAATATAAAAATTTTCAAAAATCGCTCCAACTCGGCCAACAAAATATTCTTTTCTAACTAGCGGAACGCTAAATTCAATAATATCACCAACTTTTAAATTTAATGCTTCGGCTTCTTTTTGAGAAATAGCGATATCTTCTTTGATTTGATATCCATCATCGCCAATAAAAAATTGAGAGTCATTTTCAATGCAGAAAACCTTTGTATCAAATAAAGTGCCTTGTCCTCTAATAGTAGATGGAATTAATGCATATTCTTCGACACTATCGACTCCATCAATAGCAAGTATTTCATCTTTGTGCGATTTCACATCATTATAAGATAACGATATATCAGCAGAATAATATTGCGTCATATCATGATCAACGCCATAAACAAGTGTGTCATCAATTCCAAAACCACAAACTAACAACGCTGTACAGCCCATAATTCCAACAACTACCATCAATGATTTAGTAATATTGACTCTAATATTTCTAAATGCCATCTTAATAGCGAGTAATAATGGCTTTTTAGCGTTCCCAGCCGCTTTAGTTTTAATTGATTTAGGCGCAACTGGTCGCATTGCTTCACTTGGAGATAACTTGACACCTTTGTAAACTACTAAGAATGTAACTAAATTTGAAATAGCGATTGAACCAAGTGTTGAAATTAACGCCTCTTTAAATGCTAAAGTATATGTCATCGGAGGAAGCGTATATAGTATTGCGTATTTAATATTTAAAATAAAAGACAATAACAATGGCCCAATAATAATTCCGATAACCGCTCCAATTAATGTAATAATCGAGGTAATTAACAAATAATGAACAATGATTCTTGTTTTTGATATTCCCATTGCTTTCAACGTTCCAATTAATGTTCTTTCTTTTATTATTAATTGGCTAAAAGTAGTAATCGCGACAAGTGTAGCAACTAAAAAGAATACGATAGGAAAAAAATACGCTAGCTTACGCGCTTGAATAATATCATTTTGAATTGTTATATTGCTAACGAGAGAATTGATATCGTTGCACATAATCAGATTACTATCTTCTTTATTATTAAAATATTGTTGAATAGAAGTTTTAACTAAATCTAAATAATTTAAGTCATTCAATTTTGTGCAATATGTATTATAGGTATATGAATCAGCAATCATATCAATTACGCCTTCGAGTATGTTGCTCTCGCGAATGGCTAATTTCCACAAATAATCTTCATCACCAATTTGAGGAACTTCTGGATTGGCGAAATTTTCATACGCTGATTGTTTTAATTTATTTTTAAAAAGATTGATATCTAATAAGAAATTAGAAGTGTTCATTAATGATGATTGAATATTTTCCGCAAACATCATTGAGCCAGTAACTTGAAATGATAAATCAAGGGTGGATTGATCAAAAATATTGACACTATTTTCATCTTTTAAACAGGTGTTGAAAACATCAATCATATTTTTGTTTTTTAAATCATTCCATGATTTTTTCAATTCTTCTCCAAAACCATCAGGAAGATTATTGATTATATTTTCAATTCGATCGTAATAATCATCATTTTGTTCTTGTAACACTTTTTCAACTGTGTATTCCTCTAAAACGTTATGAACAGCTGAAAAATTAAAACTAACTGTTTTACTACGATAATAGCCTTCTTCATCAACCCACTTATCCCACATTTGAGATTGCCTTTCATCATTAAATAAGCGGTTATCAATAATAAAGAAGTCGGTTTGTTGAACATTATCGGTATTATATGCAGCGTTTATTGTTGGAAGTGATTCACTCATTAAAGCGTTATATGAATTACCATCAATATCTGCGCCTAATGAATATCTTTTTTCGGTTTTGCCTAATAACCCAACGATTTTATCAATTGCTTCACTATCTTGGTCATCACTTATTGTTACAGAAGTCCATATATCCGCAATATTGCTGCCTTCATATAAAGTATTGACTCTTTTTTCGATACTATCAGCGTTACTACATAATCCGACAAATAAAGTAACCGCAACTGCGTTAATTAAAATAATAGACAAAAATTGAAGCCATTGAGAAAAAATGGTACGTATACCAACTTTTCTTAACATTCTTCCTATTTTGTTCTTTCTTACCATTTAATTGTCTCCGGATCAATTGGATTATCATTTATAACATCACTAGCGATTTTACCATCTTGTATTCTAATAACGCGGTCTGCTGTATCGGCAATTTTTGCGTTATGAGTAACAATAACAACCGTCTTTTGATATTCATGACAAACATTTGATAATAATTTAATAATTTTTCCACCAGTTTTGCTATCTAACGCTCCAGTAGGTTCATCACATAATAATAAAGTAGGATTTTTTACAATTGCGCGAGCAATAGAAACTCTTTGTTGTTCTCCACCACTTAATTGAGAAGGGAAATTCTTTTCACGACCTTCTAATCCAACTGATTTAATTATTTCTTTTGAATTAAAAGGATTCTCACTAAGTGATTCGGCTAAAGAAACGTTTTCTAATGCAGTTAAATTTGGGAGAAGATTATAAAATTGGAAAACAAATCCAATATCATGTCTTCGAAATAAGCCTAATTCATGATCATTTAATTTTGTAATCTCTTTACCGTTAACATAATATTGTCCACTTGATGCAACATCCATTCCACCAATAATATTAAGTAAAGTTGATTTACCCGCTCCAGATGCTCCTAAAATGACAACAAATTGTCCATTCGGGATTGAAAAAGAAATGTTATCTAACGCTCTAACTTCGTTAGTTTTTGCACTTCCATAAATTTTTGAGATATTTTTTAATTCGACTTGTTCCATAATGGCTTTATTATATCATTATGTAAATGAAAAGATATACTTTTCATCTTTGTTTAGCGACATAAAATTTTATTTTGTTTATTATTATCAATTATTTAAAAATAGTTGTATACTTTCATTAATATGAAATCTTTATATTCTTTATATCGTATTGGTCCAGGTCCTTCATCTAGTCACACCATTGGTCCTAAAATTGCTGCAGAAGATTTTTTAAGTCATTTAGTTGACGTTGATCAAATCGATGTATTTTTATATGCTTCATTTGCCCTTACTGGTCCAGGACACAAGACTGACTTGATTATTAAAAAAGTATTAAAAGATTATCCAACAAATATTCATTTTGACATCAAAGAAAAATCACCTCATCCAAATACAGTCAAATTTATTGGTTATAAAAATAATGAACCAATTATCGAAAGAACTTATTTATCAATCGGAGGAGGAGAACTAATTTGTCTTGAGGATGATTCGGTTGAATCAAAAGACATTTATCCTTTCAATAATTTTACTGAAATCAAACAATATTTATACGAAAATAACATTACTTCTTTGGCGGATTTTGTTTATTTATATGAAAATGATGATATTAAACAATATTTAAGCAAAATATTAGAAGCAATGTTTTCTTCAATTGAAAAAGGATTATCAACCGAAGGCAAAGTACAAGCTGGTAAAAATTTATTTATTGATCGAGTCGCACCTAAACTTTATCAAAGTCAATTAAATAGTTCTAATAAAGATAACACGATGTTATTAGCGTCATTTGCTTATGCAGTCAGTGAAGAAAACGCTTCCGGAGGAGAACTTGTAACCGCTCCAACATGTGGATCGGCTGGAGTATTACCGGCAGTTTTGTATTATTCATATTTATCTGGAAAAAGTAATTCCGAATTAATTGATGCATTAGCAGTTGCGGGATTAGTTGGAAACTTATTTAAACAAAACGCAACTATATCCGGGGCAGTTGGTGGTTGCCAAGCCGAAATTGGTGTTGCCGTTTGTATGGCAAGTGCAGCCTTATGCCATTTAGATCATTTAACCATTGAACAAATTGAATATGCTGCTGAATTGGCAATGGAACACCAATTAGGATTAACATGCGACCCAATTGATGGATTTGTCGCTATTCCTTGTATCGAAAGAAACGCTGTCGGTGCGGTTAGAGCGTTAGAATCATATACATTTGCTAAATGGGTAAGCACTAATCGTAAAAATGTTATGTCACTTGATGATATTATTGAAACGATGAAAATTACTGGAGATGGATTATCATCAGATTATAAAGAAACCTCCATTGGAGGCATCTCTAAAATAAGAAATAAAAAATAATAATTATTTACAAATTGAAGCTATATATTCTTCCATTTCAGGAAGTAATTTTTCCATATCGGAAACTAATTTGAATTGATTTCTAGCGCGATCTAAATTTTGATTTGGGCGAGTAGTTTTAAAATATGTGTCACCATTAAGATAATCAGTTAAAAATCTCATTCCGCATTCATAAGTCATTAATATTCCTGAGAACGCTAAATTGTCGATTTCAGTTTTAGTTAATTTATTTTTTGTTTGTTCTAAATATCCACGTGCGTAACTTTTGAAAAATTCAATCATGAAATTAACTTTTGATAAATCTTTTTCATCTTCGGCAGCTGAATTACATCCCGCGCGGATTGAATCTCCAAAATCGTAACAAACACTTCCAGGCATAACGGTATCTAAATCGATAACAGATAAAATTTCATGAGTGTCTTTATCTAATAAAATATTGTTAATTTTTGTGTCATTATGGGTTACTCTATAAGGCATTTCACCACTATTTAAGAGTGAAATAATTCTTGAGCAATATTTTTTTCTAGAAGTGACAAATTCAATTTCTTCTTTGCATAATGAGACTCGGTTTTTGACATCTTTTTTACAAGTTAGCATGAAATCAGTAAAACGTGATTCAGTATTATGAAAATTCGGAATTGTTTCTTTCAATAATTTAGCGTCAAAATCAGCAAGCATTAATAAAAATTCACCAAAACCTTTGCCGCATATGTACATGTCATTTGGATCAGTGACAATATCAATTGAAGTAGAATTATTAATAAATTTATATCCGCGATAATAACCATCATTTGTTGATAAATATAATTTATTTTCAATAGTTTTTATAATTTCTAACGTCGTTTTAGTTGGATAATGACATTTAATATAAGAAGTTATTAAATCAATATTTCTCATTAATGAATCAACATCAGTGAAAATATTGTTGTTAATTTGTTGGAGCAAAAAAGTATTTCCTCGAACCGAATTAACTAAATATGTTTTATTAATATGACCACTTCCATATGGAATAATTTCTTTAGCGTGATCATTTTTTAAAAAACATGAGCTGATTAAAATTTCATCCATAAAATTTATTCCTTATTTTCTTTTTTTCCTTTGATTTTGAATATTTTGCGGCGATATAAAGCAATAATAATAACGATAATAGCTGCGACACAAATCGCTAAAGAGATAATTGATTCTTTCAATCCTTTTGGAGCGTACCCCAATAAAAGAAGAAGCGCGCCAGCAATAACAATAGCAGGCATTCCACCATAAACTAAATTATTAGCAGCAGGAGTTTCATATTTTTCATCAATTTCACGAAGTAAAATCATTCCAGAAGACGCTGTTCCAGTAAGCATACCGAACATAGAGAAAAATCCTTCGTATTCATATCCTTTGTAAATTTCTTTTGAAACAAGACGAATAAAGATAAATGTGGCGACTGCTCCGACAACGCAAACAATCAATAATTGCCACCACATTGAAGATAAAGATTTAATGTCAATCGCGCAACATCCAGCAATAATCATAATATCAAAGAAGAAATTAGAACAACGTTCTAAACAATAATTGTTTAATTGTTCTTTTTTCATGACATTTTTCTTTTGTAAGAAATTCATAAATAAGCGAACTAATGATGCGAAAATTGTTCCTAAAAGGAAATTAAATCCCCATAACAATCCAACATTGGCCAATCTCATTACTAAGAAAACTAAACCATATATACAGGCAATAAAAATTAAACAAATGGTTAATTTATCAATAGCAGGAGTAGCTGGTGATTCATTTTTATTTACAAAATCTTCAATTTTATGTTCTTCTTCAACATCTTCATTATGAGCTTTTTTAATTTTTCCTTTGCGGCGAAGAATATTCATATAAACAACGCCGACAATTGCGGCGACTAAAAAGCCAATTGTGGCAATTGATAAACCAAATGTACTTCCACCAACAAATCCATAATCATTTTCAAATATTTTTCCATAATTAAGAGCCTGACCACTACCTTGTCCATAACCTAAAGGTAATAAAATACCTGCCCCTGGAATTAAACTTGAATTTGAACCAGCAACAACAAAAATAATAATTGTAATTACTAATCCAACAATAGCTTGAACAATATAAGAACCACCAATTAATAATCCTGAATCAATGATACTAGTAAAAGTTGATTTCTTTTTGTCTGGATTGCCTTTTTTTAAAGCCATTCCAATAAAACCTAATCCAAGCGCGTGATAAGTAATAATTTCCATCGCGTCAGTATTGATTAATTGCTCAAATCCTGGAATAAATTTTAAAATAATGACAATTAATCCGCCTAATAATGATGTAGGAATTAAACTTTTACGAACAAAAGGAATTTGCGATAAAAGCCATCCAATCAATAAAAAAGCCGCGACAAAGAAAAATTGTGAAATACCTGTCCACACTACTTCGTCGCCAAATGAATTAATGTTTGAAAATATTAAGTCCATAATAATTATCCACCCTATTTTTAAAACTTGGAACGACGCGATTGAAATACAATATGTATTTAAATCCGTTAAAACGATCGCCTCCAATAATTATATATTCTGTATCTTTAGTATTAAATACTAACATTGTGCCACCAATTAAACTCGCAGCAGTAATATCATTAACACTAATTGAAATATTATCAAATGATAATAATTTGTCATTTAACTCGCAATGACCTTTAGAAATCAAAACGCGTTTACCATTAGTTTGATCATATAAAGTAATATCGTCATCGGAACAAATGATTTCATTTTCTTTTATTTCATCATTGATAACCGTATCTAATTGAAATCTATAATAGTCAATTAATTCATGAACACTATTATCTTTTTTATACAATAATTTGAGATTTTCAGTATATTCAATTTCCCCACCACAACTAGAACATTTCACTAATTCTTTGTTGCTAGAAAGAGTGTATTTTTGATGGCAATAAGGGCACACGAACATCATTCTTTCTAAATATTCAGCGCGTCTTTTTGATTTAAATAATTCCCCATTGCTACCGTCTTTAATATCTAATGATTGAACAATTAATTCTTGTAATTCTTCTTCACTCATTTCATTAATTTGTTCTTTACTAATGTGATAACGAACTTGTCCAGAGAATTTACCTTTACGAATGTCTTTAGCGAAGCGAGGATCAACTCCAAATCCACCTTTTAAATTAAATAACACTAAATCAACATTTAATTTTTTAACAAGTTTAACTGCAGAGTTAGGGATATGAAATTGAGAATTTGTCCAAGTTCGATTTCCTTCTAAAAAGATCGCAATATTGCCTCCTTGATTTTTTACCCTAATCATTTCCATAATGAATTGGATATCTAAATCACCTTTTTTACGAGGTATTGGAGCGAAACAATGCACTAATAATTTAGAAATAAATCCTTTGTGGAAAATATGGTCACTACTAACAAAATATATAGGTTTATTAAAACAAAGAGCTAAAAAAATAGGATCAAGAGCAGCTTGATGATTAGATAAAATTAAACAAGGATTGTTTGCTTTTAATTTATAAACATGAGCTTTGAAATGGTAAATCCATCCAATAATATAAGCAATTGGTCGAACGATAAAAAACCAGAAACGATGTCTTTTTTTAACATGTTGTAAACTATTTTGCTTGCTTTCCATAAAAAACACTATAATACAAAACAAAAATAATAAAAAGCAAAAAATGATTATTTATCTAATATTTAGATAAGTTAGGACAAAAAAGAAGGAAAATGTCTAATAAATAAATTTATATTCGCAAAATTATTTTAAATCATTAATAATAATAAACATGAAAAAGAAAATTGATGAATTAACAAAAATGAAGCTTATATATTCTGGCGAATTATTTTTATTCGCTATTGTTGGAGCGGTTTTAGGAACTTTATTTATTGTCGACGTAATCCACGTTAAAGATTGGAAAAAATGGCTTTTTACAATTTTAACTTTGATTGGTGGAATTTATTTTGTTGTTGATTTAATATGGTCAATTGTATCTAAAAAGAAAAGAAAAAAAGTGTCATTATTTGATAAAATCACTCTCGCTCCATCCGGATTAACATTATTTTGCTTAGATATATATGCCTTAATTAATTTAATTCAAGATCCAACATGGACTGGTGCGAATGGAAATTTCTTTAGATATGAAATTGGAATTGCATTATGCTATATCGCTGTTATATATATTGCCCAAGGAATATTCCATTTATATAAACCACATCCTTCAATAATTGAAGCAATTGAAGAAGAAAAAAGAGAAAAAGAAAAACAATTAGAACAAGAAAAATTATCAACACTTGAAGATGAAAAAAAGGAGAATTAATCTCCTTTTTAAATGTTTGAATTATAGAATGCTTTTAAGCATTGATACATATATTCGATATCTTGTATTCCTGCAACTTCATATGAAGAATGCATAGAAAGTTGAGGACAACCAATATCAACACTTTGAATTGAAACATGAGTAGAAGAAATACTTCCTAATGTTCCTCCTCCACGAATATCGCTTCGATTTGCAAAAAATTGATATGGAACATTATTTTGTTTTAAAACATCAATAAACAAAGCAGAAGAATAACCTGATGATGTGTAATTTTGAGCAGCGTTAAATTTAATTGCAATGCCTTGATTCATTTTTGGGCAATTATTTGAATCAGATAATTCAGGATGATTTGGATGAATAGCATGCGCGTTATCTGCACTGACTAAGAAAGATTTAGATAAAGCAATTAAATATTGTTCACGGTTAAGATTTAACGCAATTGAAATTCTAAATAAAACATCATCTAAAAATGTCGAATCCGCTCCTTGGATTGTATCGCTACCAACTTCTTCATTATCAAATATCGCTAAAACATTAATCACGGAGTTATCGTTTGTGTCAACAAAAGCGCGTGTAGCTAAATAACTACATTCAAGATTATCGATTTTAGAAGAAGCAAATAATTGTTTATCTGGTCCAATAATTTTGGCCTCATCGCGATTATATAAATATAAATCATGCCCAAGAACCTCGTTATTTTCGCCAAATAATGAATACAAATCATTAATATTTGATAAAGATAATAAAGGATAAGTATCGATAGAAGGATTATATTTATAACCATTATTAATCTCTCGATTAAAATGAATACAAACATTAGGAATTATGCAAATATCATCGTCAATATCGACTAATTTGGTGACGATTTTGTCGTTTTCTTTTACTAATAATCTTCCAGCAATTGATAAAGGTCGATCAAACCAAGAAGAAATAATTGGTCCACCATATACTTCAGTTGCTAACGAAGTATATCCAGATTTATTAACAATAGGATTTGGTTTTAATTTAAATGTTGGAGAGTCTGAGTGAGTCGCGACAATGTGAAATTTATTTTCATTTCCGATAGAAAACGCGATTAAAGAAGAATCATTTCTTGTTATGAAATATTTCCCACCTCTTTGAATATCAAATTGTCTACTTTCGCTTAATTTTTCAAATCCATTATCAATTAATAAATTTTCGATATTATTAATCGCATGAAATGGTGAATGTGTTTTTGAAATAAAAGATAATGTATCTTTAATTAAATTTTTCATAACAATTCCCCTCTCCTTTTAATTTTTTATAATTTGCCACATTTTAATTAAATCTTCAAGTTTCATTTTCGCATTCGCAGGACTAGTAGAAGGAAGCTTTGTTGAAATATTTTTTAAATGTGGATATTTTTTAATAAACAATTCATATGCTTTATTGCCATTTAAATAAATATGATTAATTTTCGAATTATTAATTAAATCATCAATGTTTGTATACACAATTGAAGTTTTATCGATTGATAAATCACTAGACCCTTTTATCGAACACGAATCGATAACATCATATAAAGCAATATGATTATTTAAACAAAAAAATGTTTTTTCTTCATTGCTAAATTGTTTTAAATTTGGAACACCATAAATAAATGACAATATATCCCAAAAACGATTTTGTTTATGCCCATAATAAAAATTCTTTTCAATAGATTTTAACGAAGGAAAAGAACCCAAAATTAATATTGTGCAATTTTCATCAAACACTTTATCAAATTGATGATTGCGATAGACATTTTCCATTAATATTGTCCGATTTGCTTTAAATATCTTTCTAAAATTATCATTGCCGCGGCAGAATCGATGCATGATTTTTGCTTTTTGGCTTTTTTATTATTGCTATGAAGCATCATTGAAGCTTCTACAGTTGAATTCCTTTCATCAACTTTAACAATATCGACATTAAATTTAGTTTCTAATTTTTTAATGAATTCATCCACGACCGGAGTCATTAAACATGGATCACCACTTGGATAAGTTGGATATCCAATAATGATGTGTTCAATTTTTTCATATTCAACCGCTTTTAAAAGTAAATCAAGGCATTCATCATAATCATCCATATGGAAACGAAGATTTGGTAATGGAGTAATAAACATCCCTGATCTTGATATAGCGATTCCTAATGATCCTCTTCCTAAATCTAATGACAATATATTTGTTTTCATAAAAGTTATTTTCCCATTGTTACAAACTAAAAACAATAATTAGTATTATTCCTAATGTTAATAAAGATAATCCAACAATTGATTTTTTATTAAATTTCTCTTTTAAGAATATAAAGCTAAATAGCATTGTTAACAAAATTGATAATTTTCCAATTGATGACACCGCGACAGGATTTACTCCATCAATATTTAATGAAGCGTATTCACATAACCACGCCCCTCCGGTAGATAATCCAGATAATATCAAAAATAGCCAGCTCTTCTTATTAACATTTTTAACACCAACATAATCTTTTCTAATTAAAACAATAAATCCAGAAAAAATAAATACAATTATCGTTCTAATTAATGTTCCTAAATTTGAAGAAATTCCATTTAAACCTAATTTGACAAATAAACTAACAAAAGAAGCAAATACCGATGATAATATTGCAAAAATAAGCCATCTTTTAGATTTAATTTCATTATCGCTTGTTTTTCCAACCATTAATAATGTTCCAATTAACATTAAAACCATGGAAATTATCAAAAAGACAATTGTTAAAATATCACCATTATTTGTTGTTGTATCAAAAAAGAAAATAATAAATAAAATAGTTGTTAATATAAAACTTGATTTATCGATTGGTGCGACTTTATTAATATTTCCAAGCTTTAATGCTTGATAATAGCAAATCCAACTTAATCCAGTCGATATACCTGATAATATTAAAAAAATCCAATTGGTGAATGTTAATTTATAAAAATCTTGGAACGCTCCAGTGATGAAACATAAAATAACAGAACATAAAATAACGATTATTGTTCTAAAAAATGTAGCAAAATTGGAATTAACATCTTTAATACCGATTTTTGCTAAAATCGTAGTCATTGAAGTAAAAAACGCTGCTAATAAAGCTAATAATAACCAAATCATATTATCCTAAAAGCGGTAATAATATCGCTTGAGTTTCTATATTAAATGTTTTTCTAACAAAATCAATGTAAGAATCTAATTGTTTTTTATATTTGTTCTCGTCAGCGTTTTTTAATTTATAATCAACAATTAACGCGTGGTCTTCATAAATTAATAAAAGGTCGATGACACCGCAAACATCATTATCTTCATCATAATATTTATATTCTTTATAAATAGAAACATTATTTAAATCTTTAAAAATATCATTTGATAACACTTTATCAATATCTTGTCTTTCTTTTTTGTTATTAATAAAGGAAGTATCTTTTGTTTTTAAATCAACATATTGCATATATGAGTGATATCGAATACCTTTATTTAATAGATAATCACTTGCTTCAGAATCAAGCTCAATTGATGGCCTTTTTGATAAAGAACGCAAATCATAGTTTAATTGATTTGGTTTATAAATTACTTTTGAAGGAATGAATTCTTGAATTTGTTTTTTTAATAAATGATCAGTAAAACCATATTCATCGATATCAACATTATGTTTTGAATATTTGACGATATCATAATAATTAGAAACATCATCTTTATCATTGATCTCTAATATTTGTTCTTCGTTTGGATAAACCATAATCGCACATTCTTTCGCTCTAGTAAGCGCAACATAAAATAATCTTGTTTCTTCAGAAATGTTATCAATTATGAGTCGTTCATTTTCTGCTTCGCGTATTGGGGTGCATTTCACGCCTGTTTTAATAAGGCGATTTGGCAAATATAAACCGTGTTTTTCGTTGAAATAATACGCGACCTTATCCCCAAAAATATTAGAATTCGCACAATTAATTGCTCTAGTGCAGTCAACATAAACAATTGGGAATTCAAGACCTTTTGACTTGTGGAAAGTCTCAATTGTAACAGCGTTATTAGAATCAGATCCAAGGCGAATACTAAATTTTAAATTTAATCTATTTAAGTTTTCGAAATAATAACTTAAGTCTGATAATTGATATCCGATTGAATCCATTGATTTAACATTATCTAAAATAGCGTTAAGTTTTTGTAGATACGAAATAGCGTTTCCAATATTTGATAACTTTTCAACAAAATGGAATTGATTAACTAAATCTAACATTATTTGATAAATCGAAGAAGATTTATGGTCGAACGCAAAATTTAATAAATTGTTGTAAACATCAGATTTCTTATACGAATAATTAATTATTAATTTATTATTTTCGTATTTATTTGAGCCTAATAAATCAAATATTTGTTGGTCGTTATAATTCATTACAAAAGAACGAAGAATACTAGTTAAACATAATTTTAATTCTTCCTCTTTTTCATAAATATAAATTATTTCATCGTTGTTTTTTTGATCAAATCCTTCATTTTGAAGGAATATATCAAAGATTTTTATAAATGACATTAATGTTTTAGTTAAAATATCTTCATTAATTATTTCATCCGCGACGATATTAATTGGTATTCCTAATGCATTAAAAATTCTTCGGCAAGACTCATTTGCGACATTATTTCTCGCTAAAATACCAAAATCTGAAAATGTTGCGTCAACCAAGCCATAAATCTCTTTATTATTTTCATCATAGCCAATTACTTTTGATACTTTCGCATGGTTAGAGATTCTATCGATAATGTTTAACGCACAAGAAATATAATATTCATTCTTTTCAATATCATATTCATTAAATTGTTCATCACATATTGAATTGATTCTTTCTAACGCTTCATCTTTAGATAAAATCCTAAAATAATGTAAACCGACATCTTTTTTATCTGATACATCATCAATATCATAACGGTTATTTTTATCATAACGGAGGTCATGATTATCTAAATAATTAACGCCTCCATGTTTTTCATCCATGAATTTTTCAAAAATGCGATTTACACCATCTAATATTTCTTTTCTAGAACGATAATTAATATTCATCGTATATGGTTCATTGGCTAATTTAGAATATTCAATGTATTTTTCATTAAATTTCTCCGGATTAGCGCCTTTAAATCCATATATAGATTGTTTAACATCCCCAACTAAAAGAAGGTTATTATTACTAATTTTTGTGAAGAATGCATCATCAATATCGGAATCATCTTGATATTCGTCAATCATTATCATTTTAAATGATGATTGAATTTCATTTAATGGTTGTTCAAAATCTAAAATCGATAACGCCATCGAAGCAATATCTTGAAAACGATATTTACCTTTATCTTTCATAAATTGATGGATTTTTTTAGATGCCTCAAAAGCTATGTTAAAAAATAAAGGGAAGAAATGTTTATTAATTTCAATTTCTTCTTCAAAATTATTTAAATCATATATTTTTATTTTCTTTAATTGGTCTACCAACTTTTTGATTTCATCATAAAGTTCAGTAGGAACTCGTTTATCTTTATTAATCCTATCTGAGTCATTTTTAAAATGTTTAATACCATTATTAATTCCTTTAAATGAATCAAAATCAGTAAATCCATCCAATTTATTATTAATAACATCAATAAATTTGATTGGATTTTCATCTCCATAATTTGAAGCTTCATCGAGAAGATATTGAATTTGTTCAATTATTTTTTTGATTTTTTTACCAACTGTTTTAACTAA
>JAQYER010000022.1 GCA_028723545.1 Caryophanales bacterium
ATGTGAAGTTATTGTGTGAGACATTTCATATCGAAATTCCAAATGAGTATAGATAACTGCAAATAACAGTTTGTAGGGGAGTTCTGATACTCCCCTATAAAAATGGCTATTTATCAACTGTTTGTTGTGACATAGCCTTTATTAATTTCATTAAAATTTTTAAAATTATTTTTTGCAATTTTCTTTAATTCATCAATATTATATTTTTCAATAAATTCTTTAGCGAATTTATCAACTTTTTTTCCAGCCCCAAAAGGAAATATTAATTGATATTTTTCATTTAATTTTTCCATTTTCTTTAAAAATGAATATCTAGCAATAATTGATGAAACTGCAATCGAAGGATAATATGATTCTCCTTTTTCTTGGAAAACGATATTATGTAATATATCAGTTTCATTATTTAAATAAGAATAATATTTGTCTTCAGGGCAGAACTTATCTAACACAAGAAAATTATTTGGATATTTTTTATTTAATTTAGACAAGACATAATTATGCATTAAAGCTTTGATTGAATTCATATTATATCCATCTTTAATCATTTGATTATATTTCTCATTATCTAAAGATAACGAACAATAAGGAATCTTATTAATTAATTGTTGACCTATTTCTAATATTTTTTCATCGGATAATCTTTTTGAATCATCAACTCCCAATTTTCTTAAATATTCAATATCGTTATTTGTAACAAAAGAAGCAACAACGCATATTGGGCCAAAAAAATCACCAGTTCCTACTTCATCAGAACCAATTTGATTATTTTTGTTAATCCAATTAGCTTTATTAATAGTGGTTTTTTTCTTCTTTTCAATGTCATTATTATCTAAATTATTATCCCAAATCAACGCTTCGTTATAATCGTTAAAAACGACTTTATATTGGTTATTTTTAGATTTATACGCAGTTATCGTTTTATGATCAATTTTGGCAAAAAAATAAATATATTCTCCATTATTTGGAACTATATTATTGGAATAAAAATCAAACATTTCATTTATTTTTTGCTCATCAACTTTTAATGTGATATTCATAACTAATACATATTTTAACAAATCCATTAATTTAAATAAATATTGATTATTATTGATGATTAATTAATTTTGATTAATTTTATCATTAAAAATGATATTATTTTAATTATGTTAGATATATATGCGACTTTAGAAATTAAAAAAATATTAGAACAAATCCAAAATTATTCTAAAAGCGAATTAGCGAGATCTCAAATTATTAATTTAAAGATGTATGGAGATCGACAAGAGCTTCAATTCCATTTATCTAATTTAAAAGAAATGATGGAATTATTAAATAATTATGGAAATCTTCCGTTAGAAATATCTTTTGATATATCAAAATTTATTACTATCGCTAAAAAAGATGGAATATTATCTCCTCTTGAATTAGACCACATTGCTTTAGATATTATTAATTCAAGAAAGATTTTTGAATATTTTAAAAAAGTTGATGAAAATAAATTCCCATTATTAAAAGCATATTCAAGGAAATTAAATGATGAATCATTTATTTATAATAATATTAAAAAATGTATCGCTGATGATTTATCAATTAAATCAACTGCCTCAAATGAATTATTAAATATTCGAAATAATATTACTAAAATTGAAAAAAATATTCGTGAACATTCATTATCATTAATTAATCAATATAAAGATTATTTAACTGACAATACTATTTCGATTCGTAACGATCATTTTGTTTTACCAGTTAAGTCAACTTATAAAAATATTATTCCTGGAATAATTCATGATGTATCTTCAACTGGTTCAACCATATTTATTGAACCTAATTCTCTTGTTATGTTATCTAATCAATTATATGTTTTAAAGTGCGAAGAAAAAGAAGAAATTAATCGCATTTTAAAATCATTAACTTCGATGATTGCGAATGAAGAAAACCAATTATTAACCAATAATAAAATTATCGCTCAATTAGATTTCATATCTTCAAAAGCGATTTATGGTATTAATAAAAAAGGAATTGTCGCTAAATTAATTTTAGATCGCAAGCTCGAAATCAAAGAAGCAAGGCATCCATTAATTGATGAAAATAAAGTTGTTACTAATAGTTTTTATTTTGATCAAAATCAACGAATTATTATTATTTCTGGACCAAACGCTGGTGGTAAAACCGTCGCATTAAAAACATTAGGATTAATGGTCATGATGAATCAAATGGCCATTCCTCTTTTAACAAAAGAAGAAGCAATATTACCGTTTTTCCCACGAATTTACGCAGATATAGGTGATAATCAATCTTTAGTGGATAATTTATCAACTTTTGCTGCTCATATTTCTAATTTATCAACGATTACACATTTTGTATCCAATAAAGATTTAGTGTTAATTGATGAATTAGGAACTGGTACTTCTCCAAATGAAGGAGAAGCTATCGCGATTGCAATAACTAATTTCTTATTAAATAAAAATTGTTTCGCATTAATTTCATCCCATTTTGAATCGATGAAACAATTTGCCTATTCAAAAAATGGTATTGTTAATGCGATGATGATTTTTGATGATAAAAAATTACTCCCAACATATTTATTAAAAATTGGTTTACCAGGTAAATCATATGGACTTGAAATGGCGAAGCGATATCATTTAGATGAATCAATTGTTTCTTCAGCAAAAGAATATTTAAATAAACATCAATCATCAAATATTAATGATGTCTTAGATAATTTATCTAAAATAGTTAATGAAAATGAAAATTTAAAGAAAGAATTAGAAAATAAACAAAAAGAAATTATTAAAAAAGAAAAACAAATCGAAAGACAACTTTCTTCTTTAAATGAAAAAAATGAACATTTTGACGAAGAAATGAACAAAATTAAAGACCAATTAATTAAAGACGCGAAAAAGCAAATTGATGACATTTATAATCAATTATTAAAAGAAGATATTAAACAACATCAAATCATTAAAGCTAAAAGAGATTTGGATTTATTAAATGAAGAAAAAGAACAAATTGTAAATAGTGAAGAAATTCATTTAAATGATTTTGTTAAAACTGATTTAG
>JAQYER010000023.1 GCA_028723545.1 Caryophanales bacterium
AGAAAACAACGTGAAAAGGGTGAACTCCGTCACAATCGAAATAGGCGAAGTGTCTACCGTAATACCTTATTATTTCGAAGATTGTTGGAATTGGGCTGTCAAAAAGGAAACGGTGCTCAAAGACGCCAAACTATATATCGAAAAGATTGAAGCCGTCACGCATTGCGAGAATTGTTGCAAAGATTATCCAACCGTGGCTTACGGCAAAAAATGCCCTCATTGTGGCAGTGAAAACACCTATCTTTTGAAGGGCAACGAAATATCAATTAAACAAATAGAAGTAGTGGACAATTGAAGTCTTATACCAAAATCTCAATATCCGCAAGGCTAACGCTTTGTTGGTAAATTGTTTATAACCAATATTATTAGAATAGGTTTGATAAAATGATTTCGGTCAGTATCAAGCCTTTTTCTTTTGGTTAAAAATGTATTAATTAAATGAGTTGGTCTTTAAGATAATTAATCATAATTAAAATGATTGCATATTATGTTAAAAATTTTCTTTAATTTTGATAAATAGTAATTGATTTTATCAATAATTAGTTTAAAGTAATTATTGCGATGGAAAAGAATAAAAAAGTGAATCCTACGTTGGAAAAATACAAAAAGCAATTTAAAGAAATTAAACCTATTAATTTCCTATTTTTGTTAATTGCTGGTATTGTTAATGCTTTTGGCGTTACTTTATTTTTATATCCAGTCCAACTTTATGATAGTGGTATATCAGGTTTATCAATGTTATTGGATAAAGTTACCCCTCCATACCTAACTATCTCTATATTTTTAATTGTTATAAACTTTCCAATATTTATTTTTGGAATGAAGAAACAAGGTGTTGCTTTTACAATTTATTCAATATTTGCGATTGGAATATATTCTTTATTCTCTTTCTTGTTCACTCAAGTATTTTTCGATGTATCCACATCTTCTCCAATTGCAGGTAATGATGTTTTATTATGTGCTTTATTTGGTGGAGCAATATCTGGTATCGGAAGTGGATTAACAATTCGATTTGGTGGAGCGATTGATGGAATTGATGTTTTGTCAGTTGTCTTTGCTAAAAAAATCGGATTATCAATCGGAACATTTGTAATGATTTTTAACTTTATTTTATATATTGTTTGTGGCTTTATTTTTAGAGATTGGACATTACCTTTATATTCCATTGTCACTTATTTTATTGGATCTAAAACAGTTGACTTTATTGTTGAAGATTTTGATCGCTCAAAATGTGCGATGATTGTTACAACCAAAGCATCAATAATAACCGACTTATTGTGTGAAAATTTTGGTTCTTCAGGCACAATTATTAATGCGATTGGTGGATATTCAAAAACTGACAAACAAATCGTTTATTTTATCGTTAATAGATTCCAATTAAACAAATTAAAACGTATAGTGTTATCCGCTGACAAAAATGCCTTCATTTCAATCCAAGACGTTTCTGATGTAACTAAAAAAATAGATTTATAATTTATTTGGATATTTTGTATCTTATTTGCATTTTATTTCAATGTGGGGTAATATTTTTCTTATGAAAAGAAAAATTATAGCTCTTTTTACATTATTAGCCACTTCATTAACGTTATCATCATGTTCATTTCTTGAACTAATTTTAGGCGCTAGTTCAAACACTAATACATCATCAATATATGTTCCAAATCCATCTGAAATTGGAGATGGTTATTATGTTCCAAAGTCAATGGAATATAAAGCGACTGATTATGATCCGGCTTTTTCTCCTTCAATCGGTGATGTAAAAATATTAATTATTCCAATTCAATTTAAATCTTCTGTTTACACAAAAACATACACTACATTAGATTATAATATTATGAATCAAAGATATTTTTCTGATGATTCTGATTCTTTAAAAACATATTATAAAAACGCTTCTCACGATAAATTGAATATATCTGGAGAAGTAGCAAAAACTTATGTTACATCTTTATCTTCAGTAACTGTTAATGATTACACAAATGAAGATTTTTCATTATTTTTAACTTCTGTATATGATTGGACGATAAACAACAATCCAAATATCGATTTTTCTCAATATGATAGTGATAACGATGGATATATTGATTCAGTCCACTTTATGACTAATTTGAATGAAAACGCTTTTAATTCACTAGATTCTAGTGGAAATTTATGGCCACATATGTGGTATTTAAATAATGATTTAAGAACCGATAGCAAACCTTCAATTGATGTTTATTTATGCACTTCATATGGAATGATAAATGACACAACCGCAATCCACGAACAAGGACACGTCTTTGGAGTTGATGATTATTACAATTATTCCGAATCTAGAGCCGATTATGTCGGTGGAGCGGATATGCAAGACTTAAATTGTTTTGACTGGAATTCTTATTCAAAATTATTGATGGATTGGGTTAAACCATATGTTGTCGATGGTTCTAGTGATGAAACAACTATTACAATAAAACCAGCTTCGACAAGTGGTGATTGCATTCTTATTCCAGCTAATCATAACACTTGGAATGGAAGCGCATATGACGAATATTTATTAATAGAATTATTTACTAATTCAGGAAACAATTCTCCTTATTGGTCAAATTGGACAACCACTTCTTATCAATATGGTTTATATGGCGCGACATCATTGAAAGAAGGGGGAATTCGTTTATATCATGTTGATTCCCGCTTATATGGATTTAATAAAATATCAGAATCAACTGGCTATTATGTTATTAGAGATGGAGAATATATTGATAATCCAAAAACGACTTCATATCGATATGTTTGTCTCCCACAAACCAATTCAAAAAATAATTATGATTACACATCATTTTATGTTCCATCATCAAAAGATTATAAATTATTATCATTAATTCAAGCTGGTGGAATAAATACTTTTGTAACTTCATCAAGTCATAACGCTCTCGCGTATTCAGATTTATTCCATACTGGTGATAAATTTACTATGAGCAAATATTCAAGATATTTCATAGATAATAAATTCAATAATGGCGAATCATTCCCATATGAAATTGATTTCAATTTAGTTAGCGAAGAAAAAGCAACTATTACAATAAGAAAAGTTTAATAAGAAAGGAGTTTCACTTAGTGAAATATAAAATTATGGATAAAACAAATATTAAATTCGAAGATATTCCTGCCAAAAGTATATCTTATAAAGCAATTGAAAAACGATTAACTGGATACATTAATAGTTTAAAATCTGCTTCAACATTTAAAGAAGGCATTAAAATCATTCATCAATGTGAAAGATTTTCTAACAATTTACAAAACAATGTAACTGTTATTCAAATCCGTTATTCATTAAACACTAACGATAAGAAAATCGCTCGTTTAAATAACCAAGTTGATGAAGTTCTTCCATTAGTGTCTGGATTATTCAATGAATGGAATAAAACATTATTAAATGTTCCATTTAGAGATGAACTTGAAGCTAAATATAGCCCATATTACTTCAAGATGATTGAAAATCAACTCAAATCTTTTGATGAAAAAATTATTCCAGAATTAATTGAAATTAACAAATTAACAAGTAAATATTCTTTAGTGTTAGGATCTGCCCAAATCGAATTTGAAGGAAATGTTTACAATTTACCTCAAATGGGTAAATTCACAACTTCAAAAGAGCAAAAAGTTCGTCATGATGCATCTGTCGCGGTTGATAATTGGTTTGGACAACATGAAAAAGAGATTGGGGATATTTATTCTCAATTAGTTTTATTACGCGACCAAATGGCGAAAAAGTTAGGTTATAAAAACTTTATCGAATTAGGTTATTTATTACTTGGTAGAACTGACTATGACGCAGAAAAAGTAGCGAATTATCGTAAACAAATCGCTGAAGAAGTCGTTCCTGTATGTCAAAAATTATATAGAGCTCAAGCAAAAAGAATCGGTATTCCATTTAACAAAATGGCCAACTACGATTTTAATTTATCTTTCTTAAGTGGAAATGCAATTCCACAAGGAAATTGTGAACAATTAGTTCAATATGCGACGGAAATGTATGAAGAAATGTCTAAAGAATCAGGAGAATTCTTCCATTTTATGAGAGATCATCATTTATTAGATCTTGAAGCACGCGCTGGAAAACAACCTGGTGGATATATGACATATTTACCTGTCCAAGGATTCCCATTTATTTTTGCTAATTTCAATGGCACTTCTGGCGACGTCGATGTATTAACCCATGAAGTTGGTCACGCCTTCCAAGGATATTTATCTAGAAACATTAAACCAAGTGAATTCCATATGCCAACATTAGAAGCATGTGAAATTCATTCAATGTCAATGGAATTCTTTGCTTGGCCTTGGATGGATAAATTCTTTAAAGAAAACGCTGATAAATATCGTTATGACCATTTAGCGAACGCGATTGAATTCCTCCCATACGGAATTACAATTGATGAATTCCAACACTGGGTATACGAAAATCCAACCGCCACTCACGAAGAAAGATGTTCAAAATTTAAAGAAATCGAATCTAGATACACTCCACACAAAAATTATGTTGATCAACCAACATACGCTCATGGGGGATTCTGGATGAAACAATCACATGTGTTTGGCTCTCCATTTTATTATATTGATTACACACTCGCTCAAGTATGTGCTTTCCAATTCTTAGATGAAATGCATAAGAATCAACCTAAAGCTTGGGCTAAATATGTTCATTTATGTAAATTAGGTGGAAAATATCCATTTGTTACTTTACTTAAAAAGGCTCATTTACGTAATCCATTTGAAGATGGAAATGTTAGAAAAGTCATTCGTCCATGTGTAAAAATATTAAACAATATTGATATCTCAAAATATTAATAAAAAATTATTTAATGACTTTTTTATAAAAATATTCAACATAGTTGAAAATATATTTATTTCTCTACTTTATTTTAATTACATTAAAGTAGTGATACACTAATAAAGAATAACAATAGTTATTTGATGAAAGGAATTGTTCTTAATAGAATTAATATTATTATGATTGATACAGCGGAGTTTTCTAATCCATTATTTTGGGTAGATGTTGGTATATCGTGCATTATTATAGCTTTAGTCATGTTTGTTACATGCTTTTTCTTGCGTAGGAAATTACCAATCATTATCGTTTCTTGCGGGTGTGCGTTAATCCTTATATCTAAATTTTTAGGATTGAATTTAGTTTCTTATATTTCTATTGCCTTTACTGCAGCTTCTTTATTGCTGTTCTTTAATGTAAATATTGCTTCTATTCGAACATTTATTACTAATCCAGTTTCAACTAAATCTTCAAAATTCCATAAATCAAATGTTGAAAAAGTATATGACCGTTATGAATTATGTGAAAAAATCGCTACAACGGTTATTCAACTTTCAAAAACAAAAACTGGCGCGCTTATTACTTTTGAAAAAGAAGATTGCCTTGATGATAAAGTTAACACAATTGGAACAGTTTTGAACGCTCCTGTAGTGCCAGAATTATTATTATCAATTTTCTATTTTGGTACAAGATTACATGATGGAGCAGTTATTATCCGCCGCGACAAGATTTATAGTGCGGCTGCTTATTTCCCACCAACCAACAAACCTCTAGCGGGAAAATTTGGTTCTAGACATCGTGCCGCTTTAGGAATTTCTGAAATTTCTGATTCAATTACTGTCGTGGTTTCTGAAGAAACTGGTCGTATATCTTTCGCCATTGATGGTGAATTAATTCGATCATCTGCTGAATCATTTCAAACGATGCTCGAAGATTATTTAATTAACGACAATAAATAATCTAATTTTAGATTAATTATTTTCAAAATATGTATATTGTTTGTTATCATTAATTTGATAATAATTTTTAAGGAGGTAAATTAATGGCAACACCACATATTAAAGCTAATAAAGGCGATTTCGCTAAAGTCGTCTTAATGCCAGGAGATCCATTAAGAGCAAAATGGATTGCTGAAACATTTTTAAAAGATATTGTATTAGTCAACGAGGTTCGCGGAATTTTAGCTTATACAGGCTATACAAAAAATGGCAAAAAAATCTCAGTAATGGCAAGTGGAATGGGTCAACCTTCTATTGCTATTTATTCTCATGAATTATTTGCTGAATACGGCGTTGAAGCTATCATTCGTGTTGGCACTTGTGGAGCGTATCAACCAAATATTGATTTAAGAGATGTATTAATTTGTATGTCTGCATCAACTGATTCTAATTTATCAAATGCTCTAGGCCTTGTTGGCTCTTATAGTGCTTCTGCTGATTTCGAATTAGTTCAAACTGCCTATGAAGTGGCAAAAAGAAGAAATGCTAAATTCCATGTCGGTAACATTTTATCAAGTGATGTCTTCTATAATTTCGATAAAGAAGGATGGAAGAAGTGGGCTAATTTAGGAATTATGGGCGTTGAAATGGAAAGCTATGCTTTATTTGTTAACGCAGCATTATTACATAAAAAAGCATTATGCTTATTAACTGTTTCTGATTCTTTTGTTAAATCAGATATTTTAACTTCTGATGAAAGACAAACTGGATTAGTAAATATGATTGAAATCGCTATTGAGACAGCGGAAAAATTTTCTGATTAATGATTGACAAAAAATTGTTATTTATTATTTTCATTGTTTTGATCGCGTTATTGTTTATAACAATAATGTTTGTTCTTTTATATCGGCCAATTAAAAAATCGATATTAAAAAAGAAATATGTCGAAATATATGGGAAGAAAATATATTTAATTGCTCGTGATTTTGATTATTTCTTAATTAATAATTTCGATTATAAATTATCTGATGGAACAAAATTTCATATCGACCACCTTCTTTTTGGTGAAAAATATATTTATGTCATCAATGATATGTATATCGATGGTGGAATTAATGCGAAAGAAAATGATAATGCTTGGATTGTATTTACAAAGCAAAAAAAGCAAATTAAAAAAAGATTTGTAAGCAATCCATTAAAAGATAACAAAGCTATTGCTGATTCTTTTGTTAAATTAACAAGATTAGAAAATGATTATATTAAATCTATCGTTTTGGTAAACGATGATTGTAGTATTGAAGAATTTGTGCAAACAAGTAATAATAATTACTTGTCTACAGTGAAGAAAATATATAAACTTATTCAAGGCATTGAAAAAGACAATGTTCCATCCTTAAATCAAAAACAATTAGGATACGCGGTTAATGATATCGCAAAATTAAATTTAAATTACAAAACAGAAAATGAAAGAAATTAATGTAAGAAAATTAACAAATCAAAAATTTAAAAAGCACTTAAGCTATTCTTTTGCTTATGG
This sequence comes from Caryophanales bacterium, assembly GCA_028723545.1. GTDB lineage: Bacteria > Bacillota_I > Bacilli_A > RFN20 > CAG-826 > Fiminaster. Next base: position 7,280 of record JAQYER010000023.1, read on the forward strand.
AGCATTTTTTGCTTTTATTGTTATTTCTTGTTTTGTTTTAGCGTTCTTTCTTCCATTTACTTTGTTCATTACAATTCCAATTATTATTATTCCATTTGCCTTTGCTTTCCAATATATAACATCGATGGATAATAATATTCCAGTTGAGAATAATTCATTTTCTCTTAAAAAATTTTTTGTTGTCGCGCGTGGCTATTTTACACCGCAAATGTTTGGTGTTTATCGATTGTTAGAAGGGTTATTAAAATCAATAGGTATCTTTTTTGGTGTTTATTTATTTAGTGGATTAGTTTTAATTGAGACTATCGCCATGAACGATCCAGAAATCCTTTCATTAATTTCATCGATTGAAAACATGACTGATATGGCTAATATCGAAAATGAAATTATAAATGTAGTTATGCAAAATGAAACCGTTAATAATTGTTTATATATCGCTTTAGCGATCGCTATATTCCCAGCCTTATTAATGTTTTTACATCATATTGGCACTCATTCAATTAAAATTCATTTAAGTGTCGCGAGTTTACAAAAGATGCCAATGAGAGAAGTTCATTTTGTTCATCGTTTAGGATTTCCAACATTTAGAAAACAATTTTATAAAGATTATTATAAAACAGTGTGGTGGTTTATTCCTTCTATGACGATTTTATATTATTCAGGAATGACTTTATCTTATTTCTTTTTATACAAAACTCCATTTGAAATGGGAATTGTTGGCGGCGCTTTAGTGCTCTTATTTCTTTCTTTTGCCGCTCCATATTATTTTTCGTGTATTGAAACATTGTTTTTTAAATACCAGACAAATTATATTAAAGCGAGCATTTCTCAATCAGTTAAAACTTTAAATGAATTAAAAGCTCAAAAGCAAATGAGCGAAGAAGAAGCTGAAGAACTTGAACAATATATTAATCAAACAAATGAATTATTAGAAAAGAATCAAAAAGAAGAAGATGAAGAACAAAAAAACTCCGATAATTCGGAGCCTTAATATCAATGGAGCAGATGACGGGAATCGAACCCGCATAACTACCTTGGCAAGGTAGTGTTCTACCACTGAACTACATCTGCAGTGCGTTTATTATTATAGAGAAAGGAAAATTAATAATCAAGAGAAAATTATTAATAATTAAAAAGTTATGAACAAATTTGATTTATTAGCGAATGTTATTTTCCCTGACATTCATGAAACAATAGATGATTTAGAAAAAAGATATCCTCAAAGACCACTTAAAGAAAATGCTGAAGTAACAAGATTTGCTCCTAGCCCAACTGGCTTTTTACATCTTGGATCATTATTTACTTCAATGGTTGCTAAAAAAGTCGCAAAAGATAGTGATGGTGTCTTTTATATTCGTTTAGAAGATACTGATACCAAAAGAGAAATATCTGGTTCAGGAGAAGATTTATTAAAACAATTAAACCATTTCAATGTTACTCCAGATGAAGGATATTTAGGAGACCATGAAGAAGGAAATTATGGCCCATACAAACAAAGCGACCGCGCGAATATTTATAAAATTGTTATTAAACAATTAATTAAAGAAGGTCGAGCATATCCTTGCTTTTGTTCAAGTGATGAATTAGAAGAAATAAGAAAAATTCAAGAAGCTAATAAAGAAATTCCTGGATATTATGGAAAATACGCTAAATATCGTGATTATGACATTGATAAAGCTATTGAAAGAATTAAAAACAATGAACCATATGTCATTCGTTTTAAATCAATGGGTGACCATAATAATAAAGTTACTTTCAAAGATGAAATTAGAGGAGAAATTTCCATTGCTGAAAATGATTTAGATATTGTTATCTTAAAAGGCGATGGACTTCCTACATATCATTTCGCTCACGCATGTGATGACCATTTTATGAGAACTACAACGGTAATTCGTGGCGAAGAATGGATTTCATCTACTCCAATTCATTTAGAATTATTTGAAACACTTCATTTCCCATTACCAAAATACGCTCATCTACCTGTTATTATGAAATTAGATAATGGTAATCGCCGTAAATTATCAAAAAGAAAAGACCCAGAAGCTAGTGTTGCCCATTTTATTGAAGTTGGATTCCCTGTTGAAGCATTACAAGTTTATTTAATGAGCATTGCTAATTCAAATTTTGAAGAATGGACGGCTGAAAATAAATCATTTAATATCGATGAATTCAAATTCTCATTTAATAAAATGAGCCTCGATGGAGTGTTATTTGATCAAGACAAATTAAATTATTTCTCAAAAGAATTAATCGCTAAATTTTCAGCAGAAGATTTATATAATCGCGTTTTAGAATGGTCTAAAAAATATAACACAACATTATATGAACACATCTTTGATAAAAAAGATTATGTCATCGATATTTTAAATATCGAACGTGGTGGTGAAAAAGCTCGAAAAGATTATTGCTGTTACAATGATATTTATCCGCTTATTCGTTTCTTCTTTAATGATCAATATGAACAAATTATTTCAGGTCAATTACCATTTAATGAAAATATTTCAAAAGAAGTTATTAAAGAAGTTTTATTAGATTTTGCTTCTTCTAATGATTATTCATTAGGAAACGATGTTTGGTTTAATTCAGTTAAACAATTATCAATTCGTCACCAATTTGCTGAAAATAATAAAATGTTCAAAGCAAATCGCGATGCTTATTTAGGACATTCAGGTGATGTCGCGGAAATGATTAGAATTGCTTTAACTGGAAGCAAACAATCTCCAAATTTATATTTTGTTATTCAAATACTTGGAAAAGACGAAGTTAATAGACGCATTAACGAAATTGTTGAAAAACTAGCTTGATTTTGCTTTAATTTCTAAGTAAGTGGTCCTATGGTCAAGCGGTTAAGACGAAACCCTCTCAAGGTTTAATCCCGAGTTCGACTCTCGGTAGGATCACCAATTTTAGCAAAATAGGTAATGCATTAGTGTGTTACCTTTTTTATTATTTATCGCCAATAAAAAATAAATTAATCACTATTACAAATTCGCTTTGAAAATCTATTTTATTATTTTTTAAATAAAATAATGCCGTTTATCAATTAAAAATTGATTATTCAAAAATGATATATTATTATTTTTTTCAAATAAAGGAGTTTTTGTATGAAAGAACTTTTTGGTCAAATTGGATCATATATTTCTCGTTATGGTTATAAATTATTGCTATGTGCTTGTATTGCAATTGTTGGCATTTGCATTACATGGCTTATTTGTTTTGCGTTAAAGAAAATATTATTCAAAACCCGTATTGACGGTGCGATTGTTTCATTTATTTCATCTATTGTTAAGATTATTTCATTAGTAATATTAGTTCTTGCTTGCGCTGGAATATTAGAATTATCTACTTCTGGATTAATTGCTTCTCTTTCAACTTTAGTTCTTGCTGTTGGTTTAGCTTTAAAAGATTCATTTGCGAATATCGCTAACGGGATTTTAATTATTACTAATAAACCATTTAGAAGAGGAGACCATGTTTCAATTAATGGTGTTGAAGGTAAAGTTCATTCAATTAAATTATTCACTGTTGAATTAATTACATTTGGTAATGTCAAAATCGTTATGCCTAATAGCACTGTTCTTAATGGAAATATTGTTAACTACACTGCCTTAGCAATTAGACGTTGTGATATGAAATTCTCAGTTGCGTATGGTAGTGATATGGATAAAGTTGAACGCGTCTTAACTGAAGTAGCAACTAACCATCCTCAAGTATTAAAATCAATGAAATTCAGTGTTTTTATGGAAAGTCATGATGCATCCGCTATTACATATAGTTTAAGAGTGTGGTGCAATAACTCTGATTATTATAATGTTTTGTTTTCAATGCCTCGTATTGTTTATGATGCTTTTGAAAGAGAACATATTCAAATTCCATTCAATCAACTCGATGTTCACGTTTGTAAAGATGAATAATGGTATTAATTATGAAGAAGTCAAAAATATTATTATTAACTAGTATCTTCGCTTTATTTTTATCAATTTCTTTTAACAAATCTCCATTAACTACTTTTGCAACCGGTGATACAGGAGACATTACTGATACAGGAGACATTACTGATACAGGAAGCATTTCAACTGATGTTGGTGGTGGAGAAGATACACCACAATATGGATTTACATATGAAGAAATTGTTGAGGGAGATGGAAGTGCAGTTACTAGATATTATGAAGGTGCTCCAATAGCTAAAGTTCAAGAAAACTTCCGCGCCCCATCAGGATGTGTATTATCACTTGAACCTGATGAAATTGAATTGAATAAAGTCATGGATGAATTATATTCCAATGCTCTTTTTGAAGATTTTTCAGAATATAAATTTTTTGAAATATCTGCATATCGAACAATTAATGGCACAAAAATGTTTGCTGATACAATATATGATTGGAACATTGATAGTGGCCGTTTTACCTTATTTACATTGGAAAAAATCGGATCATTAGTGGTTTATGAAACTGATGATAAAATTTCTGATACCACTGTTTCTATAACAGTAAAATATATATTGAACTTTAGTGATTCTACTGGAAAAGAATATACTTACTATTTATTTTTTGAAATTGAGCCATATTTTGTTAAAAAAACTGAACCTGGTGATATTTTAAAATTGGAATCTCTTTATTATTTAATCAATGATGAAAGAGTTGAAATTTTCACTACTCTTAACGACAACTTATTTAATCCAAAATATGGTTTTAAAACCGATGGAAGAGTGCAAGTTGAAGGAACAGAAGATTATTATGAAAATTATCTTATTCAATACATTGATTTAGATAATAACATTATTATTGATACCGATAACGATTATGATAATAGCGGCATTACGTTAGAAGAAATGCCAAAACAAGAAATGAATATTGTCGCTAAATTGACTTTCAAACAAGATGGAGTTGAATACATAATTTTATCCAATGAACTAGTTATTTCACAAAAAACTAATAATTTATTGGTTGATGGATATAATAATCGTACTTCTTTCGGAAAAAATAATGATCATAAATTAAAATTAGAAGTCAATGTTCCTTATGAAGAAATTACCGAATCATGGTTTTATTTAGAAGTTGAAGAAACGCACGAAGAAATTGTCAATCACGTTTTAGAACCTTCTGAATATTGGGAAATGACAAAAAGTTCAATATTTAAATCATATACAACGTGTGAACCTGATTTTTACGAAGTAATTGTTAATTTTAAAAATTCTGGTAATTACACTCTTACAGGTCAATTTCGACTTAATACAAAAACAATTCAATATTACGATGTGTTATCTTTTAACATCACCGTTACTGATGAAGAAATTAATTACACCCCATTAGATCAAGCATTAACATTAAATGTTGATGATCGAATTGATTTAGTTGCTGGAGCGAACAAAATCAATCTTGAAGCCGCTATCGCAAACGATATATTAAATGGCGGAGAAATCCCTACATTTACTTGGGAATTATCTCGTTTAAATGTTCTTGATATAGAAACTGATTATAATAAAGCGATTATTAATCCTATCGGTGGTGGAGTAGTATCTATTAATGTCACTTGTACTGGACAAAATTTTGAACCGATTACTAAAACGATAATCGTTAATGTAATTGATGATATTTATTCAATTACCACATTAGCAATTCCTGATGAATTCCATTATTCTAATCAAAATATCACTATTGGATTAAATGTTGAAAAATACAATAATATTGTCAATTTTGAACCTTCTTGGAATGTTATTGATAAAAATGGAAATGAAATTCCATTTATTGATAATCATAATTTATCAATTACAATTGAAAATCCATTAGAAAACGATTACACAATTTCAGTTTTATTTAATGGTATTGAAATTGATACTCAAACAATTCAAGTTAGAGATATTAATGTCGATGCCTTTATCCAACAAAATATCATTTGGATTGCCATCGTCACCGTTGCGTTCGCTGGATTAATCATTTTCTTAAAATACTTATTAGAGAAGAGAGGTTCTATTGTTACAAAAATCGAAAATACAAATAAGAAATTTGCTTCAATTGATATTAATTCTCCAAATATAGTCAAACAATTAGGAAAAATTAGATTATCTATTTTAGCGGATATCGACTTTGCTAAAAATCTTAATATGAATGCTTTAAACGAATATGAAAAAACTATTCAATATTTAGCTAAATCTTTATCTGAAATTAAATTCTTAATGAAAAATAAAGGCAAAGTTGAACAACAATTATATATCGAATCATTCGAACGTTTAGCACACAATTTAGCTAGAGCGTTAGAAACAATTAAAGAAATTGAAGAAGCAAAACAAAATTCTTTAAAGAATAGCTATATGGCTAACGAAAATAACATCGTTAAAGTTAAAGAAGAAAAGAGACCATTTTTCCATAAAAAGAAAAAAGATAAAAACAAATAATTAATGAACATTAAAGTTGATATAAGTAATGTTGTTTTAAAAACCCAAAGATTAACATTAAGAAGTTTTCGTTATGAAGATTTAGATGATTTTTATGATTATGCGAAAGTAGAAGGTGTTGGCGAATTAGCGGGTTGGAAACATCACCAAAATAAAGAAGAAACATTAAAAATATTAGAAATGTTTATTAATAATAAAAATGTTTTCGCTATCGAAATAAATAATCATGTTTATGGTTCTTTTGGATTAGAAAAATATAACAAAGAAGATGAATTAACCGAATTTAGCAATTATTATGGAATTGAATTAGGATTTGTCTTAGCGAAACAGTTTTGGGGACAAGGGATTATAAAAGAAGCTTGTGATGCAGTTATTGATTATTTATTTAATGATCTTAATATTGATTTTATTTTATGTTGTCATTTCGAAAGAAACAATCAATCAAAAAGAGTTCAAGAAAAATGTGGATTCATTCCTTATCGAAAATTAATATTTGACACATTTTATGGCACGAAAGAGCCTTCTATTATGAACCTTTTATTAAATCCAAAAAAGGATATTAAATTGGAATATTCTCATCAAGAAACATTGATTATTAAATAAATATTAATCTTAAAAGATTATGTTATAATTTAAATTGTTAATTATGAGCTTTACAAAATTTATTATTGACATTGCAGTCAAAAATCCAAAAATCGAATCTTACAATAATTATTTATTTATCGGTCCTCATCCAGATGATATTGAGATTGGCGCTGGAGCGACAGTATCTAAATTAAAGAAATTAAACAAGAAAGTAACTTTTTTAATTTGTCTTGATGGTCGTTTTGGAAAAGAAAATTTAAAAGAAGATATTTCTTGCGAACAATTAATTGAAATTAGAAAAAACGAATGTCTAGAATCAGCAAAATTATTAGGCGTTGATAATTGTTTGTTTTTATCTTTATGCGATGGTGGACAATATAGTGATAGAGAAGTTTTAGAAGGCATTGCTAAAACAATTAATGATATTAAACCAGATATTATTTTTGCTCCTGATCCAGATATTATTTCTGAATGCCATGTCGACCACATTCGCATTGGAAAATGCGCGAAAGAATTAGCGAATTTTGCAAATTATAAAGAAATATTCCAAACTTATTTGCCGAATGGTGAAAAAGTTAATGATGGCATTAATATTGACGCGATCGCGTTATATTTTACTAATAAACCAAATAAATATGTGAGAACTTATGGCCATTTCCATAAACAAATTGAAGCTTTATATTGCCATAAGTCCCAATATCCAAAAGATTGTAACGCCACTAAATCATTAATTACATATTTAAAAGTTCGCGCGATTGATTTTGGATTTAGAACATTCTCTATTCCTTCTGAAGGATTTAGGATGATGAATAAAACTCGAATGCATTGTTTGCCAGAAGCATCTAAATAAAGAAAGGATTTTTATGGAAGAAAATAGCAAAACAACTAAAAGAAATTTGTGGATGTATCCACTTGGAACGATTGGACGTGACATGATTTATGCCTTGTTTAACAGTTTCATTTTGACTTATGTTTTATTAACAAGAACATTAGACACCGCTCAATTAGCGGCAATTACAGCAATTATGATTGGGGCGAGAGTGTTTGATGCTGTAAACGACCCAATTATGGGCTTTATTATTGAAAAAACTCATACTAAGTGGGGTAAATTTAAACCTTGGTTAGCGGCTGGTGTCCTTTCAACAGCGGGAGTTATTATTACAATATTTAATACCACATTACAAGGATGGGGATTTATTGCTATTTTTGGAGTTATTTATTTCTTATATTCTATTACTTATACGATGAGCGATATTTCTTATTGGGGAATGATTCCATCATTATCTTCTAATCCTGATACAAGAAATCAATTCACTTCACGTGCGGTTTTATTTGCTGGAATCGGTAGTACTTTAGCAGGGATGTTAATTCCAATGTTTACGGTTGGTGAATTATCATTAACGAATTCAACTCAAACTTCATACGGAATTATTTCGATTGCGATTGCTATTCTCGCGATTGGATTTATTTGCTTTGCTTTATTTGGTATTAAAGAATCAAAAGAAGCAATGGAAGTTAAAAAAGATGTTAAGAAGAAATCAACTAAAGAAATTCTTAAAACAATTTTCAAAAACAAGCCATTATTATGGATTATTATTGCTTTCATTTTCCAACAAATTGGCAATAGTTTAATTTTAGGTGGAGTAGGATCTACTTATGTTTATTTCCAATATGGTTATGAAGGTGGATTATATTCTTTATTCTCAACAATTGGAGTCGCTGCAACAGCGGTATTAATGATATTCTATCCAATGATTTCGAGAAAAATTAATCGTAAACCATTGATGACTATTATGTTAATTGTTGCGTTAGTGGGTTATGGATTAATGGGATTAACTGCTTTTAGTTTCTTAAATTCATCAATTGTTGGATTCTGGGTATTAACAATTGGATATATGTTATCTAATTTAGGCCAATATGGTTTCTATTTAATTATGATGATTTCGATTATGAACACTGTTGAATACAATGAATATATATCTGGAGAAAGAGAAGAAGCAATTATTACTTCTGTTCGTCCTTTTGTTACCAAAATGACTTCCGCTATTATTGTTGGATTAACTTCTCTTTCATATATTGTATTTAAAGTTACAGATTACACTAACCAAATTTCTTCATTAGAACAACAAGCTACAACCGGAGCAATTGATGAAACTGCTAAATTAAATGGAATTAATGCAGTTATTTCTTCAATTGATAGTGGACAAAAATTAGGATTATTATTATTTATGATTCTTGTTCCATTAGTGTGCTTACTTATTTCTTATTTTGTTTATCAAAAGAAATATCATCTTGATGAAAACGAATATCAAAGAATTTGTGACGAAATTAATCAAAGAAAAGAAGCTAATAATTAATTATCAAAGATGCTCATTAAAATAATAATAATGAGCATTTTTTATACACAAATAAATAAATTTATTACATAATTATTCATATGAAAGAAGTTGTATCAGTTTTAAACATGTCTAATAGCGATAAAAACACTATTGCGACTTACAATAATAGTAAAGATTTAATGTGGAATGCCGCTTTTGGTGTTTATTCATCCGCTAATTGGTTTGGCAATATCGCTATTGTTTGTGGAACAGGGAATAACGCTGGAGATGGATATGCATTATCAATTATTTTAAAAGAGCATAAAATAAATTGTACATTATTATTAATTGAAGAACGTTTTTCTGAAGATGGAAAATATTATTTTGATAAAGCAAAACAATTAGGCATAAAGCATTATTTAATAAATGATAATACATCATTTAAATACAATATTATTGTCGATTGTTTATTAGGAACTGGTTTTAAAGGGACTCCAAAAGATAATTACATTAATGTCATTAATCGCATTAATAATTCCAAAGCTTATGTTATAAGTGTCGATATAAATTCAGGTTTAAATGGGAATAACGGCTTAGGAGATTATGTAATAAAATCTGACTTAACTGTTTCAATTGGTTCTTATAAATATGGTCATTTTTTAAATAAAGCAATGGACTATATTAAAAAATTAGTAAAT
>JAQYER010000024.1 GCA_028723545.1 Caryophanales bacterium
AGTTATTTAACAAAAAAAGTATTATATGCTGGATTGAATCCTTTTTACTCTTTAAGCAGTTTTTCACCTTCTTATAATATAAGCGTGAATTCTAGCACGTCATATTCAATAGAAACTTATCAAAAAACTATTTTTGAAGATTCAATTTCAACTTTTAGCATCGTTCCTCAAAAAGATATATTTACCATTTATCAATCAAATAAAAAATATGATCTCAATTCAGCTGTTTCATATAATGAAAACACTCCATATCTTACTGGAACTAGTAGTTCTTATTCGATTTCAGCTAATAATGGAGGAATTAATGAATTTGAAGTTCAGTCAATTTCAATTGAAGGAGATACTCACGACGTTCCAGTAGATACTGTTTTACAATTAACTGGCACAATTAACGATATTAATAAGTCTTATTATAAAAATTATACATGGCAAAGCGAAGATACTTCTATTGCAACGGTAGACCAAACCGGTTTGGTTAAGGGAATTGCATTGGGTTCTACCAATATTGTTTTGTCTTGCGGTGGAGTATCTCAAACATATTTAATTAATGTAATCGATGCAGTAAATGTTATTGGTGTTTCTAGTGTTAATGTCACATGCACCAATGGAAATAGTAGCGGAGCTACCTTTAAAGATGGTTCATATACATTTGAAGCAAAAATAATTGGAGAAGACTCAAGTACTTTATCCTTATCTAAAGTTAGTAAAGTTGTTTGGACATTTAGAAATGAGTCCAGCATTCCTGGTGATAGAGTATATTTTGGAAAAGATTCTAATAATAAATTAACAACAGTCAGCGATACGTTATCGGTTCAAGTTACATTAGCTGGAGGCGCTGCTGCAAATAGTTCATTAGGATCTGCGGATGTTGTGAATGTTGTATGTACAGTTACTGATATAAAAGGAAATGTAAAGCCTGGCGAATTTAAAATTGTAAATGATAATAATACTTGCTTTGAAAAAGGAACTACCATAACAACTAATAGAGGATTGATTCCGGTTGAAGAATTAAAATCGGATGATCTAATTAAATCTTATAATCATGAAAGCGGTAAATATGAATATAAGCCAATTGCGGCTTTAATTGATCATGGAGAAAATATTTATAAAGTTATTAGCTTAGATTTCTCAGATGGATCAAACATTGGATTTATTGCATGCCATGGTTTATTTGATTTAGATGAGAATCAATATGTCGATATTAATGAAGTTAACTATTTAAATTATATAGGCCATAGATTTGCAAAAGGCTTAGGTGATGAATATAAAGAGATAACGCTTATTAAAGCGTCTATCATTGAAAAGATTACTCGTTCGTATACTGTTCTTTCAAGCGAGAATATTAACTGCGAAGCAAATGGAATCTTAAATATTACCAGTGTTCTTAAGGGTGTATATAATATCTTCGAATATGACGAAAATCATAATTTTGATACTTCTCTAATGAATAAAGATATAGAACAATATGGAATATATACATATGAAGATTTTAAAGATAGAATCGATGAAAAGAAATTCTATGATTTAGGATTCAAATACTTCAAAGTATCAATTGGAAAAGGATTGTTAACAGATGAAATATTGCAATTCTATATTGATTGGTTCTATGAATGTATTGAAGATGGAACTGCGATAATTTATTAAAATAATCTTCATTTATTTTGCAATAAACCCCCAAAACTAAATAAACAGGGGGTTTTGCATTTATTGGAACAAAATTTACAGGTTTAAATCTATCAATAATGCTTTGATGTATTTAGTAGAAAATTGAACTTTTATTATTTGCTATTTACTTCAATAACGAGCATAATATAAACGTGCAAAAAATGCATGAATTATGAAAAACTTATCTACGATAACAAAATTAGTTCTTATTACTTCATTAGTGGGATTAGGAATCACTCTAATCTCGCTTTTCACAGTGTTTATTGGATATCCTGGTTGGACTATTGGAATTGCTATCGGATCAATTATTGATGTCGCTATTGTGGCGTTATTATTTATCGGTGGTGACCGTACAACCAAATCATCTAAACCAGGAACAACTATTTTGTTTTATTTTTTAAGAATTATCTTATTAGCGGCAGGTTTAATTATTCCAGCTTTATTGGACTATAAATTCAATATTGGCTTTATGAAATATTCAGTCTTTGGAGCAGCAATTGGTTATGTTCCAGGATTATTTATTATTGTTTTGGTATTAACAAAGATGGATAATGAAATAAAGGAAATAAACAAATGATATATTCAGGTATTCCTTACGCCGAAGAAGGCTATGATTTTTCATTTGATGGATTTATCCAATCTCTTTCTGGTGAATGTATTGTTGCATGGGCAGTTATCTTAATTTTAATTGTTTTAGCGATTATTGTTGGTATTAAAGCTCGACGCGCTGATCCTTTAAAACAACATAAAGGATTATTATTTATTGCTGAATGGGCAGTTGAAAAATTAGATAGTTTTGTGTTAGACACGATGGGGCCTGGATTTGAACATTTTGCTGGTTTATTTTTAGGTATTATTCCATTTTTATTTATGTCATTTATTCTTGGAGTAGCTGGTTTACCAACTCCAATGAATAATTTATGTGTTCCTCTTTCTTTAGCGTTATTTACTTTTGGTATGATTCACTTTACTTCAATGAAATACACTAAATGGAGATATTTTAAACGTTATATTGATCCAATCCCAATTTTCTTACCTATTAATTTATTATCAATGTGGGCTCCACTTTTATCTATTACATTACGTATGTTTGGTAATGCAATAGTAGGTTGGGTTCTTCTTGCCCTTGTTGACTGGGCATTAGATTATGGAGTTTCTATTATTGGTGTCACTCCATTATTGCATGCATATTTTGATTTGGTTTCTGGTTTGATTCAAACTTTAGTATATGTTTATCTAACTTCGCTTTTAGTCGCGCAAGAGAGACCAGAAGAATTAGAAATTGTAGCTGAGCAAATTCCAGCTAGAAAGGAGAATTAATCATGACAGATGTTGGTATGAGAGCGTTAGCAGCAGGTATTGCTATTTTATCTGCAGCAGCATCTTCAATTGGTGAAGGATTATTAGTATCTAAAGCTATTGAAGGTATGGCACGTAACCCAGAAATGTCTTCAAAATTACGTTCATCAATGATTATTGGTTGTGCGCTTGTTGAAACATGTGGTATTTACGCCTTATTAGTCGCTATTTTAATTATTTTCGTTATGTAATTTGTTTTATGAATTTATCTATGTAAGAAATGGGAGGAGGTAAGTTATGAAAAATAATAAAAAGACATTAATATTTACTTTATTAATATCGACAAGTGTTTTCTTAACTTCATGTGAAGGCACTCCAATGACTAGTGAAGATTTCTTAAAGAAATTATTCCCTAATCCTTGGGAAGCATTATTCACATTTTTAGCCTTTGTTGTTTTATTAATTATTGTCTTTTTTGTCGCCTATAAACCAGTTAAGAAAATCTTAAATGAACGTAAAGCGTATGAAAAAGAAAAATTAGAATCAGCTTCTAAATTAGAAACTGAAGCTAAAAATAAACTTCAAGCCGCGGAATCAAGTATTAAAGAATCTCGTAAAGAGGCTATTTCAATAATTGATAAAGCCAAAGAAGATGCCTCAATTCAAGCCCAAATTATTATAGATAATGCCCATAAACAAATTGAAAACGAAAAACAATTAGCCAAAGATGATATTCTTCGAGAAATTGAACATTCTCAAGATGAAATTCATAATGAAATCGTTAATGTCGCTATCGAAGCTTCTAGCAAAGTATTAGGTAGAACAATTAATGAACAAGATAACAAAGATCTCATTGATCAATTAGTGAAAGAATTACAAGAAAATAAATAATGGAAGATTTATATTCACGTTATGCTTCAGCCTTAATTTCAATTGCTGAAGATGAAAACAAAATAGAACAATATAAAGATGCAATGACATCTATTTTCATGCTCTTTAATGAAGATGAAAATATTTTGAAATATCTTGGTTCTTATTTTGTTAATAGTGACGATAAATATAAATTAATCGATGAAATGTTAAAAACATTTGAATTAACTAATTTGAATAATTTTTTCAAATTAATTGTTAATAAACATCTCATTATTCATTTTAAAGATATTTATTTATCATTTAATAAATTAGCGAATGAATTATTAGATATTGAAGAAGGAATAATTTATTCAACAATTAAATTAAATGAAGATGAAATAAATAAAATTAGTGAAGCTTTAACAAAGAGAACATCTAAAAAAGTTGAACTAAAAAATAAAATTGATGAATCATTAATTGGTGGTGTGAAAATCGTTATTAAAGATCGAGTATATGATAGTTCTATTAAATATAAATTAGAACAACTCAAATCATCACTTATCAAGAAAGGAGCGTAATAATTTATGAAAATTAATTCTTCAAAAATAAGCGCCTTAATTAAAAAACAAATCGAAAATTTTAATCTTAATATCGAAGCAGACGATGTCGGTAATGTTGTCACTGTTGGTGATGGTGTAGCTTTAGTCTATGGTCTTGATAAAGCTATGCTAGGGGAACTTGTATTATTCCCACATGACATTTATGGCATGGTCATGAATCTTGAAGAAGATAATGTCGGTTGTGTTTTATTAGGTTCTGATACTGAAATTAAAGAAGGGGATATTGTTAAAAGAACCCATTCTGTCGTTGAAGTACCAGTTGGTGATAATTTATTAGGACGTGTTGTTAATGCTTTAGGCCATCCTCTTGATGGATTAGGAGAAATTAAATCTAACAAAAGCCGTCCAATTGAAAGAATCGCTCCTGGAGTAATGTATCGTAAATCAGTTGACACTCCACTACAAACTGGAATTAAGGCTATTGACACAATGATTCCAATTGGACGTGGTCAACGTGAATTAATTATTGGTGATCGTCAAACTGGTAAAACCGCGATTGCAATCGATACAATTATTAATCAAAAAGATCAAGATGTTTTATGTATTTATGTCGCGATTGGACAAAAGAATTCAACAGTCGCGAATATTGTTGATAAATTAAGAAAACACGATGCTTTAAAATACACAGTAGTTGTATCAGCGACTGCTAGTGAACTCGCTCCACTTTTATATATCGCTCCATATGCTGGTATGGCTATGGCGGAAGAATGGCTTGAGCAAGGTAAAGATGTTTTAATCGTTTTTGATGATTTATCAAAACACGCAGTTGCGTATCGTACGTTATCATTATTATTAAAACGTCCATCTGGTAGAGAAGCTTATCCTGGTGATGTTTTCTATCTCCATTCAAGACTTCTTGAAAGAGCTTGTAAATTAAATGATGAACATGGTGGTGGTTCAATTACTGCTTTACCAATTATTGAAACACAAGCTGGAGATATTTCAGCATATATTCCAACTAATGTTATTTCAATTACTGATGGACAAATATTCTTAATTACTGATTATTTCAATGCTGGCCAACGTCCAGCTGTTGATAGTGGATTCTCTGTTTCACGTGTTGGTAGCGCTGCTCAAATTAAAGCGATGAAACAAGTTGCTTCTTCTTTAAAAATTGAATTAGCGAATTACCGTGAACTTCTTTCATTCGCTCAATTCGGTTCTGATTTGGACAAAGACACTAAAGATGTTTTAAATCATGGCGCGGTTCTTATGGAAGTATTAAAACAAGGACAATATGATCCATACCCAGTTGAAAGACAAATCATTGAAATGTTTGCAGCGAAAAACCGTTATTTAGAAAGCATTGATTTAGAACAAATTCGTCCATGTTTAGATGGATTATATTCTTATATCTCGTCATCTTATAAAGAAATTCTTGATGAAATAGTTACTCAAAAAATTATTTCAAAACAATTAGAAGAAAAAATGCATTTAGCAATTAAACAATATTTTGAAACTAGATAGTTATGGCGGCCAATTTAAATAAAACAAAACGACGCATTAATTCCATTAATTCAACAAAAAAGATTACGAAAGCAATGGAATTAGTCGCGACAGTTAAATTAAAAAGATTTAAAGATATCATGTTTAAAGGTGCTTCATATTATGAAGCCATCTATGACATTGTTTTATCTCTTTTTTCTAAGGCCGATGAACAAATTAAACTACAATATAATGTTAATAAAGACGCTCCAAAAGATTTAATTATTTTAATTACATCTAATTTAGGATTATGTGGTTCATTTAATAATGATTCATTTAAATTTGTTGAAAAAAACATTTCCAAAGATGAATCAGTATTATTAACAATCGGGAATAAAGGCAAAGACCATTTTAAAAAATTAGGATATGAAATTGATGAATCATTTACTTCAATTAATGAACATATTGAATATGATGATATTGCTAAATTAGGTATATATGCATTAAATGCTTATTTATCTAATAAATATCGTTCAGTTAAAGTTATTTATACTAAATATGTTAATTCCATCAAATTTGTACCTAATTTGATAAATTTATTCCCATTATCATTTTATGAACAAAATAATGTTAATGATATTGGATATTCACCAATATACGATACCGATATCAAAACATTAATTGAACAAATAATTCCAATATATATTAATTCAACTTTGTATCAATTAATTGTTGAAACAACCGTCAGTGAACAAGCATCAAGAAGAAACGCGATGGATAACGCCAACGATAACGCTGATGAATTAATATCAACATTAACACTTGAATATAATAAAGCTAGACAAGCTGCTATTACGGCGGAAATTACTGAAGTAGTAAGTTCTAGCATCAATAAATAAGGAGGCACAAAATATGTCATCATTACAAATAGGAAAAGTTGTCCAAGCTGTTGGACCAATCATCGATGTTCGATTTAAAGATGAACTTCCAGAATTATTAACGGCTTTGGAAGTTGTTTTAGATGATAAAAATAAATTGGTTATCGAAGTAGCCCAACATATTGGTGATGATATCGTTAGATGTGTGGCGATGGGAGCGACAGAAGGAATTGTTAGAGGAATGGATGTTATTAATACCCACTTTCCAATTTCTGTTCCAGTCGGTGAAAAAACATTAGGAAGAATGTTTAATGTTTTAGGACAACCAATCGATGAACAAGGAAATGATTTTGATGATGTATTACATATGCCTATTCATCGTCACGCGCCTAATTTTAAAGAACAAAATGTATCAACTCAAATGTTAGAAACCGGTATTAAAGTTATCGACTTATTATGCCCTTATATGAAAGGTGGTAAAGTTGGTTTATTCGGTGGTGCTGGCGTTGGTAAAACAGTTTTAATACAAGAATTAATTCATAATATTGCCACTGAGCAAAAAGGTATTTCAGTCTTTGGTGGCGTTGGTGAACGTTCACGTGAAGGTAATGATTTATATTATGAAATGAAAGCGAGTGGTGTTTTATCAAAAACGGCATTAGTTTTCGGTCAAATGAATGAACCTCCAGGAGCGAGAATGAGAGTTGGATTAACCGCTCTTACGATGGCGGAATATTTCCGTGATGTCGAACATCAAAATGTCTTATTGTTCATTGATAATATTTTTAGATTTACTCAAGCTGGTAGTGAAGTATCTGCTCTTTTAGGCCGTATGCCTTCAGCGGTTGGCTATCAACCAACACTTGCAACCGAAATGGGTGCACTTCAAGAAAGAATTACATCTACTACAAATGGTTCTATAACATCTGTTCAAGCAGTTTATGTTCCAGCAGATGACCTTACAGACCCAGCCCCAGCAACAACATTTACTCACTTAGATGCAACAACAGTTTTATCAAGAAGTATATCAGAACTTGGAATTTAT
>JAQYER010000025.1 GCA_028723545.1 Caryophanales bacterium
TCAGAATTCTTTTATTTTTTTAGCAAAAATTTGATTTTTATTCCTATTAATACATAAATGAGAAAAATCAACATGAAAAAACAATTATATATGAATGAATGTGAAAACATTATTACTGGCGAAGTAATATCTTTAACCGCAGTTATGGCAATTGTAGCAATCGCGGTTGCGGCAGTTATTGTTTATCGACTATTTATGTCGAAAGAAGGCAGCGCAACGATGCCAGGTGGATGGAAATTTTCTTGGGAGTAATCAATGAAAATATCAGATCTACCATTTGAACAAAAGCCAAGAGAAAAAGCTATTTTCTATGGGGTAGATACATTATCCGATGGAGAATTACTAGCCTTATTAATCGGTAGTGGCACTAAAGGAAAAAGTGCATTAGAAATCGGAAATGAATTATTATTTGAATATCAAAATTTATATTTATTAAGCAAAGATAATTTTTCAAATTTAAAGAAGCATAAAGGAATATCCTTAGCGAATTCACTTCGTCTAGAAGCGTGTTTTGAAATTGCTAAAAGAATTAATAAAAATCAGAAAATATTTTTGAAACAACTCACTTCACCTGAGGATGTATATAAACTATATTCTTATTTAAGTAAAGAAAATACAGAAAAAGCTGTCTTGTTGTTACTAAATAAAAAACGTTGCATTATTAAAGAAAAAATAATTGATGGAAAATATACATCGTCAGTTACCATTACTGCGAAAGAAATTATCAATGAAGTATTGATGAGTAACGCTTATTATTTGGTTTTAATTCATAATCATCCAAATGAGGAATGTGATCCATCAGAAGATGATAATATCGCAACTGAATATCTATTAGATATTTTACATACAATTGGAGCATGTTTATTTGACCACATAATAATTAGTTCCGATTTTTATTATTCATATAGAGAACACGAAAAATTACCTAAAATCGGTAATAAAACCAAAAACTAACATATTTGTAAAATAATTTACTTGTATTTTGTTTGTCTTTATATATAATAAAGTCGTTGTCGCCTCACAAGCTACAACCGCATAGAAAAGGTAAATAACTATTGCTTATTGCAATGACCTTCATAGCGAGTAATTAGTGAGATATAGGAGGTATATTGAATGTACGCTATTATTGAAACTGGTGGAAAGCAAGTTCGTGTTGAAGTTGGACAAAAAATTTATGTCGAAAAAATCAACGCAAATGCTAATGACGAAGTTACTTTAGACAAGGTTTTACTTGTTGCTGGTGATTCAGTCAAAATCGGAACACCATATGTAGAAGGCGCTTCTGTTAAAGCTAAAGTCGAAAAGAACGGTTTAGGCAAAAAACTTCGCATCTACAAATACAAAGCTAAACATAACGAACGCAAGATGCAAGGCCATCGTCAACCATACACATGCTTAGTTATTGAAGCTATCAATGCATAATTGTAAATAAATTATGATCATAGTTAATGTCAATTCACTAAATAATAATTCGATTGAATTAATTATTAAAGGACATAGCGAATATGATAAATTCGGCAAAGATATCGTCTGTAGTGCTGTTTCATGTTCCAGCGTTGGAGCGTTAAACGCATTAGAAAATCCAAAAGGATTCAAAATTGTTGTTGAAGACGGTTATCTTGAATTAAGAAATATTTGCGATATTACTAAACATGACCAGATTGTAATTGAAACTCTTATCATTCAATTGAAATCAATTGAAGAGAGTTATCCGAAATACATTAAAGTGGTCGAGAAAGGAAATTAAAGATATGTTATTTAAACTTAATCTCCAACTCTTTGCTTCTAAAAAAGGTGTCGGTTCTACAAAGAACGGCCGTGATTCAGAATCTAAACGTTTAGGCGCTAAATTATCCGATGGTCAATATTGCACAGCAGGTTCTATTATTTACCGTCAACGTGGCACTAAAATTTTACCTGGTAAAAATGCTAAACGTGGTGGCGATGATACAATCTTTGCAACTATTAGCGGAATCGTAAAATACGAAAGAGTCGGAAAAAACAAAACTCAAGCTTCTGTTTATCCAGTAGAACAATAAGTTCGGAAATAATAAAAATAATTAGACCATAATAAAAAATTATGGTCTTTTATTTACTTGCTAGATATAATAAATTTATGGAAAAGAAAAAATTAATATCAATTGTTGTACCAATGTATAACGAAAGCGAAGGGCTTCATAATTTTCTTGAAGTACTTTTTTCAAATTTAAACCAAATTAAAAATTATGATTTTGAGGTTGTTGTTGTTAATGATGGTTCCAAAGACGATACATATGAAAAATTAAAACAAGAACAAAATAATTATCCTCAAATTGTTTTAGTTAATTTATCAAGAAATTTTGGTCATGAATGCGCAGTTAGTGCTGGTTTAAATACTGCATTAGGGGACGCTGTTATTCCAATGGATGCTGATTTACAAGATCCACCTGAATTAATTTCAAAATTAATTGAAAAATTTGAAGAAGGTTATGATGTTGTAAACGCTAAAAGAAGTTCAAGAAAAGACGATACTTCTTTTAAAAGAAATACGGCATCGATGTTTTATAAAATCATTGGAAAATGGTCAAATAAAGTTAAAATTAGTGAAAATGTTGGCCATTTTAGATTGATGTCAAGAAGAGTAGTGGATCAAGTAATTGCATTAAATGATTATGTAAAAGTTTTAAGAGTTGAAGTTCCTTATGTTGGCTTTAAAACAACCGAAGTTGAATTTGTTAGAGCTCCTAGAAATGCTGGTAAAACCCATTACAATTTAAAATCAATGACTGATTTAGCGTTGGATTCAATTATTTCTACTACCCCTCAACCATTAAAATTTATTAAAGGTTTTGCAATCGGATTTACATTAATTACATTATTATCATTAATTAGTCAAATAATAATGTTTACTTTACATTTATGCAGTGTTATTAGTATAGACACTGTATATATGTTAATATGGCTCGTTATTAATATTTTATTATTAATTGGTTCATTTATTCTTGTTTCATTAGGAATTATGGCTGAATATGAAGCACGAATATTTATGGAAGCCCAAAAAAGGCCATTTTATATTATTGAAAGTGTTATTAGAAAATAAATATGTTTATTGATCGTTGTATTGTTGAAGTAAGAAGCGGAAAAGGTGGCGACGGCGCGATTACTTTTTTAAGAGAAAAATTCGTCGCAAAAGGAGGGCCAAGTGGCGGTAATGGTGGACGTGGTGCTTCTATTATTTTTCGAGCAAATAAAAGTATAAATACTTTATATAATTTTCGTCATTCAAAAACATTTGTTGGTCCTGATGGCGGAAAAGGACAGCCAAAAAATATGTATGGGCGTGGCGCGGAAGATGTTTATGTCGACGTTCCAGTCGGCACTGTTATTTACGAAGAAAAAGACCATAAATTTTTAGCTGATTTATCTCATGATAAAGATGAGGTGGTAGTCGCTAAAGGTGGAAGAGGCGGAAGAGGTAATGCTGCTTTTAAATCTCCTCAAAATCGCGTTCCTAAAATTGCCGAAAACGGACTTCCTGGTGAAAATAAAAGATTAATTCTTGAATTAAAATTATTAGCGGATGTTGGGCTTGTTGGTCTTCCAAATGCTGGAAAATCAACACTTTTAAGTGTTGTTAGTAACGCCAACCCAGAAATTGCTGATTATCCTTTTACTACATTAGAACCTAATTTAGGTGTCGTTAAAGTAAATAAATATTCTTCATTCATTATGGCGGATTTGCCTGGTTTAATTGAAGGAGCTTCAAGTGGCAAAGGTCTTGGTTTATCATTCCTTCGCCATTTAGAAAGATGTCGATTAATTGTTCATGTCGTCGCTATGGATGGATCTACTGATCCTTTGATTTCATATCGCACAATAACTAATGAATTAAAACAATATGGTTTAGGTTTGGATAATCGTCCAACAATTATTGTTGCTTCTAAAATGGATGAAGATGGAAGTTTAGATAGATTAAAAGAATTTAAAAAACATGTTCGTAAACCTATTTTTCCTATTTCTTCATTAACTCATGATGGGGTAGAAAAATTAATTCAAAAATGTTCAGAAATGTTAGAAAATATCGAACCATTTCCACTTGTTATTAATGAAGACAATACTTCTACGAAGATTTATGATGCTTATAAAGAACAAAATGAAATTTTCCATGTTGTTAAAATTAAAGATCATGAATATCGTTTAGCCGGAGAAAGAATCGAAAGAACGTATTCATTAATTAATATTTCAACCGATGAAGGTTTAATGAGATTAATGACATATTTACGCAAAATCGATGTCGAAAAAGCTCTTAAGGAAGCAGGGGCGGTCGATGGAGACACTGTCTTATTATGCGATTTCGAATTTGAATATTTTGAATAATGAATTATCAAGAAGTATTACAAATATTATTCGAAAATAAAAATGACCAAAGAGCGATTTTTAACACAAAAATAATTAATTCTAAAATTAATAATTTAGGGGTTAGTAGTTCTATTGTTTTAGATTTATCTAAAAAATTGGCTAATGAAAGAAATAATTTATTAGATTTTGAAATAAATAAATATCACGAAATCAATATGATTATTTCTTTAACAAACGTGTTAAGAAAAGATAAATCTATTGATGAAAAATTTCAATTTTTAGAGCAATATTTTCAAATCGTGGATAATTGGGCAATAGTGGATTCTACAATCTCGAAATTGAAAATTAAAAAATTAGACGATATTAAAAAATACATTTTAAAATTTCATGAAAGCGATTATCCGTTCGTTCGCCGAGCTTGTTTTGTAATATTGCTTAAATTTGTTAATAAGGAAAATGCATCGTTTATTAAAGATTTATTAAATAATGATAGCGATTATTATTGTTTCATGGCCCAAGCATGGCTTATTTCCCAATTTGCTATTAAAGGGCTAAAAGAAGATATGATTTCTATATTAGAAAATAAACATTTACCTAATAAATTGATAAATAAAGGTATCGCAAAAGCATGTGAATCATATCGAGTTAGCGATGAAGATAAATTAATATATAAATCATATCGTCGTTAATCTATTCTCATATTTATTATTTTTGATTTATTTTCAACGATTAATTATTTATAATTAT
>JAQYER010000026.1 GCA_028723545.1 Caryophanales bacterium
GCGGGAATAATGTTTTCTTCTTTATTAAATAAACACGACATCAGATTTTCATTTTTAAGTTTTATAAAATATGGATCGATTATTTCTATTCCTACATTAGCGATTTCACTATTATTCTTAATGATTGTTTTATAAATAAACTCGCCTATTCAAAATTGGACAAAACGACTTATCAGAATAAGAACCGAGTAAAAGCGGATTTTTGTATACTTCATCAGATTTTCCTCATTTAAACGATGTGTCTATTTTTTGGTTACCAGTACATTTTTTTGTTGATTCGCTCTAAAAAGTGTAAAAGTTATACAATTATTCGCTCTAAAAAGTGTATAAGCTCTTGAAAAGTTCCACTTTTTCACTATAATAAAATCATGAGGAAAAGTTATGACAAATAATTATTTGAAAAGAAAAATTGATGCCTTTTTATTAGATTGGAAGAACACTCCAAATAAAAAGCCTCTTATTGTTAAAGGATGTCGTCAAATTGGAAAAACAGAATCAATCCGTCATTTTGCTATTAGTGCAGGATATGAAAGTTTTATAGAAATTAACTTTGTTAAAGACCAAAAATACAAAAACATAATAATAGACGGATACGAAACAAATCAAATAATTAAAAATATGTCATTGATTGACCCAACGAAGAAATTCATTGAAGGGAGTACACTTATTTTTTTTGATGAAATAACTGAATTTCCTGAAATAGCAACATCTCTTAAATTTTTCAACGAAGATGGTAGATTTGATGTTATTTGTAGCGGATCAATGCTTGGTGTTAATTACAAAAGAATTGAAAGTAATAGTGTTGGGAACAAAATCGACTATGAAATGTATTCAATGGATTTTGAAGAATTTTTGTGGGCAAATGGTTATAAAGAAGACACTATTGAAAATATGCTTTCACACATGAAAACATTTACTCCATTTAGCAATCTTGAAATGTCAATTTTTCAAAAACTATTTCTTGATTATGTTATTTTAGGTGGAATGCCAGCAGTGGTAAGTGAATATATATCAAAAGGAACTTTCGAAGGATCTTTAAATACTCAGCGTCAATTAATTGCCGATTATAAAGAAGATATTCGTAAATATGCAGAAGGCGTTGACCAGACAAGAATCTTGAATGTTTTTAACAGCATTCCAGCTCAACTTGCAAAAGAAAATAAAAAATTCCAACTTTCTAAAATTGAAAAAGGTGCGCGTTTTAAAGATTATCGAGGGTGTGCGGAATGGCTTATTGACTCAGGTGTTGTAAATGTGTGTTATTGTCTTGATTCACTTGAACTCCCGTTATCAGGTAATTGTGATATAGATAAATTTAAATTATATTTTGCTGATACAGGCTTACTCGTATCGCTTTTAGATGAAGAATCACAAGAAGATTTAAGATCGAACAAAAATCTTGGTGTCTATAAAGGCGCATTATTTGAAAATATTGTAGGGGAGGCTCTAACAAAATCCGGATACAAGTTATATTACTATAAACGTGAAGATGGCACTCTTGAAGAAGACTTCTTTATTCGTTCCTCAGAAAACTTAATTCCAATTGAAGTTAAAGCCAGAAATGGAAAATCCAAATCTTTGAAAACATTAATTACGAGTGATAGATATAAAGACATTGATTATGGTTTTAAATTGTCTAGTAATAATATCGGATATCACGATAAAGTATATACATTTCCATATTTCTGTACTTTTTTGTTAAAAAGATTCATGTCTACATTTAAACCAATTGATTAAAACGAATCACAATATAAAAGCAATTAAAATAGATTTTTCATATTGCTAATATTATTTGCATAATGCAAATCACAAGACTAAAATCATATCCGTATGAAGAAAAAATACATACTTAAAACAATTTTAAATTACTCAATCATCATTGTTCTCGGTGCGTTATTAGCGTTAGATTACATCTTATTTATTGTTCCTAATAGTTTCGCTCCAGCGGGAATAAATGGTATTGCGGTTATGATCCAATATGCATTTAATTTTTCGATTGGGTATATGTCATTAATTATTAATATTCCTTTATGTGTTTTAGCGTTTTTCTTTGTTAATAAAAGATTTGCAATTAGAACATTGTTGTTTTCTGTTTCTTATTCTTTATTCTATTTATTGTTTAATAAAATTAGTGGTCTTCAACAATTTGTTTATAATGCTGAAGGGATAGATACAATATATCCAGTTTTAATTGCTGGAAC
>JAQYER010000027.1 GCA_028723545.1 Caryophanales bacterium
ATAACCATTATAAATCAATTCATTGTAGATCATGTTCTCAAGCATTTGTCCTTCGTCTTCATAAGCAAAATTCAATCTTGCATTTCTTAGACCATTATCTACAAAATAATATTTTCTAAGAGCACCAATTTCATTATTTCCTTTAACGTCGAATCTTGTTACCTCTTTAATGATAAATGAATCAATAAAATAATTTATATATTGTTCTACAGTATCTTTATCTATCTTGCTTCTTGTAGTGTTTTTATATATATTAGCTATTCTTGTGCTAGTGAAAAGTTGCCCAGTTTCTTCACTGATAATATTACACAAAGAATCTAACGCTTCGCTCTTTTTTAAATTATTGTGCTCTAGTATGTCTTTGAAGTAAGTTGTTTCAAATAAATTTTTTAGATACTCTTTCTTTTCCTCACCTTTTTTTAAAACAGCTAGTGGCATACCACCATATCTCATATATTCAAATATAGTGTCAGATGATGAACTATTTTTGTAATTACAAAATTCTTCAAATGATAAAGGATTTAATGTAATATTTGTGGCTTTATCTCTAAATTCAGTAATAATGTCGCTGGATAACATTTTAGAATTCGATCCTGTAGCATAAATGTCTATATATTTTTCTCTCGAAAGACCTAAAATTACTTCAACAAAAGTAATAATATCTTTGTCTTCTTTTTTTGCAATTACATATTTTCCCTCAGTATAGATTGGATTTACGATAGAAGAAACTAGTTGTAATTCATCAATAAACACATAATTCATCATGTCTTTATTGCAACGTTCTCTAATATATTTATCTAATTCAATTGGGTTTCTATATTTAGCGTTTTTTATCTCATCTAAATCTATTATAATAATCTGATTCTCTGACACTCCAGTTTCAATAAGGTGCTTTTTAAAGATTTCTTTTAATAAATAGGATTTACCGCATCTTCTAATGCCAGTAATAATTTTTGGAAAACCATTATTTTTTACAGATATTAATTTTGATAAATATTGATTTCTTTCAATCATAACAAACCGCCTTTTTCATAGAATTCTATGTTTTTTTCGATTGTATATTAACATAAAAAAGAACTAACATCAATTAACAAATCTCTTTTTTCATAGAATTCTATGTTTTTTTCGAATAATGAAAAACATTTTCTATGATCTTGGCGCAATTATTCCTATAAAAGATTTAAATTAAATCAAAATGACAAATTATTCAGAGTTATTCTGAATGAAACAAAAAAGAATTAAAAGTAACAATATCAATAATTATTAGGAATAATATCCAATTTATTTGTCCATTAATTATTTGGGTATATAAGATATAAATGAATACTTGGTATTCAAAGGAGATCAAATAAATGAAAAAAGCGTTATTTTTAAACAAACTCATCTCTATTGGATTTCTTTTATATTTTTTAATCCTCGTAACTGAAAGAATATTAGCGATCATCTTTAGTGTTAATATTGGAGGAGAATATGCTTTAATAAACAAAAATGCGGCAGCGATTACATTTTATATTATTACTGTAATTAGCGTTGTCTTTGGAACATTGTTTTTTATCAAACCACTTATCTCTATTCTTAAAACATTATTTAGTAAACATTTCTTTGAATTAGAAGAAAATATCCCTCAACTAATTTTTGCTTCCATGGTGTTATTATTTTCTGGAATGATGCATACTGGATTTACATTACCAGTTGTTCAATTTATTGCTTATGGATTTTTAATTCTCGCGATGTTATCACATACGATTAATCAATCTATAGATAAAGAAATAAGAGCCAAAAGCATTATATCTTTTATCTATTTAGTGTTATTCTCAATGGCGATACCAGTATGCTATTTAACGAATTTAAGTTCACCAACTTCAATATTCTTCTATGTAATTGAAATATTATCTACTTTTATATTAATTCCATCATTTGGATGTATGCTTCATATTTTCTTTAGAAAAGGATATACATCAAATTGTTTTATTTTCCCGATTATTATGATTATTCTTGATGGATTAGTCATTGGGTTAAAATGGGTTGATGAAATAAATTATTTTGTTTTAATATTTCTAGTCGCTTCGACTATTGGCTATATCGTTTATTATCTATATTGTACTTTCTTTGATCGAAAGAAAAATTAATCTTCGTCTTTAAATGCTTTGTGATCAATTTTTCCAACTCGAGTTTTTGGGAATTGATCAATAAATATTATCTTTGATGGCATTCCATATTTAGTAATTTTCTTTTTTAATAAATCAATTATTGATTGTTTTAATATTGATTCATCAATAACGTGTTCATTGTCTTTAATAACATATAAATTTAAATGTTTTTTTGGTGTTTCAAACATTTCTAAAGAAGCATCTTTAATTCCATTAATGGAACACACTAATTTTTCTATTTCTTGTGGATAAATATTAAATCCAGAAATAATGAACATTCTTTTCTTTCTTCCTTTTAAGAAAATAAATCCATCGTCATCGATATATCCTAAATCGCCAGTTCTAACATATTTCTTATTATTAATATTCACAAAGACATTATTTGTAGAATGTTCATCTAAATAATAACCATTCATTAATGTATCACCACTAATATATAATTCTCCGATTTCATTATTTTTTAATACATTCATATTGTCATCTAAAATAATTGTTTCAATATTTGGAAGCATTTTCCCAACAGAACCAATTTTAAAATTTTCTTTTGTGTTTACTGAACACACAGTAACTGTTTCAGTTAATCCATATCCTTCTAATAACATGCAATTAGAACGATGATTTTTCATTTCTAAATTAAAGCGTTCAATTAATGAAGAATTAACATTATCTCCACCGATAAAACAATATTCGAGATTATTTAATTTCGAATTAAGAAAAGCTTCATCATTTAATAATCTTTTATATAATTCAGGCACTCCAATAATTAAATTAATTTTATTTTGATTAATCCATTTAATTACTTTTTTAACGTTGAATTTCATCATTAATCCAACTGAAGCGTTGTTCGCTAAAGGAGCATGCACTCCCATTCCTAATCCAAATCCATGAAAAAGAGGAAGAACCGCTAACATAGATTTACCAAATAATGAATAAGGAATTATATAATTGACTTTATTCGCTAAATTGTTAATCGCATAATCGCTTAACGCAATGACTTTTGGAGTGGATGTTGTTCCACCTGAATGTAAATAAATTGAATCATCTTTTGGATTATGAGAATTAATATTTTTATCTTCTCGATAATGAACATAATTATCAATTAATCGAATATTATTTGTTTGTTTTATTTTCTTATATTTTAGATAAAATATATGCCTTAAAAGAAATGAATTATCAAACATTGGATTAACAAAAAAATATTTGTTATTGTCATTAAAATATTGAATGTTATCTTGATATTGAGTCGCTAATAAAATGCAAAAAGAGGAAGACATCTTTTTCATTGATTGTTTAATATTTTCAATTGGGGTTAATGGGAAAATAATATTTTGTTTTGCTCCAATCGCATTCAAAGCATAAAAAAGATAAATTGATAAAGGAATGTTTGGTAACACAACAGTTACAACATCATTATGTTTTATTCCTTCACTTCTTAAATAATTAATTAATTGATATATACGATGAAACATTTCTTTATATGAAATTTTCTTATTTTCAAAATAAAGAGCGGTATTATTGCATTCTTGATATTTTTGTATTTGTTCAAACAAACTTAAATCAGTCATAATTTCAAATTAAAACCTGCAATTAATAATATCACAACAATTAATCCAACAAGGACTATTTGATGAACAATATAAATGATTAATGAATGACGACCAATAAAAGTTATTGGATTATTTGAATATTTAGAATTCTTAAATATTGATTTACGATCTTTATAAATTAGTTTACCTAAGAAATATCCTAAAAACACTTGGCCACCATATAAAAATAATTGGAATGAATCTCCTCCAGCTGTTTTATATCCACATAATTGATAAATAGTTAATTGGAAGAAATTACCTTCTTCATAAAACATATAATCTCCATATTGAATTTCCATAAAAAGACCAACACCAATAAATACTAATCCAATAGCGAGAAACACCCATTTATTTTTTGTAATTAATTCAATCAAGGCGATTAGAAGCAAGGCAAAGCCAATACAATGAAGAATTCCAAAAGAAATAATATCATTATAACTTCCAGTTATTTTAGCGAATATAAATGTTCCTAAAGTAAATAAATACGCGACAACAATTAATTTAATTGAACGGATTAAATTGTTTTTAGTAAATGAACAACAAACTCCCGCTAAAACGAGGAAAACAAAAACAAAAATATAATGGAAAACAATTCGAACATCCCAATTCCAATAATTAACTCCAAATTGTGTTAATGGTTCAACCCAAGTTCCAATTATTTGACCTTTTGTGAATAATGAAGGAATTAAATAAGCAAAATCAAACATCAAATGATCAAAGATCATAAAAAGAACAACAATTCCTCTTAATAAATCGATTTCAATGATTCTTTTATTTAATTTCTCTTTTTGTTTTTCTTTCTTGATATTTTTATCAACACTTTCCATGAAACAATATTATTCTACATTAATAAATAATGCAATTTATTGAGTTATTTATTGTTGTTTGTAAAAGATTAATGCATAATTTTTTAATAAGGAAAAACAATATGAAAGTAGCTATATTTGGAGCGGGTTCTCTTGGCACAGTCCTAGGAGCGTATATTGCTAGAAACAACGAACAAATCGATTTAATTAATCACAATAAAGAACATATTGAGGCTTTAAAATCTTTTGGAGCGAGAATTGTTGGTCGTGTTGAATTTAATCAAAAAGTTAATGCGTTAACTGTTGAAGAAATGGATGATAATTATGACATTATCTATTTATTAACTAAGCAATTAGATAATGAAAATGTCGTTAAAATGTTAAAAAATCATCTTAATAAAGATGGAGTTATTTGCACGATGCAAAATGGACTTCCAGAAAAATTAATTTCATCGATTATCGGTGAAGATAATACATATGGATGCGTTATTGGTTGGGGAGCTAGAATTATTGAACCCGGCATTGTTAAAGTAACGTCTACTCCTGAAACATTTGAATTTACTTTAGGAGCGTTAACGGAAAAAGGAAGAAATAAACCTCATTTTCAAGAAACAAATCGATTATTATCGATGATGGGAAAAGTTATTATTTCTAATAATTTTATTGGTGATCGTTTTACTAAGATTTTAGCTAATTCATCTTTCTCTGGTTTATCTGCGGTATTTGGATTATCTTTTGGAGAAATATGCAAAAACAAAAAGACAAGACTTCTTGCCCAAAAAATCATGAAAGAGATTATTGAAGTCGCGAAAGCTCATAATATTAAATTAGAACCAATTCAAGGAAATGATGTTGGAAAAATATTTGATTACCACAATAAATTTAAAGAAAAATTAGTTTATATGATTATTCCGTTCGCGATGAGAAAACATAAATTAACAAAAGCAAGTATGCTTCGCGATTTACAAAATCATAAAAAATGTGAAATCGATGCGATTAATGGAATTGTGTCAATATACGCGAGAGAGAAAAATATCCCTACTCCAATTAATGATTTAACAATTAAATTAGTGCATGAAATTGAAGATGGTGTTCGCACTCCAACAATTGATAATTTAAAAGAATATTTTCATTAATTATTAATAATATTTTGAATTTGATTGAATAATTTTTTCGTAATCAATTTTTGAATGCGATTGTTGATTTTCCAGTTGATGGCATTCCACTTATTAATATACAAAACATACAAATATCTTATGATTATTTGATAAATAATGTCATAATTAATTAACGAGGTATTTATATGTTTAACAAATCAAAAATTATCCAAGGATTAATGAGAGCAACATCAATTAGTGATGAACAATTATATGAATTAATTAAATTCGATATCGATAATGGTATTACTTATTTCGATTTAGCGGATATTTATTCTAATGGAGAAGTTGAAACTAAATTAGGAAGAATATTATCAAAATATCCATCATTAAGAGAAAAGATGTTTATCCAAACCAAATGTTCAATCGCAAGAGAAAATAATGAATCATATTACGATTTAAGTTATGAACATATTATTGAATCGGTTGAACGTTCTTTAAAAAGAATGAATATCGATTATATTGATTGTTTATTATTGCATCGACCAGATATTTTTATGGATAACAAAGAAATATCAAAAGCTTTTCATTATTTAAAAGACAACAATAGAGTTCGTTATTTTGGAGTAAGTAATTTTTCAAAAGAAATGATTGAATATTTACAAGATGAATTTGAAGATGATATTAAAGTCAATCAAATTCAATTAGGATTAGGTCAATTAAGATTAATTGAAGAAACATTTAATTTTAATATGAATAATCTTGAAGGAAAAAGTCATACCGTAGATACATATTTTTATCTAAAAAGAAAAAATATAAATTTACAAGCTTGGTCTCCATTTTTAGTGGGTTTCTTTGAAGGAAACATTTTCGATGAACAAAAATATCCTGAAATTAATAAAACAATTAACGAACTAGCGAATAAATATCATTGTTCAAAATGTGCGATCGTCACTAATTTTATATTGTGTTTAGGCGATAATGTTTCAATTGTTAATGGTTCGATGGATATTAAACACATTCAAGAATGTATTGAAGGTTCACAAATTAAATTAGAAAAAATAGATTGGTATAAATTATATAAATCAACTGGAAAAATGCTTCCATAATTAATCAAATAAATTTTTGATCAAATATATTTGTTTCTTCTTCAGATACAAAATATCCTTTTGGAGTAATATATGTTCCTTTAATATTATCTAAATATCCTGGTTTTAATATTTTGCATAAGAAGAAAGATGTATCTTCTTTTTCTAATCTAATAACTAATTCTTTATTCATCTTCTTCTCCAATTGTTATTTATTATATCAAATATTATTTAATAGGACATTTCTTGTCCTCACACATAATTAACATGGGATTTATAATGATTATGCATTGGAACCCAGTGAAGTCATCTTGCTGATGGCTGGGGCTTAGCCAAGAGAGTGATCGATATGGGATACTGTATCGAAAGCAAGACCTAGAAAGTAATTAATAGGTATCCGGAATTAATTCCGCTTTGGTTAATGTCGCACGACGCTTTTCGATGTAAACAACTTATTAGAAGGCACGACAAGAGGCTCTATAGAAATATATCCCGCGTCAAGATATTAATCTGGGAAATTAATATCTACGCCCCCAAAAGAAGTGTTAGGTTTGACGGATGGTAACATCCTATAACTTCTAATAAGGTACAAGTAGAGGAACACCTACAACGAAGATACATTATTCATTGCTGAAGCTCCTTGAACGTTGGAAGACATTAGATTCTTCCCTAGGCGCGGAATTAAATTCCCTGACCAGAAGTATTAGGATCGCTACTTAATACTCAGCCTGGTTTGCTAGTGTGTGAATAACAAATTAAAGTAAGCCGTGTATGGTGAAGACCACCAATGCACTTAAGAAACATATTATGAATAAAAATAAATCGATTTCCAGTTA
>JAQYER010000028.1 GCA_028723545.1 Caryophanales bacterium
TTTCTTGAAGATTTCTTCACCAAAATATTTGATAAAGAGTTCTGATGGAGTTGTTCCATCAATAGAATTAAGATATCTAGAATTTAAATTTGATGAGATTTCATCACATAAGTCCTGTGTGATGTTACTCAATAAACAACCTTTCGGGAAGATAACTCTTATTTGTTGGTTGAGGTTTTCTACGAGAGGTTTTTCATTTGAAGCACCAGGATTACAGAAAAATATTCTTGTTCTGATAACTGCATCATCGTCTCTAACTTCAATATTTTTAAAACAGTTAAATCTCGGATCTCTATCGGTTAGTATTGCTTCAAATAATATTTCAAAATCGTTTCCTAAAATTTTATCTAGTTTATTAAAGAAATTGATAACATCCTCTTGCTTAGGCTTATTGAACACTACTAAATAGACGAACTGAAATTGAGGAATTATTAAACTCATTATCATTTGCTCACTACTATGAGGTACTCCAAGAAAGTCCATTTCCCAATAAACCACAATTCTCTTCTTTGCTTGATATATAAGCCAATCGGAATATAGATGTCCTGTTCTATCGATATTCTTATTCTCTAAATATTCATATTCACTAGGTGGAGAAGATCTCCTCTTTTTAAGAGTAACTGC
The DNA here is from genome assembly GCA_028723545.1 of Caryophanales bacterium. Classification (GTDB taxonomy): domain Bacteria; phylum Bacillota_I; class Bacilli_A; order RFN20; family CAG-826; genus Fiminaster. The sequence continues at coordinate 625 of JAQYER010000028.1, forward strand.
TCGTGGAAGATCAATTGGTCTTACTGATATCTTTCCTTGATGAGAATAGTTATAGATTGTCTTTAAGCATCTACCCAAATCGTTTGATTTATGGATATGGTAAAAGGACTGTCCCTTTTTACTACCATCTAATATCGTTTTATCAAAAAGACGATATTGTTCTTCGCTCATATTAATTCCTTCCCGAGATTCTCTTCTTATATTAGATGCTGCTTCTTGAGCTTTTTCCGGAGAATAAGAATAATGATCTCTTTTACAAGAATTAATAAAATGGCAGTTTTCACAAATAAAAGGGAATCTATCATTGATATGACATTTAATTTCAACATATTTGTCGCAAGTTTCTAACGATTTACATCCGACACATTTGCTTCCACATATCATTCTTCCACATCTGTGTCTTAATGAACATTCTACGTTTTTAGAACACGTTGAACAAATTGAAGGATTGTTATCGCCTTTAAATGAAATATAACGATACTTCAAAACTTCGCGAGAAATGGTTGATTTGTGACACGATAACAAACTTGCAATTTCTGTTGCTGTTTTATCATCTTCTAAAGCTTTTGCAATCACTTTTCTTTTGGAAAGATCTAATTGTTTGCCTTTGTTTTTACCCATGTAATTTGTCCTCCTTTCATATGGGTGGCAAGAGGCAACTATATTATATAGGAAAAACTAAATGCGACTTTCGATTATAAAGTTGCGTTTAGTTTTACAATTGGGGAAAAATTAATATTTATAAATTGTCTTATTTATATATAATTATTTTAATTTGATTTTTAGGAGCGGCTTTATGAAAATTAAAAAAACAATAACTATGTCAGAAGTTGGATTAGATAGTAGAGTCAATTTGGAACAATTGTTTTGCATTATGCAAGATGCAATTACCGTCTTATTTGAACAATTAAAATTAAGCAATTATTACATGAGAACAATCCATCATGGCATATGGGTGTTTTCAAAAAATAAAGTTACTGTTAATAAACGCCCTTACTTTAATGAAGAAGTTATTATCGAATCAAATATAGTTGAAGTTGATCAATTAAGAGTGTATGTCAAAACAAAATGCTTATCAAAAAAGAAAGAATTATATTTTGAAGGCGTTACTGAATGCTGTGCGATTGATTACGAAACATTTAGATTTATTAAAACATCTAATCTTAAAATTCCTTTCAAAATTGAAGAAGTTAATACTAAATATGATTTCATCGAAAGTGAGATGGAATATTTATCCACTTTTAGAATTACAATGCCTTTAGTGGATTCATCTAATCATTTGAATAACGCAAAAGCGGTACTTCCAATTGCTTTAACGTTATCAAAAGAAGAAACTGAAAATATCTATTCATCAAAATTTGAATTAGCAATTAAATACTCAAAGCAAGCAATGTTAAATAGTGAAGCGAAAATATATATGAACAAAAAAGCTGATAGAATTGATTTTGCGTATAAAGATAATAATGATGTTGTTCTTGAATTAGGTTATATTAAATTGCTTTAAAATATTTTAAATTTTTAATATCAACATTAACTATCCTATTTAGGAAATTTTAATAATGGGTTTTTCAATAAATATTTTGTAAATCATATCTAGTGGACAGTTTTTCAATTATCTTCAAAAGTGTCCAGTAGTATTGGACAAAATATTTGATTTTTTAAAAACTGTATAGTATAAATAAGTAAATAAATTGAGGTGCGCTTATGATTATTAGAGAAAAGTATTTAAAAGCAATCAGGGGATTCTATGACAGCGATCTAATTAAGGTTATTACAGGCGTTAGAAGATGTGGTAAATCCGTTATCTTAGAAACTATTATGAATGAAATTAAGGACAAAACCACTAATATAATTTACCTTAATTTTGAGAAAACAACTGATTTTAATAAAGCTAGTGATGCAACCGCACTTGTAAACTATGTAAAGGAAAATAGAAAAAAAGGAAAGTGCTATTGTTTTTTTGACGAAATACAAGAGATAAATGATTGGCAAGTAGCAGTCAAAGATTTAAGACTTGAGAATTGTTCAGTGTTTGTAACAGGCTCTAATTCAAAATTATTATCAAGTGAATTTTTAACGTTGCTTAGTGGACGTTTTGTGTCATTTAGAATTAGGCCATTTGTTTATAAAGAAATAAAGGAATATTCAAGTGAATTGGGCATTAATGTCGATATCGCTAACTATTTAATTTGGGGAGGCTTTCCTGGACGATTTAATAATATTACATTAGAAGGAACAAAAGCCTATTTATCAGAATTAGAGAGCACAATTGTAATAAATGATTTGATTAAGAGATACAAAATAAGAAAGGAAGTTCCATTCAAAAAGATTGTGAATTACATTTTGTGTAGTAATTCTAGAATATTTTCGGCTAGATCGATTCATAGGTACATTAAAAATGATTTTCCTGATTTATCAATGATGACAGTTGTTAAATATATAGAATATTTAAAGGAAGCTTATATAATTGATGAAATTCCTCAATATTCTACTAAAACAAAACGCGAACTCCGATATTATGGTAAAATTTATGATTCAGATGTATGCTTTAATTCGTTAAGAGCTAATAACAATAGATATGATATTGATCATAATTTAGAAAATATTGTTTATAACGAACTTTTATTTATGGGATATGATTTAAAAATCTATAATAACAATGGAAAAGAAATAGACTTCATAGCATCAAAAGACAATAAAACATTCTTTATTCAAGTTGCTTATAGTGTTGCTGATGAAAAAGCATATAATCGAGAGATGGAAGCTTTTAGAAATTTAGATAATTTAAATCAAAAGATTTTAATCACAAATGATATTATCGATTATTCTACGTCAACTATAAAGCATATTAAACTAGATGATTTTTTAATGATGGAAGAACTATGATGCTAAAAATTGAATAACAAAAACGTCTAAAACGTTTTAATATTTCAATTAACCGAACTTTAAAATAGCTCAATATATTGTTTTATAAAAGATGAATTGATATAATAAATAAAATTAATAAAAAAATTTAGGAGAGAGTTTTCGTATGTACGGTTTTAGCCTTATTCTTTCGGCGCTTTCTTATATTGCGTCCACTGTTGCTTTAGTTTTTATTATTATTGGCATTGTAAAAATGTTCAAAAATATTCAAACAAAAACACAAAAAGAAGCTTTAGAAGAAACATTTAGCAGTTTACCTTTTGTAGCGTTAATTATTATTTATGCCGCCAGTATTGTTTCTTCATTAATTACTTTTTTGATGCCCTCATCAGGTGAATTTTTAGAAATTAATAATATACGATCAAAAATATATAATATTAATTCTTTAGTATCATCAATTCTATTTTTAGTCTTTTTCATTTTGTTCAAAGTATCTATTTCAAAAAAAGACAACCTTTTATTTTATAAATCCAATCTTCTATTAGGAATTGGATTAATAATCAAAGCTTCATTTTCATTTTTGATTGGTATATTGATTTTTGCATCAGGCACATTAGAAAATGCTGCATCCTATATTGTTGCTTTATTAATGATGCCTTTAGAAATTACAGTCGCTTTCTTTATTTTTAATATGCTTCCAAAAATTAAAAATTATTTCACAAGCGATGAACAATTAATTATTGACACTAAGTTGTTCGTAATAGCGTTAATTGTTAATGTTTTAGTTATTATTGAGCCAATGGTTTCAATGTTAGCTATTACATCTATTCTCGAAAAAAATCCATTTACACAATTTCTTAGCCCTGAAGAAATTTTTTCTATTTATTATTCGAATACTAATACAGTATCGGTATCCTCTGTTTTGTTTATAGGTGTTTTGTCACAATTATTTGTTATTGGAAGAAGAACCTTAGTCAAAGAAGAACCAGCTTCTTCAATTAAAGAAGAAACTGTTCCTTCAGTTGCTTTAAATAATGAAACACAACCTAAAAAGGTAGAAACAATTGTTGTTAATACCCATTGGATTGAAAGAAAGAATAGCGAAGGAAAAACGCTTGATTTAAATAATAATATCGTTCAAATTCACAAACATGAAAAGAGGGGACTTGTTAAGATTGTTTTACTCTCCATAGTTACTTTTGGTATTTATGGACTAGTTAATGTTTGTGGAATTGTCAAAGATTTAAATAAATGCCGTCAAGGTCATGGAGAAACTAAGAAATCCATGAACCCTGTTGCAGTAGTATTTTTATCTGTAGTTACAATTGGAATTGTTCCACTTGTTTGGGGACATCGATTAACTAAAAGAATGAGCGATGAATTAGAATACCGCGATATCTCTTATTCTTTAAAAGTGTGGCATTATTGGGTTTTCGGAATACTTTTATGTGAAACGGTTGTTTGCCCAATTATCTATTTACATAAATTAATTAAAGCATCAAATCTTATTAATAAGCATCACAACACATATGGTGATATTAAAGATATGAATCAAAAAGAATTGATTATTGAAAATAGCCAAAACAATAATGAAGTTTGCCAAGTAGAAAACGTTGATTCAAATACATCAGAAGTTGTTCAAGAAGTTAATACTGCAATTCCTGAAGTTCAAATAAACCCTGTTATAGAATCTTCTTCTGAAACAGTGAAAGTGGAACAAAAGCCAACTCCTGTTTCTGCAAAAGAAGAAAGTGTAATTATTACTGCAATTCCTGAACCTGTTATAGAATCTTCTTCTGAACCAGTGAAAGTTGAGCAAAAGCCAACTCCTGTTTCTGTAAAAGAAGAAAACATTATTAAAAATGATGTTCATGATAATAATGTCACTTCAGAGAAAAAAGCTCGTTCAGCAAAAGAAAGATTATTAGAAGCAAAAGAATTACTTGATTTAGGATTAATTAGCAAAGAAGATTATG
>JAQYER010000029.1 GCA_028723545.1 Caryophanales bacterium
AAGGAATACAAGGTTCACGAAGAAACTGAACTTTTAACTTTTTTGTTATCTAAATATCCTAATTTATCAAGAAATGGTGTTAAGAGCTTATTATCTAATCATCAAGTCGCTGTCGATGGCGCGCCAGTATCACAATTCAATTTTAAATTAGTCAAAGACGATGTTGTTATCGTTTCTAAGTGTCGAATTGCTAAAAAGCAGCGTAAGAACTTACCTATTATTTTTGAAAACAACGAATTTATTGTTATTAATAAACCAGCTGGATTATTAAGTGTCGCTAGTGATAACGAAAAAGGTAGAACTGCCTATCGCATGGTTACTGATTATGTTCAACAAATAGATAAACATAATCGTATTTATATTGTTCATCGATTAGATGAAGATACTTCTGGCGTTTTAATGTTTGCTAAAAATGTTGAAATTAGGGATGCTTTACAAAAAAATTGGCAAGACATTGTCAAATCGCGTGGATATTACGCAATTGTTGAAGGAAAAATGGAAAAAAATAGTGATACATTAATTAATTATTTGAAACAAAATTCCCTGAATTTAATGTATGTGTCTCCTTCAACAAAAGACGCTAAAAAATGTGTTACTCATTATAAATTAATTAAATCCAACAAAGATTATTCTTTATTAGATGTCAATATTGATTCAGGCAGAAAAAATCAAATTCGTGTTCAATTAGGTCATATTGGCCATCATGTTATTGGTGATGATAAATATGGTGAACCAGCTAATCCAATAAAAAGATTAGGCCTTCATGCATATGAATTAATATTTGTTCATCCAATAACGAAAAAAACTTATAAATTCACCGCTCCAATACCAAAAGAATTTGAAGAATTAATGAAAAAATAATTATGAACGAACAAGCATTAACTTTAAGACAATATTATTATTTGGTATTAAAGCCAAAATTAAAATTCTTATATGATAGACATTCTTTTTTCTATTATGTATTAACTCTTTTAGGATGTGCTTTATTGTTTTTTGGCTTTGCTTTGATTACTCAAAAATTCACCACTCCATATTCTGGAGATTATTGCCAACAAGGAATTCCTTTTGCATATAATTTTTATGATTCTTGGTGGACATTTTTCAAAACAGGAAGATTCCCATTATATGATGAAAATGTCATGCTTGGAGCAGACAATATTACCGCTAATACATTTTATGGAATATTTTCACCATTTGTTTTTCCGATGCTTTTCTTTCCAAGATCTTGGATTCCTCAATTGGTTGCGTTTTTAGAAATTGCTCGATTAGTTATTGGTGGATTATTATTTAGAAAATATCTTAAATATTTAGGTGTTAGTGAAAATACATCAAGGTTATTTTCAATAGCGTATGCTTTTACTGGCTGGACTGCTTATATATTATGGTTTAATAGTTTTTACGAAGTAGCGACTTTTTTCCCAATGGTGTTATGGGGAATTGAAAGATGCATTAAAGAAAGAAAAATCGATATATTATCCAGTGGATTATTTTTATTAGGTATTTCCAATTATTTCTTTTTTATTACCGCTGGTGTGTTTGGAGTAATATATGCTTTATTTAGATTTTTCCAAACGGTTAGAACGAGAAATACCAAACAAAATCTCGCTGTAATGGGATTAGGAGTGTTAGGATTCGCTGTCGGATTTGGCATGACTGCCTCAGTTTGTCTTCCAGCTATTTTATCATCAATGGGAATGGCAAGAGCGGAATCTTCAACTTATTTAACTGAAATCAAAATCGCTTTAGAAAATAAAGACTTTAAACAATTATCTGAATTAACATTTAAAACATGGCATAACCCAGGAGTAGATTCTAGTGATAAAGGATGGGCAATATTTTATCCAATTGCATCCTTTTTCTTCCCTAATGCCTCATGTCGATTTGTTAATATATTCCGAACTAATTTTGATAATTATCAATCAAGTATTTTCTTATATACTCCAATGATGATTATGTTCTTTGCTTCAATGTATCGTTCATTTAAAAACAAGAAAATATCTCATTTTATCGCTATTGCGATGGTGTGTTTTTGCTTATTTACTCCATTCTTTTATCAATTATGTGGATTCTTTTCAATCGGATATGGTAGATGGGAAATTGTTGTTCCATTAGTGGCTTTAGCCTATATCGCTATTAATTATGATCACAAAGATGAAATACCTACATTAGCGATTATTGTTTCTGGAGTCGTTTGTCTTTTAGAAATGTTAATGCTTATTGTTGTTGCTGAAAGATTATCAAAACAATATGAACAAATATCTGATATTGGTGCGATATACGCACTTATCATTTATGAAATTGTTGTATGTATTGTTACAACTGGTTTATTAGCTAAATTCTGGAAGAAGAAATATCTCAATTTAATAATTCATATTGTTTTAGCAATAGAGATTGGTGTTATGGGAACAGTAGTGGCAAATGTTCACTCATTACTTAATTATGACACTCAATTAAATGGCGGTTATATTAATGTTCCAAATGAAACTAAAATTATTCAAGAAATAATTAATAATGATGATTCTTATTTCCGTTTACAAAACACCAGAGCGTACGAAGGAAATGATAATTTATCAATGGTGGAAGGTTATAATGGAGTGTCTACTTTCCATTCATTTTACAATACGGAAATCAATGATTTCTGTGTTATGTCTCAAGTATTAAAATCAAATAATACATGGGTTGGAAGTGATTTTTTAAAAAGAGCGAACTTAGAACAATTCTTAGGTGTTAAATATTATGTAAGCAAAGAAAGTGAAACAACATATACATATGGGGATGAAAAATATGTATTTAATCACAATATTCCTCTCCAATACGAAAGAATTGATAATGATTCTGATAATGATGGATATCGCGTATATAAAAACAAATATCAAATTAATTTCGCAACATCATACGACACAATATATTTAAAAAATGAATGCAGTGGTTCTTATTTT
>JAQYER010000030.1 GCA_028723545.1 Caryophanales bacterium
ATAATGTTGTGTTATCCATTGTGCAATTAACTAATTTTAAATTATTGATATAGCAAAGGCCTTGTAATGATTCAATATGGCTATTAATAAAAGTAATGTTTTGAGCGTTCCACGCTAAATATTCACCAACAATTGTTGAATCATATACGACAACATTTTTACAATTCCAAAAAGCGTCTTTCGTGTGTAATTCACTATGATGAATTTCGATATTTTCACAAGAATCAAAACCATAATCTCCGATTAATTTAATATTTTCAACATAAATATTTTTAGAATCTAAAAACAAATAATCGCCTTTAATTTGGCAATTACTTAATTTAACATCAAAACAATGCCATAACGTTTCTAACGCATTAGAAAAATCACAATGGTCAATTATTAATTTATTGCATCGACGGAAATTCTTTGCTCCATCGATAGTTGTATTTAAAAATTTAACATTATTCGAATACCAAATTCCCGCTCTACCAGTTTTAGTAATAACACTATCTTGTACAGTAATATTATTTCCATACCAAAGCGGATATTTCCAATCAAAGGTAGAATGATGAATATCTAAATTACGGCATTCTTTTAAAGGAGATTCTCCATCAAAAAATAAACAATTGTCAATATATGCATCACTAATATTGAACAACGCTCTTTCTCCACTACATTTTAAATCTTTATATTTGCTCATAACGATAGTTATTATATCACTAATTAGATATTTGTTTATTACTAAATATTGGCAATTTTAAGCAAGCGTTTGATATAAATCCAACAATGATTCCAGTAATGATTGAAGTTAATAACAAAAATGGAAAATAATATATTATTCCTGGTGTGGAAGTGAAAATAATTGCAATTATTATTTGCCCTCCAACATGGAAAATAGATCCAAGTACACTAACAGAAACAATATGTAATTTCTTTAAGAATGATTTACATAATATCATTATAGATAACGATAATATCGCTCCTGTTAAAGACATAAAGAATCCCATTTGAAATATCGTCCCACGAATTAATGAAACAATAAAAACTCTTAATATATTAACTATTAAAGCGTAATACCAACCATAACCAAATAAAGTAATCACAATTGCGATATTTGCTAATCCTAATTTAACTCCAGGAATACCAATAGAAGGAATATAACTTTCGATAATTCCTAATATGATCGAAACCGCAGTTAATGTTGCGACATGAGTTATATCTCTTACTTTCATATTAAATCTCAATATCGACGTTAGAAACGCCATTAAATAACTTAATGCTTACATAATTATAAACACAAATAATTGGTCGATTAGTTGAATTAACCCACGAAGTAGTAACACAATCTTGATGAGGGCAATTGGCTTCTTTGACTCTTATTGCGTTATGTTTTACTTCGATAACCATTTCATCAATTTCGCCTTGAATAACAAATTCGCGAGGATCATTTTCCTTAGATAAATCAACGACTTCAATAATTTCATCGCGATGATAAATTTTAGCAATTAAATTATCTTTCTTTTGGGTGAATATTAATAATAAAGAGATGATTAAAGAAATTATTAAAACAGATGAAATAACAATAACATCTAATTTATATTTCGATAAAAAGTTCTTTATTTTATTAATAAGTCTTCACCTCCAATGATGATGATTGATAAATGATTTGATGATCTTTTGACACTAGTGTTTGAATATCAAATAATTGTTCATATTGCTTGATTTCCTCAATTGTTAAATTCATAAAAACTGTTGAAAACACATCAGTTAATGTTGGATCTTCATCAATAACAACTACAAAATCGTAATTCGGTTTAGCGTCTCCAGTAAACGGATTAATAATATGAGAATATATTTTGTTATCAATTTCAAATAATTGTTCATATATCCCGCTTGTGCCAACTGAACTGTTTTTAATTTCGATATATGAATTATTTAAATATTTTATTCCTACTTTATATTTTTGAGCGTTATTTTTTTCTCCCAATAATATTGATGAATTTCCAGCATCAATTAAATAATGATTAAAATTATTATCAATCATATATTGGTTAACAATATATAAAGTATATCCTTTCGCAAATGCACCTAAATCTAATGAAGCGTTACCATTAATTAATATTGATTTTTCTTCGTCATTAAATATTAATGAAGAATTGTTCATTTCATTTAATAAAACATTAATTTCTTCTTCATTTAATATTTGGTCTTTAGATAATCTACTTTTCCAAAGGGAAGATAAATTTCCAATTAACGGATTAAAATAACCATTAGTGATCCCAATATAATCGTCCATTGTTTTTAAAGCATCATATAATTCATAATCTAACACAACTGGAACATCTGAATGATTAATTGTATATATATTATTTATTCCTTCATAAGATTGATTGTTGTCAAAATATTGGTGATATTTTTTAAAAATATGATCTATTTCTTTTAGTGATTGTTCAGATTCATTATTGATATTTATAAAAGTATCAAAATAATATGATGTTTTTGAAAACATCTTGCCTTGTTGGCAAGATGATAATAATAAAGCTGGGATAATTAACAAATATGATTTTTTCATATTTTACATTTTAACATCTAATTTAGTTCCATCTTCATTTGGATGTTCATTTAAATAATTAATAATTGGAGTAAAGTTTTTATCTGGTTTACCAGGTTTACATTTTGATATTTTATGTTCTTCGCCTTTTACAATTGCTTCAGCAAGACCACGGCAACCAGGATAACCACATGCGCCACAATTCGCGTTAGGAAGTAATTTAGCTACTTCATCAATGCGTTCATCTTCTTTAACATATAAATATTTAGAAGCAAGAGATAATCCTAATCCAAAAATTATTCCTAAGGCTGCTAATATTAATATTGCCCATATAATTTTAATCATGATGTTCTCCTTCCATATTTTTGTTTAATTCACAAGTTGTATTTGAACAACCTTTACATTTTTCATCGCTAATTTTTATATCTTCACATCCTTTTGGAACTGGTGTTTTTTTATATAAAACAAACGATATTACGAAGATGGCAATAAGAGCGATGATGACAATAATGGCAATTAATAAATATCCTTCTTTTGACATATTAATTAACCATACCAGATAAACCAATGAACGCTAGAGCCATAATTGCAGCGGTAATTAACGCAATTGGAATTCCTTTAAATGCTTTTGGTGTTTGAGGTCCTTGAAGTCTTGTTCTAATGCAAGAGAAAATAAATATTACAATTAAGAAACCGACTGAAGTTCCAATACCATTGGCTAAAGATGACATAAAATCTAATCCCATATCAGAATTGCCTTGAACTACGCCTAATACAGCGCAGTTAGTTGTAATTAATGGGAGATAAATACCTAATGATTTATATAATGACGGAGAATATTTTTTAATGAATAATCCGACCAATTGAACCAAAGAAGCAATAACTAAAATATAAACAACAGTGTCTAAGAAAGTAATTTCTGCTAATTTTAATAATTCAAATAATGGCCAACAAATTATTGTTGATAAAACAATAACAAAGATAACTGCAAGCCCCATTCCTAAAGCGCTTTTAGGTTTGTCTGATACTCCTAAAAATGGACAAATTCCATAAAAACGAGATAAAACAACATTATCAATTAACATTGATGAAATGATGGCTAATAAGAAAGTAACAACATATTGCATAATTAATTAGCCCCCTTTTCCTTTTTTAATTTTGCTTCAGCTTTCTTTCGGGCGATTTCATTGTTTTTCTTGTTATTGTTAATTGCAGCGATAATTGCTAAAACAAGACCGAAAACAATAAACGCTCCTGAAGGGAATTGGAAGATTGAAATTGAATAATCATATCCAATAGTAGGATTTTTTAAAATTGGAATGCGGAATAATGGAATAAAAGTAAATATTTTTCCAAAAGTGATCATACCAGTTCCAAACAATTCACGAATAAAAGCAATAAGAAGTAACGCTAAAGTATAGCCAATACCCATTCCGATAGCGTCAACAAATGATGATTTGACATCATTTTTACTCGCAAATGATTCGGCTCTTCCTAAAACGATACAGTTAACAACAATAAGTGAAATAAAAACACCTAATGTTGAATATAATTCAGGTAGGAAAGCTTGCGAAATCATTTTTACAATTGTAACGAAAGTAGCAATTACAACGATATAAGCTGGTGTTCTAATTTCATCAGGGATTAATTTTCTCAATAAAGAAATGATGACATTAGAGCATAATAAAACGATTGTAAATAATATTCCCATACCAATTGCAGCTTCGACTGATTTTGTAGTCGCTAAAGCAGGACAAGTACCTAAAAGAGATACTAATAATGGGTTTTCAGCGAAGATACCTTTTAAGAAGTTCTTCTTTTGATTAATTTTCTCTTCTGCCATTAGTTATCGTCCCCTTTCTTCAATGAATAATCATATCGAGCTTCTTCAGCCATCTCTTTAATTAATTTTGCACCAAAAGTCGCACCGCATTTAACATCTTCAATAGAAATATCTCCATTTTGATAAGGAACGATATATCCTTCTTCAAGGGTTGATGCAAATGATTGAGTGTTACTAACAATAGATATTTGGCCAATTTCATTATTAGAAATAGAAACCATCATCTTGATTTGACCATATTGGTTGCTTCCACTAGTTAAATAAACATATCCTAATTGTTCATCATTGTTTCCGTAAGCAATGTAATATTTTTGAAGATAATTAGGAGTAAATGAAAAATCATTTTTTTCTTCTGAAAATTTTTCAGCATCTGGTAAAACTTCTTCTAATGCTTTTTTAACCATTTTGTTCTCATTTTCAATAATAATGTCGTGTGTAATTTCATTTGTTAAAGCAATTAAACCAGCAGAAACCGCTCCAATTGCACATAAAGTTAAAGCGCATACAAGATATTTATTCTTATTTGACATACCATGCGCCTCCTTCTTTTGTAAACATAATAGCTAAAATAAGCACTAAAGCAGTTAATACAAATATAATAGCCATAATAATTAATTTCTTAACACTATATTTAGGTGAGCTCCATTTATAATAATCAATAACTGGGGCTAACATATTTGAAATTAGGATTGCAAAGACAACTCCTTCTGGGGTTGCAGCAAAGAATCGGATTAAAACAGTAACACATCCAGCAATAATTCCATACATAACTCTTCCTGGAGATGTGATTGGTGAAGTTACTGGATCAGTTAACATAAATGTAGCGCCAAATAATAAGCCACCTGTCAATAATTGGAATCCAACGTATTTAAAATAATTAATATTTAATCCACGACCGAATTTCATACATAAACCGGTAATTAAAATAAGAAGAGTAAATGAGCCAATATAAGATAACATTACACGGTAATCCGCACTTCTTTTAATTAATAAATATATCGCACCGATAATAATTAATACTTTAAATGTTTCGCCTAAAGTACCACCAATATTACCAATTAATAAATTAGTAATTGATGTGTTATTTAAAGCATTAACAATTCCTTCAGAGGCATCAGTTAATGGAGTTGGGCCAGTTGATACATCGATAAACCAGTTATTTTGAGCTGAAGGATACTGTCCTGAAAAACAAATTTTTGCAATAAGCATTCCAACTGCGGCTGGATTAAAAATATTATTTCCTAATCCACCAAAAACTAATTTTGCCAAAACGATACCGGCTAAAGAACCAATAAAGCAAGCATACCAAGTTGCATTAGCAGGCATAATCATTGAGAAAATTAATGCACTGACTAATGGAGCAATCCAATTTGAATGAGAATAATGATCTTTATATGCGAACAAAAATAATTCTTTAAATGAATGTTTTTGTCCATCGTTTGGCATTTTATTTCTTAATCCAACATAAACAAATTCCGCTAAAATCATTGTGAAAGATGAAATGCCAATTACTTTAACAGCAGATAGCCCATAAACAATAATTGAAAAAATAACTACTGGACTAAGAGCAATCAAAACATCAATCATCATTTTATTGACTGATGAATGACGACGAATGTGTGGAGCGGTTTCTTTAACAATATTTATCATAATTTCGCTAAAAGCTTAGCCCTCCTTACATAATCTGTGACTTTTAATTTAGATGTACATGAATAAGTGCAAAGACCACATTCTATACATTTAAGTGGATTTAATGCTTTGATTTTTTCTTTATCCACTGATTTTACAGCGTTCATAATATCAACAGGTAATAATCCTTGTGGGCAAGATAAAACACATGATCCACATCTAACACATTGTTCTTCTTTATAATTTGTTTTTTTTAAAACAATTACTGATGTAACAGTTTTTGTAATAATTGTGTCATCACTTGGCAATGAAGCACCCATCATCGGTCCACCTAAAATAAATACTTTTTCCAATTCAGGATGAGAATATCCACCACATTTATCAATTAATTCACGAACTGATGTTCCACAAGTAACACGGAAGTTAGTAGGATATTTAATTCCATCACCAGTAATAGTAATATCTCTTTTAATAACTGGCATGTTATATCTAATTGCTTTATATAAACCAACCATTGTTGATACGTTGAAGTTAATAATTCCATATTTAGTTGGAAGTTCACCTGGTTTTAGTCTAATACCAGTAACTGCGTGAATCATTTCTACTTCCCAACCTTGAGGATAGAAATCTGGAGTGCGGAATATTTCAATATTTTTTCCTAATGGATCGTTTTCTTCTCTTCTTAAATATTCGTTCCACATTTCCGCTAAATCGGAATATTTTCTTTTAATAACGATATATGCTTTTTTTGCATTAAATGCTTGCATAACATATTTAATGCCAGTAACAATTCTTTTTGGGAATTCCATCATAAGACGATGGTCGGCTGTAATATATGGTTCGCATTCAATACCGTTAATCAAAACAGTGTCGATTTTTTCATTAGTTTGAAATTTGATATATGTTGGGAAAGATGATCCACCTAAACCAACTAATGCACAGTTTTTTAAAATTTCAACCATGTCATCTTTGGTTAATTTAGCAATTTCTTCAGGAGTTCTTTCTTTAACATATTCAGCGTATTCGTCTTTAAAATCGTTCTCGATTTTCATATATTTAACTAATTTTCCAGAACGATGGTAATGTTCTTCATAGCCAATGAATGTTCCTGAGCATGAAGTGTGAATTGGTTGTTCAAAAAATTTACCAAAACGTTTTCCAACAATTTGGCAACATTTTACATGGTCTCCAGGATTAATATATATTTCTGATTTGTCACATCTGGCGTTAGTAACACCAATATAAAGATATTTCGCATCAGTATATCTTAATGATGGAAGCTCTCTAATAAGACCTTTCGTGTCTTTAATTTTTCTTGTTTTCGCTATCATAACTATAACTATATTATATTATTTTATAGCAATTAAAAAAATGCTATTTTCCAAATAAAAAAATTAAGTTATTTTTTCAATATTAACTAAAAATATATTGCAATTTTAATACATAAATATGTTTATTATTGTGATTATAAATATTTATTTGTAACTATAAATTTTATTTATTGATGAATAAATATATATTAATTTAAGTTTTTTATACTATTTATGTAGATGGCTTTCGATTTTTGTTTTAAATGATTCATTCTTCATTAAGTGGTCATATAACAAATCAATACCAGGATATAAAAGTGAAGTTGATATTAATTCAATAGGCAAAATATAGAAAGCATGAATCATCGCATGATGTTCAGTTGGATTCATTACAAGAAGAATTGAGAATATTGAACAAACAGCCGATTCAATAATGGAAATAATACCCGGTCTTAAATGACATAAATTTATAACCGCTTCTTCAATTTCAAATGCTTCTCTTAATATTGACCAAATACCCCATACGACACAGATGGATTCATAATCAGATAACAAGAAAATTGTTACAAACCCTAATATCGTTTCAATTAAGCACCAAAAGAATGAACTATGCTCAGCAAAATTCCTTGTTTTAACAGCAAAAATTATAATTCCTGGAACACCATATAAAAGCATTAATCCACCAACAAGAAAACGTATTTCTTGAATGAAAAAATTAGAAAATACAAAAATTAAAATTGAAATAAAGGTATATAATATCGCACGAGTTATTTTCCAAACTTTCATAGTTAAATTATAATGCACTATTAAAATTTGTTAATCACTTTTTTGGCGATTCTATTACTAGTTCATCGTCTTTATGTAAATCGATATCTGTTCGATCTTTATTTAATAATTTTAAGAATATTGGAGCTAATAATGATGTTATTAAAATAAGAATAACAACAAAAGTCGTTATTTGAGGATTAATAACATCTTTTAATTTATCAGCGCACACTAAAGCAACTTCTGCTCTAACCATCATTCCAACTCCAATTGAAGCAGATTGTTTTAAATTAAATCCACATCCTTTTGCGACAAGCCCACAACCAAGGAACTTACCTAATATACCAACAACGATAAATAATATTCCAAACCAAATGAATTCTGGTTTAATCGATCCAAATTCAATTCCAATTCCAATATTTGCAAAGAAAACCGGGGTGAACAAAATATTGGAGAATGTATCCGCTTTAGTGTCAATATATCCCCTATCCATGTTTGTTGATAATAACAATCCAGCAAGAAAAGCACCAGTAATATCCGCCACACCAAACACCAATTCAGCACACCAAGCATAAGCAAAACAAAACGCTAATGAATAAATTGGAATACGACGATGATGGTCATATTTTCTCGCTAAATATTTGAATAATTTTGAAAATAGCAAACCAATTCCAACAAAAATAACAAAATATAAAATAATACAAATAAACGAAGCGAGTGATAAACTCATTCCCCATGAACTAAATAGATTGACTAATAATGCGTTGCTTGATGCTTCTTCAAGACCAGCGCTTACATCCAAACCTAAAACAATCGATAAAACAACTACCCCAATAATATCATCTAATATCGCGGCGGAAACAATGCATGTTCCCATTGGAGTGTTTAATTTACCAAGTTCTTTTAATGTCGCGACAGTAACTGAAACTGATGTTGCAGTTAATATACATCCATAAGATAAAGCTTCCAAATAATTATCTTGAATATTATTAAAGCCACCATTGAATAACACTGTTAATAAAAATCCTAAACCCATCGGAACAATGACGCCTGCTAAAGTGATTAATATGCTTTTAATTCCAGTTGTTTTTATTTGTCTTAAATCTGTTCCAAGACCAGCGCTGAACATAATTAAAATAACACCAAATTTAGCAATAAATCCTAATCCTTCACTAGAAGTTTCAGTAAAGATAAATTGATTTGGAATTAATTTAATTAATCCTAATAATAAGCCGCCACATAAAAAACCAATTACTTGAGGTAATCCAATTTTTTTACATCCAATTGCAAGGAGTTTACATACAACAAGAATTAAGGCTACAGGCAATAACACTGATACATAATCCATATTTTATAAGCTCCTATCAAAGTTCCGCATATAATATAGCACTTAAAAAAATAAATGTTAAGCATTATTTATAAAAATAATTATATCTAATTAGATAATAATTAACGGATTAAATCGAAAGGTTCTAATTCAATATCTGAATAAAAATATACAATCATTTGTGAATGTCTTGCCGCGTCTATTACATTCATATCTTTATCATAA
>JAQYER010000031.1 GCA_028723545.1 Caryophanales bacterium
ATTTAGCGGATGTTCCAAAAACACCAAAAAGAGAATTACAACGATTAAGAAAAGATTTAATTATTGGTAGTGGTTGTGTTAATGGAGAAGTATTTGATACTGCTCAAACACGTTCAAAAGAAGTGTTAAAAGAAAAGATGAGATTTTATGACTTTATTGAAGTTCAACCACCAGAAAATTATTCTTTCTTAGTTGAACAAAATAAAGTTGAATCAATGGATAATATTATTCAATATATCAAAGATATTATTGAAGTAGCTGATGAATTAAATATTCCTGTTTGTGCGACAGGTGATTGCCATTACGTTAATCCGGAAGAAAAAGTATTCCGCGATGTTTATGTATGCGCGCCAGCGGTTGGAGGAAAACTTCATCCATTATTTTCTCGTGATCGTGGCTCTTTAGCACCTAATCAACATTATCGAAGCACTGAAGAAATGCTAGAAGCCTTTAGTTTCTTAGGTGAAGAAAAAGCCAAAGAAATCGTTATTACTAACACTAATATGATTGCTGACCAAATTGAAAATATTCAACCAATTGGCACGACATTAAATAAACCAGAAATTGAAAACGCTCCTGAAACTTTAGTGGCAACTTGTTTTGCGAAAGCTAAAGAATTATATGGTGATCCATTACCAGAATTTTTAGAAGAACGTTTGAAATTAGAGCTTGATGGTATTTGTAATAACGGGTACGCAGTTACATATTCAATCGCACGTGAAATTATTAGAAGAGCGAATGAAGACGGATATATGGTTGGTAGTAGAGGTTCAGTTGGCTCCTCTTTAGCGGCAACAATGTTTAATATTACTGAAGTTAACCCTCTCCCACCTCATTATCGTTGTCCTCATTGTAAACACCTTGAATGGGTTGATCCAATCGTTAATAAGTCTGGATTTGATTTAGAAGATAAAAATTGTCCAATATGTGGCACAAAAATGATTGCCGATGGACAAAATATTCCGTTTGCGACGTTCTTAGGATTTAATGCTGAAAAAATTCCTGATATTGATTTAAATTTCCCAAGTGATTACCAACAAAAAGCACACGATTCCACCAAAGATATTTTTGGTGAACATAACGTTTTCCGCGCTGGAACAATCGGTACAGTTGAAGAAAAAACTGCTTTTGGCTATGTCAAAGGTTATTACGAAAAGAAATTCCATCTCGATTCAAAAAAAGGAGAAGATATCTTCACTAGAGTTTCAAGAAATGATGTCGCCTATTTAGCTAGTAAATGCGTCGGTGTTAAAAGAACAACTGGCCAACATGCTGGTGGGGTAATGATTCTTCCAAAAGGTAGATCAATTTATGAATTTACTCCAGTACAATATCCAGCTGATGATAAAGAATCATCGTGGTTAACTACCCACTATGAATATCGTGCGATTCACGACTCATTATTAAAGCTTGACCTTTTAGGTCACGTTGATCCTCTCGCCTTACGACTCATGTCTGAATTAACTGGAATTGATGTCCATGATATTCCAATGAATGACCGAGATGTTATTTCAATTTTTACAAGCATTCGCGCTTTAAAAATGAAATCAAATGTTTTAGATGCTAAAACTGGATCTTTAGCAATTCCTGAATTTGGAACAACAACTGCCATTCAAACTTTAGTAGAAACTCAACCACATTCATTCTCTGATTTAGTTATTATTTCTGGATTATCACACGGTACTGGTGTTTGGGCTGGAAATGCTGAAAAATTAATTGTTTCAGGAGAAAAAACTTTAAGAGAAGTTATTGGTTGTCGTGATGATATTATGATTTCATTATCTAGTTGGGGAATCGACAAATCTGATGCGTTTAAAATTATGGAATTTGTTCGTAAAGGTGGACCAACTAAAAAGCCTGGAGAATGGCCAAAGTGGAAACAAATCATGATTGACCATAATATTGAACAATGGTACATCGATTCATGTGAAAAAATTGAATACATGTTCCCTAAAGCTCACGCGGTTGCGTATGTTACTCAAGCAGTTCGTGTTGCCTATTTTAAAGTATATTATCCGCTTGAATTCTATTCAGTATGGTTCTCAGTTCGCGCGAAAGCTTATGAAATAAGAACAATGCTTAAAGGACTTGAAGCTATTACAAATAGATATAAAGAATTACAAGCTAAAAGTGCATCAAAGAAAGAAAAATTATCTCCAAAAGAAAATGATATTATGGCAATGTTAAAAATCGCTATCGAGATGCATGAACGTGGCTTTGTCTTTAAGAATATTGATTTATATAAATCTGATGCGACTAGATTTATTGTTGATCATGAAAATAAAGCTTTATTATTACCATTTACCACAATGGATGGATTAGGTGAATCGGCAGCGGTTTCAGTTGTTGAAGCACGTAATGAAAAGCCATTTACTTCACAAGAAGACTTATTGAAGAGAACTAAATTGTCACAAACAATTGTCAAAGAATTAAATGATTTAGATTGCCTTGACGGATTAGGCGAATCAGATCAAATGTCATTATTTGAATTTAGTTTCTAATATCTATTGATGTCGGGGCATAGCGAAGCTTGGTATCGCGCTTGGTTCGGGTCCAAGAGATCGTGAGTTCGAATCTCACTGCTCCGACCATTAGAAATGAAAACTCTCCATAAATTTTGCACAAAGATTTGCAAATTATAAAATTATTTTGTTGAGAAAACTCTAAGATGAGGAGTTTTTTCTTTTTAATACGAAATTTTACGAGAAGATTGTAACAATGATATTAATCTTTTGATTGATTAAAGGAAAAATAAAAAAACATGGAGAATGAGGATTTGTAACACTATTGAAAAAATAAAATTATAAAAAATCAAAAAAAGTGTCGACTTTTACTTGAGCATTACAAATCCAAAAAATTGGTCACTTTAAAATTAAAATATGGGTCAGTTATCTTTAAAAATATGGGTCAGTTATCTTGACAAATATGGGTCAGTTTTGTAAACTTTACGTAAGCAATGCAGAGGAGTTGTGACGCTATGGAGAAAATAAGTAATGATTCTATTTATAAAGCGAGAATAGTTGATGAACTAGTAAAAAGGGATTTAAGAATATTTGGTGCTATTTGTATTGAAGGACCTAAATGGTGTGGAAAAACGTGGACATCGTCGCATCACGCTAATAGCGAATTTCTTGTTGGCGATCCAAGTGGGAATTTTTCTAATAGAATGTTTGCTGAGCTTGAACCTTATACCGTTTTAAAAGGAGATGTTCCTCGCTTAATTGATGAATGGCAAGAAGTTCCATCATTATGGGATGCAGCAAGAGCGTTTGTTGATAAAAGTGGTAGCAAGGGTCAACTAATTTTAACGGGATCATCAACACCAGTTAATAAAGGTATTTTGCATAGTGGTACAGGAAGAATCAAAAGTATTAGAATGAATACGATGTCGTTATACGAATCCGGTGATTCTAGTGGATTATTTTCATTAAAAGATTTATGTGAAAACAAATTTGAATCAAAAATATTAGAAGAGACGACTCTTGAAAAACTAGCCTACTTAATTGTTAGAGGTGGATGGCCTGGAAATATTGGTGTTAATGTAAATGATTGTGGTGAATTAGCTCTAGGATACATGGAGAATGTTGTTAAAACAGATTTAAAACAATTAAATAAAGATATTGATTTTAATGAACATAAAGCAAAACTTATTTTAAAATCACTTGCTAGAAACGAATCAACAACCGTTTCTAATCAAAGTATTTTAAATGACATAATTGAAAACGATAATTCATCTATTAGCAAAAATACTTTATCTAAATATTTAGATGCGTTTAATAGAATGTTT
>JAQYER010000032.1 GCA_028723545.1 Caryophanales bacterium
GTCGAAACATAGTACCCTTCTGACCAGAAGTGTCGGCTTCCGTAATTGTACTTCAAATTCGCATGCTCGTCGAAAATCATCAAACTACTTTTGCCCTTCAAATATCCCATGAATGAAGATACCGCCATCTTTGGTGGTATCTTGACGAGCATGTGAATGTGATCAGGCATCGCATGTGCTTCCACTATCTCGACTCCTTTGTATTCACAAAGGCGTCTTAAGTATTTTCCTATGTCAGATCTTAATTTTGCAAATATTGCTTTTCTGCGATATTTTGGTGTGAATACAATGTGGTACTGACAATTCCGCTTTGTATGTGATAAACTACTAGTGTCATCATTCTTTATCGGTGGCATAAAACTTCCTTTTTTGAGTTATAAGGCAATTGAACACTACCATTATACTATAAAGGAAGTTTTTTTACTCATCGCTACTGCTTTGAATTTCTCGCCCCCATAGGAGGCGGTTTTATGTTGTCCCTGCGGTCAACATAGAATAAAAATGCAACCTTTAAATGGTTGCGCTTTTTAACGATTATGGCGCCCTCGAGACGAGTCGAACGTCCGACCCTCTTCTTAGGAGGAAGATGCTCTATCCATCTGAGCTACGGGGGCAAGTGTTAATATATTATCATATTTAAAGAAATCTTATTTAAGAAAAGTATTTTTTTATTATTGTGATATAATCTCAATCATGAAAGAAAAATTAACCTTATCTCAAAAACTTACAAGAAGAAAATATAAACCTGCCAATAAGATAATTTGGTGGTTCTTCAAAAATTTAGTTATCGATCCTTTTTTAGCGCCTAAATACAACCCGCATTATGTAATCAAAGACAATATCAACGATGAAAAAGGACCAGCCTTTGTCTTATATAATCATCAATCAAGAATGGATTATATATGGGCAGTTCAAGCGACATATCCAAAAGTATTGACATTCGTTACTGGATATAACGAATTTTTCCGTTCTAAATTTGATTTAATATTTAAATTGATTCATCAAATTCCAAAGAAAAATTTTGTCGCAGATATTGCTTCTATTCGTGCGATGGATCAAGTTATTAAAGCCGGAGGCACTGTTTGTTTAGCGCCAGAAGGAATGTCATCAATTACTGGACATAGTCAACCTATCGCTCCTGGAACAGGCAAATTATTGAAGCATTATAAAATTCCGGTTTATTTAGTTAAACAAAAAGGAGCGTTTCTCACTAATCACAAAGTTTGCTTAGATGAAAGAAAAGGAAGAATTGATGTTGAATTTTATAAATTATTTACTCCTGAACAATTAGATAAATTATCAATTCAAGAAATTGAAGATCAATTAAATATTGCCTTATGGCAAGATGATTATGAATGGGAAAAGCAAGAGCATATTCAATTTAAGACTAATCATCGTGCAGCGGAACATTTACATGATTTGATTTATTATTGCCCACGTTGTAAACAAGAATTCACTATGCTTGGAAAAGATGACACAATTAAATGTCTTTCATGTAATAATGGAGCGAAAATCAATGATTATTATCAATTTATTCCATTAGATGATAAATGCATATTACCTTCTACACCATCTAAATGGGTTGATTATGAAAGAGAATTAATTAAAAAAGAAATTAGAAATAATCCAAATTATTGTTTTGAAGAAGATGTCACATTAGGTAAATTACCAGAATATAAATTATTAAAAAATAACGCAACATCAATTATATGTGGTGAAGGTAAATTAATTGTTGATCATCAAGGATATCATTTTAGAGGAACAAAAGATAATAAGCCATTCAATTTCGATTTAAATTATAAAGAAGTACACACATTAGTTATCGTCACTGATTGTACATTCTCAAACATTTATTATAATGGTGAATATTATGATTTATTCCCAAAAAGACCATCAGTTGGAAAATTATTATTAGTCGTTGAAGAAATGCATCGACTACATGAAAATAGTTGGAAACAACTTCCATGGTTAAATGAATTTAAAGATGAAGATGGAAATCTTCCACCATTAGATTAATCTTTTTTATCAGAAATTACTTCATATTCTAAATTTTGAGGTAATTTCTTTTTATATAATGAGAAAAATAAACCAGATGAAACCATAACTAATAAATTTAATATATAAATTACAATTGACACTGTATCAGGTAAATAAGTTGCAGATACACTTAAAGTAAACATTTCTTGAATTAAGAAATATCCAAATTGAATGGCAACAACTGTTGATAAATTTGTTCTTCGATATATCGCAAATAGGAAGAAGCCAAAACAAATTGATAAAATGATATTGTTAATAATTGGTTTCCAGAAAATTGATTGTTCCATAAGAGTAAAGACATCAGTATTAATATCAATAAGATTAATAAAAAATGATGATAGGAAATCTTTTAAGAAAGTAAAGAAAGCGAAAATGGCAACAACAATAATTAATTTATAACCTTTAAATGTGTTATTTTCACCATTAAATGTTTCGAAAGTAAGGGCTTTAAATATAGATTGTTCCGCTAAAGCGATGGAGAACGTTGAAATAAATGCGATTAAATATTGATGAACAGGCGCATGAAAATCAGTTGGTCCTAAAAAGCGAAGAAGATTAACAAATATAACTAATAATCCAAGCAATAGATATAAATTAAAGAAACTAGTTTTATCAATTTGAACTAGCCATTTCTTTTTATATAAAGTAATAACAAACCAAGCTGATAAAATATTCCACGCGACTAGAAAGCATTCACCAGCGTCAACTAATAAAAAATC
>JAQYER010000033.1 GCA_028723545.1 Caryophanales bacterium
CCACATTAATTAAATCAAATGTTACAAAATCAGTTGTATTCGACATTCATGAAAGAGTGTTGATTTCATCAATTACAGTCACTTCATCAACTGGAAATAATGAAATTCAATCAGGTAAAACTCTTCAATTAGTCGCAACTATTAATCCTAGTAACGCTGATGATCAAACATTAACTTGGGAATCTTCTAATACATCTATTGCGACTGTTTCTTCTTCAGGTTTAGTTACTGCTAAAACAGTTGCTGAAAATAAAACAGTAACGATTAAAGCAATATCTAAATATGATTCAACTGTTTTTGGTTCAATAGAATTAACAATTCAACCTAAATCATCATCCGTATTACCTTCTAATATGGTTGGAACGTATTCAATTGGTTGTTCAATAGAAGATTCGATAAGTGGCTCATTAACATTAAAAGCCGATGGTACGGGTGAAATTTGTTCTGATATTGGTGGAAGTAGTTATAATTTTGAATATGTTTCCACTTCTGGAAATGATTATTATTTTGAAGACACAAATGGATATCAATTAATTGTCAATTTTGATGGAACAGCAATTACTAGTGTTACTTATTATGACGGAGATTGTATTTTCAATATTGGTGATACAATCGTATTTGATGTTATTTCTTAAAGGTGAATGATATGAAATTTATAAATAAATTATTTTTATTATTATCAAGTGCATTAATTGTCACTTCATGTGATTCTTCATCCTCTTTGACTAGCTCATCAACAACATCAATAGATGACACTAGTGTAAAATATGTTTCTAAGTGGGGAGATGAATACGCAGAAACAATTATTTCTAATTTAGGAGTTGATCTTCCATATATTGAAAATAAAGGATTTGATCTTGAATTAACTACTGATAATTATGGTGATCCTTTAGTGTGTATTTATGTTTATGAATATGATGATAAAACATCTGAAGATTTAACAATTGAATATGCTTCAATTTGCCAAAATGAAGGATATTTAATTACTAGTGGGCAAGAATCAGCATTTGATGAAAACTATAATATCATTACATATACAATTTATTATGCAGATGGATGGATTAATGATGTTGATGCGATTGAAATCCAATTCTTAGAAGGAATGCATAATGGAAAATATGCTTTAGGAATATTTGCATATAATTATGTTCATTATGACACGAATAAATGGCCAACCAATATCGTTAATAGATTACTTGGCCACGATATTCCATCTTTATATGTTGAAGGTTATACATATTATGCGGAATTATTAGTGGACGATGAAGGATATCAATATGCTTATATCTCAATCGAAAATGCTTATGATACAAGTGAAGAAGAATATAAACAAATATTAATTAATAATGGCTATTTAATTGATAATAGTGAATATGATGAATATGGATATTTCGCTTTCCCTGGTCAACAAAGTGAATATCAAGATCATGGAATTCAATTTAAACATTCATATGGGTATGGTTTAGAAATATATATCATGCCAATGTAATTAAATATCACGAATTTAAAAAAATAAAAAAATTTAAAAAAAGTTGTTGACAAACATTTTTATTAGCATTAATATTAAATTCCTGCACTTAAAAAGGGGTTGAAAAATCTCTTAAATTAGTCCTATGGACTAAAATGTGCAGCATCATAACCTGAGACGATCAAAAATCGAAAGCTTCGCGAGAAGCAATTGAGCAAAGAGACGTCAGGAAAACCTATCTTACCAATGGCCTTATTTGGAAAAATAAGGTGGGCATTGATAACTAATAATTATTAATTCCCACAAGGTAAAATTAGAAAACGAGTTTCAATTTCGTAAGAAAAAGAAGAAACGTATCTAATCACACCAACGAGAAAGGGCTATCCTATAATAGAGGATAGTTCAGAACCCGGAACCCATTGGATAGTCCAAGAAAATAAATAAGGTAACTTATTAAAACTTGGAACTGCCCCAAAGAGAGCTCATCGACCTAAGAAATTAGGAACAAGCGCAAGGCAGAGCGCCAAATAGGATGCATGACCCGCATTTTCCGGAAGGAATATGAAAGGACGCACAACTATTTGCACCTTTGACCATCTAGCGATCTTTAATAGCGATATTAAAGAATAGTGCGAAGCCTCTGATAATTCCCAGAAATGAGAATTACCCACTTCGTAACTAAGCGTTGACCTGGACCAAAATTCTTAATTTATTAAGAACGAAGAAAAGCGAGCCAAACTAGACGACGTAGAGAGAGCAGAAGGAATTCTGCTAAGGCACAAGATGAAGGACTTATTCGTAAGGATAACAACGAATCTTGTGAATGAACTGTGACTTAATGAAGATGAAGTAACCTTTCGGAAGACTAATCCCATTAATAGTGAATCTCTATAGACAAAGGCAGAGCGACATCAAGTCGCAATAATTATTATTCAAGAACCTCGAAAGACGCTTCTGGGAATAATAATTAAAAGCGATCCAGAACAAAAAATGAGGAATTAATTCTCAAAACAAAAACTGGATTAACTAAGAAGAAGGCAAAAGCAGAATACATTCTGCCTCTGAAAGCCACTTTTATTAAAAATTTAGTTTTAATAAAAAGCTTCAGTGAAGTGATGTGGGAGACAGCAAAGAGAGGCTGTCTTTTTTTCTTTTAATTTAATATTAATAATATTATTATATCTATATGCTTTTATATTTTATTCCAAAATTGAAAGACAATCCGTTTATTAAATTTTTGTCTAAATTTACTTCTTCGATTTGGTTTATTTTTTTTATTGGCGTTTTAATTGTGTGTTCAGAAGTATTTGCAATTGAAATATATGTTTATTATTCTATTGCAATTCTTTGTGGACTAATTCCTTGTTTATTATGTAATGATATGACATCTGCTATCCCGCCATTCGCGATGGGATATATGTCTTTTTCTCGGATTAATAATAATACATTAATTGAAAAATCATTATTCGCTAATCCAACATTTATTAATAATTTTATTGTTGTTGTAATAATATGTGCATTATCGCTTATATCACGATTAATTGTCGATATTATTTTCCGTAAAAGAGTGTATCAATTTCCTCGCCAAACATTAGGGTTTGTAATTCTTGGAATATTTTATATTTTAGGTGGATTGTTCACTCCTGATTTCAATGGTAAAACCGCGTTTTTTGGTTTAGTTCAAATATTATCAATTGGAATAACATATTTCTTGTTCTTTTATTTAATTGATTGGAGAAATCATAAAAAAGATTATTTTGCTTATTTAGTAATTACGGTTGGATTTGTCGCGATAATCGAAACGATATGCACAAAATTCAATGTTTCAGAATTAATTTATGGATATGAAAAAAATGAAAACTTTTTCACTGGTTGGGGAGTATCAAATAATGTTGGTGGGCAAATAACTTTCTCTTTAGCGGGATTTATTTATTTAGCCATAACTAAAAAACAACCTTGGATTCCTTTGTTATTAATGATTATTACTTTGTTTGGGGTATGTCTAACTGAATCTCGTGGGGCAATGATTACTTGTTTTGCTGCGTCTATTGTCTTATTTATTGTTTTATTAATTGTTACAAAGAAAATGCAACGAATTAAAAATATATGTGCATTAGGTGGAATCGCTATTACATTAGGAATATTAATCCCAGTATTTTATAACGATTTCTTTCATATCTTTTTTGATCGATTAATTGAAACAATTAAAAATAGTGAAGATTTAAATGAATTTTCAACAAACCGAATATTATTATATAAAGAAGGAATTAGATTAGGATTAACCCATCCATTATTTGGTAATGGTTGGTATGCTTGTAAAGGTGAAATATCATTTAATTTTGCGACCGGATTTTTCCCTCCAAGATGGCATAATACCTTCATTCAAATATTTGCTTCATGTGGAATATTTGGCTTATTAGCGTATCTTTTCCATCGCTTTGAATTTTATTTTACTTTCTTTAAAAAGCCTACTATTCATAAAGCGATGATATGTTGCTCTATTGGAGCGTTTTTATGTGCTTCATTATTTGATTGCTTCTTTTCAAATGTTGGTCCAGGTTTATTATACGGTATTTTATTAGTCATGCTTGAAATGTCATATTACACTGAATTATCTACTAAAAAACAAATTTTAGCGTATAATAATAAACACGCCCCAATAGCTCAACTGGATAGAGTACTTGGCTTCGAACCAAGGGGTTATGGGTTCGAGTCCTATTTGGGGCGCCACAAAGATAAATTATAGGTTTGACATTTGAATCAAACCTATTCTACTAATATGTCTATTCAGAACATAATAAAAATAAAGGCTGCGATAATCGTATTCCACTCAATACAAGAAACAGATTTTAAAGACTTAAAATTAATTCATCTGCCACAAAATAAATTAGATTTATTCATCACATGATAAATTCCTCTCCTAGATTTTTGGCTCTATCACAGGATAATAGTATCTTTATAGATAATGTTTTTATTGTAACATTATCAATAAAAACAAATGCTCCTATTGATCTGCGCTAACCTTATATATCTAAGCTTCTATTATCCAAAAGAAACTTTTCTAATGAAATAATCAAAATACCATCATTATTAGTGTATTCAATAAAATTATCGTTAACAACTAATAGTTTTTTGAATGATCCTGGAACACTCCGTAATGATTCATATTCATTTTCCTCATGACCATCTTTTGGCATTTGATCAACAACCTGTATATAATATTGCTTATCATATTTTCTCGCGATAAAATCAACTTCATTTTGTTTATATTGCCATTTTCCATTCTTATCTTTAAATTTCTTTTCAATAAAACCGACATCAACATCGTATCCCCTGGTTTTTAATTCATTGTATACACAGTTCTCAATTAAAAAACCTTTATTTTGTTCTCTAAAATTTAATCTAACATTTCTTAGGCCAATATCTCTACAATAAAATTTTGACGGAGTATTTAAATATTCCAA
>JAQYER010000034.1 GCA_028723545.1 Caryophanales bacterium
AAAAAAGAAAAGAAAGTTCAAAAAGAAGAACATAAACAAAATGAAATTATTGAAAATAATGAAGAATCTATCGAACATTTAATTTCTCCAACGACTGAAACAAATATATATTCAAAATATCGTATTAATGATGAAGATGAAGTTAATGATTCTTTATTAAAATATGATAATGGTAATAGTGATGATTTGTTAGAAAAAACAATGGAATCATTTAATAAACAACACACAATCCAAAAAGCGCGTTTTGATTTTGATAATGATGAGCCTTTTTCAAATGATAATGTTGTTCAAGAAGAAAATAATCATCAATATCAAAATTTTGATAATGGTTTCCAAAATGTTTTATCCGATAACACAATTGGATTAATTAAAGAAAACAAAAATTATTCAAATGATCAATTAAATTTAAATACTCCGAATAATATTTTAGAAACTAATGAATCATCATTTGATTTTGATAACGATGATACAATTGAAGATTTTAATCTTCAAACTGAACAAAATGTTAACGATAATATAATTGAACAACAAGATGATTTAATTGAGGAAATTGTGCCAGAGGAACCAGAAAAAATAATTGAAAATAACAAAATCGAGCCTATTAAACAAGTTTCTTCACCAGTTAATAATTCTATTCCATCACCAACAAATAATAATTAATATATTCAACCTCAACCAAAAAAGAAAATTTTACATTGGGATGATGACGATGAAATAGATGTAGACATTCCAAAAGCTACTCCAAGAGGAGATTATGTTTATCCACCTTTATCACTTCTTGAACCTCACGAATCAAATTCACTTCACGAAGAAAATGTTAAATATTGTTTAGAACAAATTGAATTATTAAAAGCCATTTTTGAAGAACTTAAAATTGGGGCAACTATTACTGGATATACAATCGGTCCTGCTGTCACAAGATTAGATATTAAAATGAACGAAGGTGTTTCTGTTAATGTTATTTCTAAAAATTTAGATGACATTTCAGTTCGTTTAGGTGGTGTTAATGTCTTATTTAACCAATTAGTTATTGGAAAAAATACATCTGGTCTTGATATTCCAAATTTACATCGTTCAAATGTTGGTTTATATGAATCATTAAAAACAATGCCACCAGTTGTTAATAATGTTCCAGATTTATCTTGTCCATTTGGTAAAGATATTTCCGGAAAAATTATTACTTTGAAAGTTAGTGACGCTCCTCATATGTTAGTGGGTGGCACAACTGGTAGTGGTAAATCAGTTTTTATTCATTCTGTCATTCTTTCATTAATTATGAGAAATCGCCCAGAAGACTTAAAATTATTATTAATTGACCCAAAAGGCGTAGAAATGACTTTTTATAAGAAAATTCCACATCTTATTTGCCCAATGATTTATGAACCAGAAAAAGCTAATGTTGCTTTATGCAAATTAGTTGATGAAATGGAACATCGTAATAGAATTTTCCAATCAGTCGGTGTACGTGAATTAAAAGAATATAATAAGAACGCTCCAAAATTAGGATATGAAATATTGCCTTCAATTGTCGTAGTTATCGATGAATACGCCGATTTAAGTGAAAACTGTAAAGAAATATCTGGTAATGTTTTAAAATTAGCTCAAAAAGCGAGAACTACTGGCATTCATTTAATTATTGCTACTCAAAGACCATCAGTTAATATTATTAATGGCGTTATTAAAGCTAATTTACCAACTCGTGTTGCTCTTTCAGTTAAAACAGCAGTTGACTCAAACGTTATTTTAGATCGTTCTGGAGCGGAATCTTTATTAGGAAATGGTGATATGCTTATCGATTCACCTAAATTAGCGAGAAATCAATTAACTCGTATTCAATCTTGCTATATGGATACGATTGAAATTAACAATGTTTGTTCATTTTTAAGAAATCATTACCAACCAATGTATTGGGATGAATTTAATGATTTAACAAATCATAACAAAGATATACAACCAACAACGATGGTTAACCAATCCGAATTAGAAAAAGCATCTAGTGATGACCAATTATACGAAATAATCAAAACTGATATTCAAAGTCGTGAATTTTGTTCAATTTCTTTAATTCAAAGAACATACGGAATTGGATTTAATCGCGCTGGAAAGATGTTTAACCGTCTTAGAAGTGATGGTTATTTAGATCTAACAGATGTTCCTGGACGTGGGTCTAAAGTATTAATTAAAGCTCCATTAAATGAACAAGGAGTTGGCACTGTCGAACAAACAGAAATAGTATTTAGGGATGAATAATATGGGAATTGGTATTGATATTGTTCAAATATCCCGCATTAAAAATCCTGATTTATTAGCCAAAGGGATATTAACTGACAAAGAATTAGAAATTTATAATCAAAAAGGGATAAATAAAATCCAATTTTTAGCAGGTAGATACGCTGGAAAAGAAGCTTTTATGAAAGCGATTGAAAAAGGAATTGATCAAACTTCTTTTAAACAAATAGAAATATTATATAAATCATCTGGAGCGCCTACATTAACATATCAAAATCGTGAATATGAAATATCTATTTCTCATGATGGAGATTACGCTGTGGCGATTGTAAAATTATGAAAAAAATCGATGTATTTTTAGCGAATTGGGACGTTATTAAAATCGTTTCACCAAATGAAATTTCTGAACAGCCAATTTATGTCATCAATGATGATGAAATATACGCTGAATGTTTTTATAAAGATTATCATTATATCAAGCCTAATCATGTTTATTATTTTTATGTAAACAATAAAATTAAATTAGGAAAAGATTATTTTTTACATATTAATAATTCATTAATTCGAATTGATGTTACTCCTTCATCATTATTACCTGATTTTGATAATATTTTTGCTTATGATAAAGATGATTTAGGTAATGTTTATTTAGGAGATAACAGTTTTCAATTTACTTTGTGGTGTCCACACGCAACAAAAGTTTATGTCGAATTTAAATATAATGAAAACTTATTAAGACAAGAAATGACTAGAGAAGATAAAGGCATTTTTAGAACTGTCATTAATAATTTAAACGATGATCTATATTATCGTTATGTCGCTATTATCAATGGAAAAGAAGTTGTAGCGGCTGATCCTTATTCAAAATATGGATTTAATAATTTAGAATTTTCTGTCGCTTCAAAAAGACAATTTAATATTGATTTAAATATTGATAAATTAACTCCACTAAATCGAATTGAACACATTATTTATGAAACAAATGTTCGCGATATGACAATTCATCATAATTCTAATATTGTTAATAAAGGAAAATTTATCGGTTTAGCTGAAGAAAATCGAACTACTAAAAACAATCATCCAGCTGGATTAGATTATTTAAAATATTTATCAATTACTACATTGCAACTTCAACCAATTTTTAATATCGCCACAATTAATGAAAAAAATCCTTCTGAAAAATATAATTGGGGCTATGATCCATCACATTATTTTGTCTTAGAAGGTTCATATTCTTCAAATTATTTAGATCCAACACAAGTTGTTGAAGATTTTCTTAAATTAGTATCTAAATTACACGAAAACAATATTCGTTTATCAATTGATGTTGTATATAACCATTTATATAATGCAAAAACATCAATTTTAGAAAAATTAGTCCCTTATTATTATTTTAGAAGAGAGCCAAATTGGAAATTCCAAAATCATTGTGGTTGTGGAGCGGATTTTTCTAGTGAACGCTTTATGGCGAGAAAAATGATTATCGATTCATTAACATATTTAATTCGAGATTTAGGTGTTGACGCAATTCGATTTGATTTAATGGGGTTAATTGATATCAATACGATTTCAATTGCTTATCGCAAAATGAAAAAGATTCGTCCTGATATTTATTTTTATGGTGAAGGATGGGAAATGGGTGGTCAATGCCATGATTATTCCAAATTATTAACATTAGAAAACGCGAAAGAAATACCAGAAATCGGCTATTTTAACGACCGTTATCGCAATATTGTTAAAGGAATAGGCTCATTACCTCAACAAACGGAAAACGGCTTTGTTTTAGGCAATCAAAATTTTGCTTCAGGTTTTAAATTTGTTTTTTCTGGAAGTGTAACAAATTTAACATATCCATCATTATTTGTATTCCCATCTCAATCTGTTAATTATTTAGAATGTCACGATAATTGTGCTTTATTTGACACAATTAAAGAATCGATGAATTTAATTGATGATGATATTGTTTTAAAATATTTAGATTTATTTAATAAGACTTTATTATTGTCTATTGGAGTGTGTTTTATTCATGCTGGACAAGAAATTGGTTTTTCAAAGAAAAACCATCATAATACATATAATGAAGGTGATGAATTTAATAATTTTGATTATGATTTATTAGATGAACGCTTTGATAAAGCAACATTGATGAGAAATTTAATCTTACATCGCAAAAATAGACCAATATATAAAATTGATAACGCTTTAGAAATTAAAGATGTCGTTACTTATACTGATATCAATAAAGGAATAGTTATTAATTTAAAAGACGGAGATATAAAAACACATATTTTATTAAATCCTTCTTTGGATACGATTTATTATAGTTTTGATAAAGATAAACAATTAATTATTTTAGATAAAAAATCAATTATTAATACCAATCTAAAAATTAATAATGCGATGGTTCCACCTATTTCATATTTAATTGTTAAAGAATAACAAATTTGAGAATAGAAAATTTTAAGATGTGCCACAATATTATTATTGGAGGCATTTTTTATGACTAATAGCGTTTTTCTAATTGGTAAATTAAAAGAAAAAGTTAGTGATAATATTCGAAAGATCGAAATTGTGAAAGAAATTAAAGATAATAATAGCAATTATATTGACACATTTTTATTAACTCATTGGACAAGAGATCGATGTGCAAAAATAATGCAACTTCCTTGTGGTAAAACAGTGTTAATAAGTGGTAGAATTGAGAACATAGATGGTTATGGAATAGTAATCATCGCCGAGGAGCATCGATTAATCGAAAATTAAATAAAAAATGATCAAATATATTCGCTTAATATTCACATGTGGTTGGTACATATTAATTAAATGGCCAAAAATTTGCAAAATGGCTAAAAATAAGGAAAAATATCCAATTACTGAACGTTATAACGCAGTAAGGACGTTAATTTTGCATGTCTTAAAACATTGGCATATTGATATTCACACCGAAGGTTTGGAACAATATTTGAATTATCAAGGTAAAAAATTAATTATTATGAATCATTTATCAGCAATTGATTGCTTAGCTTTTATTGCTGAATGTGAAAAGCCTATTATGTTTATTGCAAAAAAAGAAGTTGAAAAATATCCATTTGTTGGAAAAATTGTCAAAGTAATTGATGGATTATTTTTAGATCGCGATAATTTATTAAATCAAATGAGAACATTAAATCAAGCGATGAAAATTGCCAAAGATGAAAATGGACCTGATGTAACAATTTTCCCAGAAGGAACTCGAAATAAAATCCCAGGTACAAAATGTTTAGCATTTAAAGCTGGCACATTTAAAATCGCCATGAAAGCTGGAATAGCGATTTTTCCAGTTGCTATTTATGGGGCTTTTCGTTTAGTGCCAACAAAATATAATATGAAAAAATTCCCTGTTCAAATTAGTGTATTAAACCCAATTTTGCCAGAAGAATTTGAAAAGCATAATTCATTTGATTTTGCATCGAAATGTCAAAAACTAATTGATAATGAAATATTAAAAATGCGAGAGAAAGATTTGTTATATCTAAAAGATATAAAGATGTCTAAAAAGTGTTATTCATTAGCGATCGAATCTGATTTAAGAGATTTTAACGCCTAAGTCCTTTTGGATAATAATTTTTAATAATTTTATCAACGATTTTAACAATACCTACATTAATGTTTTTATATTTTGCAACATAAAATCCATTTTTTTCATCATATGGAAATGAATCACCGTGAATATACTTTTTATATTGTTCATCATCTAAATTTATATATTGAAAATCGTTAATTGATTTAGCGAAATGGTGGCTAGGAATAATATTATCTTTCGTTTGAGTGGAAATAAAATATCCTGGTCTTAAACATTTCGATAAAAATTTTTCATTAATATTAGTATTGATAATATAATTTTCAACTACTTTTTTATTATTTTCGTTAATACAATTTCTTTGATAATTAATTTTATTAAATGTTGTTTTATTTGCATTTCCATCTTTTTGTAATAAACAAATAAAATGTCCTTCACCTGGATAAAGATATGGGAAAAGATGAATTGAACCTTTTAAATTATCTGATTGGTAAAATAGTGGGTTATTTTGATTAATATCAATAAGATGGAAATCATTATGTTCATTTAAAAAATTAATAATAATTTCTTCGTCTTCTTCATATGAATAAGAACAAGTAGAATATATTAATTTTCCACCTTTTTTTAACATTTTGGCACACATAGAAATTAAAGATGATTGAATATTAGCGTTTGCATATACTTTTTGCATTGACCAATCTAATTTCATTTTTTCATCTTTTCTAAACATTCCACTTCCAGAACAAGGTGCATCTAAAATAATCTTGTCAAATTTTTCGATGAATAAATGGTAATAATTTGCAAAATCAAACGATGAGACAATAACATTTTTAAGTCCCATTCTTTCAACATTAGACAATAATATTTGGGCACGACTTTTTGATAAATCGTTAGCGATTATTTGCCCCTTATTCATCATTAATCGCGACGACATAAAAGTTTTGCCTCCCGGTGCAGCGCATAAATCTAACACTAGATCATTTTCATTGGGATTTAAAAAATATGAAACAAGCATCGCGGATGGCTCTTGAATATAATAAACACCTAAATCAAAATAGTCTAATTTACCAAAATCATACACATCTTTATCATACAAATACGCATTTTCAACAATTGGATGTTTTTTCACTAACGGAAATAGATGTTCAAATTGTTCATTTGACATTTTTTCAGTATTTAAATATAAAGCTTTTTGCTCTTTATCATTAAAAGAATTTATTAATTTATCAATTTCTTGTTTTGGTAAATATTTTTCTAAATGTGTTTCAAAATCCATATAAAAATAGTATATTACAACTAAATTGATATGCAAAATATAGATTTTATCTATTTTTTGTATATGTTATAATTTTTCTAATTCAAAGAGGTAATTTTTATGAGAATGGTTGATATTATAACAAAAAAACGAGATGGAGGAATCTTAACAAGAGAAGAAATAT